>WRKP01000007.1:54200-76685 GCA_009778035.1 Planctomycetaceae bacterium
CAATTTTCGGATACTTCATTTCGCACAGTTTTGTGATGCAAAAGTCCTGCATTTCCTTGGCCGTCTCAAAATTATCAGCAAACTTGCCCTCTCGGTAGCAATAACTGCAATACATCACTGATTTTGCCCCGTCGGCTTCCGTCCCGCCCCCTTGGGGGTCGTGTTTGAACGGCATCGCACAACTCTGGCACGCCTTGTATGGTTTTGTCATAGTTTTTTCCGTGTGTTAAGGTTGTCGTTTTCCACAATCTTACAACTGCACTTCTTCGTGTTTGTCTTTTATTTCAACTCCAGCAATGCCAAGCGTTTTTCGATTTGTTCCAATCGAACTTCGACGGTTTCATTTTCCACACGGGACTGTTCCCCGCGACGGCGGAGCAAATCATTCGTTGCCTCCGACATTGCCCGAAGCACCGCCCGTTCGTGGGATTCGTCAAGGAATGTTTTGTGCATATCATTGCTCATAGTCCTTTCCATTCTGTTGTTAATATCGTTGTCATTTTTTGTCCAGTGGACAGATAAGCCGTTACAATTTCGTGTTCGGAAACCAAAAAACCTCTATTGTATGCTTTCTGTGCAACTGCCTTGTCATATGTCAATTCCCTGCCTGAATCTTCCATTGGATCAAGCATCTCGTAGGAAATCTGCTTCGCTGGATTGCTCATTTTATAGTTTTTTCTGTTTTACCGTTCCCGTTTCATTTCCTCCAATTCGCGTTTCAGGTCGTCTATTTGACGCTGTTGATCGTTAATTTGCTGCCGTTGCATACCGTAAGCGGTAACCAGAGCACCAATGATGAATGCCCCAACCAACATATACATCATTGTGTCTCCCATAGTTTTTCCCTTTTCAATTTTATAATGGTTCGCAGGGCCTGCCGCGGGCTCCGCAACTCCCTACAATTCCCAATCCGGTCTGCCCGGACAGGAAAGGACAATTCGGCCCGAATCCCGATAGAGCGTTACCGTTCGGCTATGCGAACCGCCGACGTCCTCCGCAATGGCTCCGAGCCCAAACTGCCATAGTATTTTCTTCACCGCCAGGGCATTCCGTTTTCCGATGTTAAAAGTCCCCTTCGGGTCGGCAACGTTCGCCCCGCCGCATATTTTGACAATCAAATTCGACGGTTTCGACAGGGAACCCCCCGTTTTCTTCATCAAGTCAATCAAGGCCGGTATTCCCGTATCGGCAAAATATCCCGGTAACTGTTTCGCACGGTCAGGAGAAACACTTGATTCCGGTAATGCAATGTGGTCCATCCCGACGCAACGTGTCCCCCTATCGAGAATCATCACTGCAACGCAAGAACCAAGGGCCATCGTTTTGATGATTCCTCCGGCCTCTTTCGTAGCACCGTATTCTCCGACTCCGAGCATGATTCTCGCCGACGTATTAGGCTGCATTTTTGTTAAGGAGTTAAGGAGTGAGGAGTCAGGAATGAGGAGCCAGGAGTCTTTTCGTGTTCAGACCCCTAACTCCTCCATTCCCGTACCCCTCCCGCAATTATTTTACCATACTTACCAACGTTTTCGCTATTTTATGGAGAGGAACCAGCGATTCCGCTCCGCCCTTTGCAAACGCCTCTTTGGGCATCCCAAAAACGACGCTCGTTGCTTCATCTTGAGCGATGCAGCGTGCTCCGGCATCCCGCATCGCCTTCATTCCGCCGGAGCCGTCTGCTCCCATACCGGTCAGCATCGCTCCGATGGCTTTGTTCCCGACATTTTTTGCGACGGAATTCATCATGACCTCGACGGAAGGCCGATGGCCGCAACAATGGGGAGCGTCAAAACACCGAACTCCCCAGCCGCCGCCCATCCGAACGACTTCCAACTGCTTCCCGCCCTGGGCAATGAGGACGCGTCCATCGCATATCATATCGCCGTCGGCCGCTTCTTTGACGACGACCTGGGTAATTCCATTGAGTCGGTCGGCAAACATTTTCGTAAAACCGGCCGGCATGTGCTGCACGACGACGGTTCCGATGAAATCCCGGGGAAACCCGCCGATGACTTCCCGGAGTGCTTCAGTACCGCCGGTGGATGCTCCAATCGCACACATCCGCTTGGAAGGGGCTTGCCCGGCAGTTTTCGCAGCAACGATGCCGCTGGCCATCCCGGCGGCGGGCTCATACTGCCTGTTTTTCCATTGGGAAACGTTGACGGTTGACGCTATTTTAACCTTTGTGCGCAGTTCGTCAATCATGCTGCTCAGGTCGCCGCCCTTGGGCTTGGCCACAAAATCGACGGCCCCGGCCGCCATGGCCTCGAGGGTCGTTTTTTGCCCGCGTTCGGTCAGACTGCTGACCATAACGACGGGAATGGGATACTGCGGCATGAGCCGGCGGAGAAACTCGACGCCGTTCATTTTTGGCATTTCGACGTCGAGTGTCAGCACATCGGGCCGCAGTTTAACGATAGCGTCTCGTCCAGCGTAGGGATCGGACGCGGCTCCGCAGACCTCGATATTTGGGTCTTTGGAGAGCCCTTCGGTGATGATTTTCTGCACTAACGGCGAATCATCAATAATCAGAACACGAATAATGCGCTTAGCCATAAACGACCACCAAAGGTTCCCCCGGATGATTCAATGATCGCATATTGTACCAAAGAGAGTCAAACAATGCAATAGGCTCGTGCACCCCACCCGCTCTTGCTTTCCGGCCGGAGAATCCCTATACTTACCGCACGTCAATCCTCTCACCCCGCAAACGACCAATGGCTCGCTTTCTCGGTTTCTCCCTGTTGCTCCTCTTCGCCCTGCCCGTATTCGCACAAGGACCAGTCGGCGATGCCGCAATGCTCCAACGAATGCAAGGCGAACTGACCGCCCAATTACAAGAAACACAACACATGCTTTCGCTCGTCGGGCCCACCGATCGTCGACTCGCCGAAGTGCTCCAAACCCGGCAAGCAGACCTGACCCGACAACTCCGCGATGTGATGCAACAGTTGCAGGTGTCCGGCCAAAACGAACCGATGATGGAGAGAGCGGAGATGCCCCAAGGCCGAGGCGGCCGCGACGAGACCATGCCCAATGCGACGATGACGAATGCGATGCCCGCCGAAATGCCGCCGGGAATGTGGGGGGGAATGCCCGCTGCATCGCCGATGCCACAGCCGGGACCCGGTATGTGGGGAGGGATGGGCATGCCGCCGATGTCCCCGATGTCCTCCGCCGGATTGCCGCCGTCGTCGCCACCGCATTGGGGGATGGTCGAGCAGCCGCCGTCTTGGGATGCAACGCCTTGGGGGCCGAGGTTGCCGCGGGAGTTGACAGAAATGCGGCAATCTGTCGATTTGCTCAAACGGGAAGTCGGCGAACTCAGGGAGACGGTCAAGGCGTTGGAGGCGCAAATCCAACTGCTCAATCGGAATATCTTGTTGTTTGATCGCGTTCGGGACTTGGAGGAGCCGTATTAGAGCGGGAGTGGGCGCAAGAGCAAGTTAGCGCACGAGCCGGGGGCGTGAGCCTCCGGGTATGCGACCGTTACGGAACCTCGATGTATCCCGGGCGGATCGGTGCATCCAATGCGTCCGGTAACAACTCGCGACGCTCTCGACCCAATCGCGGTGATGTTGCCGTCAACTCTATCGGAAGCGAAGCACGATATACAACCGTTGCCGAATCCGATAAGGCTCCGCCCAATAACAATGCCCGATCCGCCAAAAGCAAATCGCTCATATCCAACGATGGCATATAAGCATGATGCAATCCCGTCGCCTCAAATCCGCCCAATACCCGATGCAGCGACAGCACCCGAACGATATATTCCAAATCCTTCGACTGCGGATTGTACGTTGCCAAGCGACGCAAATTTTCATTGTCCAACGTGTGCGGCGGAATGAGCAAATCCCGTAAATCCCGACGCGGTGTGGTTTTCGTAATCGTAACCGTTTGGCCCGGCGTGATTTCCCCCAATTCCAACGCCCAACGGCCATAAACCAAAATCGCGTTCGTGATCGGCAAATCGCCGCGAAATTCAATCGTTCCAACGGGAATTCCCTCATCGTCAGCGAGTTGGGCAACATAAACAGAGCCCGCGGCGAAATTCAAGGGTTCCCTCACTGCCGTTATGGGCTGCGTGCCGAAGAAAATTTTGGTAGATCGCGTTTGGATGGGAACATTCACAATTTGGCCGTAATCAACCTGTTCGGAACCTGTTTGCCAAACGGAAGGACTCACCGTATTCGGAGCCATTCCGCCGAGTCCGCTGCCCGGCAGGCCGAACCAGGAAAAAAAGTTATCGGCAGATTGCTCGCCTCGCAGGCGGCTAACGATTGCATCCCGCGGACTGTACACGCTTTCCCACGTGCTCTCGCGGACGATGCCGGTTGCGACATCAACGTCGTAAAGCGTTAATACATTATGCTTTTCGGCATTCGGCCTGCCCGGTACGGCCAACGCATACGTCAAAAAACCGAACAGCACGATCCACAGCGGAAAAGTAAGCCAAGTCAAAATCGGCTTTTTCAACACCTTATGCACGAAATACCAATCGAACAGGCCGATGACGAGCCAATAGGCAGTCAGGATGAGCAAAATGACGGAAAAAGGGACGACGTGGACTCCCTCAAATTGGTCGAGCGCACTGCGGATTTGTCCGGCAATGTCGTTGTATCCGAGTTGCAGCATCGCGCCCGATCGGGGGGCTAATGCGGCCCGTTGCTGTGCTCGATTCCACTGCATCATATTTCGGACGAGCGTCGTTCTATCCCGCCAATGATTGAGCGGTCTGCCGGACAAATCGCTGGCGAAATAGAGCATCATTCCCAGCCCGTGCGTGCTTTGGAGCACCAAGGGCAGGTCGCCGTCTTGAACGAAAATGATGCCGCGTGGTTCGACAATTCGGGGCATCCGCATAAAAGGGGCTTCGTCGGTTCCGTTCATGAAGATTTGCCGTTGGGAGCCTGCAAAGCGTTCAAAGGGGTTCCCGTTTCGCAGTTCGGTCATCCCGTCGAATCGGCCTGGCAGGAAAAGGTGCAGCCAGCCGGTTTCATCCGCGAGGAATTGTTCTGCATTTTGACCGACACAGAGCAACATTTTCCCGCCGAGTTGGAGCCAAGTGTGTAGGGCCTGGATTTGCGGACTCTCCGCGGCGAGTCCGGCGAAAAGTTCCGGTTCGGTCGTTGTCAGAACGACCATTTCGACGGATTCGTATCCAAACCATTTGGTCGGCAACTCGTCAACGGAATTGATTTTAACGAGTAAGGGCCTTCGGTCTTCGCGGAGCATCAGTTCCGCGACGGCTCCTTGCAGGCCGATGTCGTCGTTGCCGAAAATCAGATAAATCGGCCTTTCGGCATTGACCGGCATCGGGACATCGAAGGATTGAAATGCCCCGCCGTTGACGGAAACTTGGATGGGGGCGTCTTTTCGTCCGAGTTTTGCGAGGACGGTTGTTTTAGACATCCCGTCCCCCTCATAATGATAGGTAATGGGCGTGCCGTCGGAGTCGGACGAGCGGACTGCGAGGGTTTGGATTTGTTCTGACGAGTTGACGGTGATGGTCGTCCAGAGACCGTTTTTATAGCGTTCTTCGATGCCGACGCGAACGGAGAGGATGTTTGCCTGGAGCGGTTCGGCAAGGCAGCAAACGACGGCAAGGCAGAGGAGAAAACGGAGCATGGTGCTCCATTCTAGCGTTTTGCGGGGGAAAATCAACGCGCAAGAGCGGTGGTTCGCTCACCGTTCTTGCGCCGCGGCGACCAATGCCGAAAACAGCGGATGCGGTTGCGTCGGCTGGGACTTGAATTCAGGATAAAACTGCACCGCCACAAACCAAGGGTGTTCCCGTAATTCCACCGCTTGAACCAACTGTCCATCGGGACTCTCCGCCGAAATCGCCAGGCCGCAATCCCTCCACTGCACACGATAACGATTGTTAAACTCAAAACAATGACGAAACCGCTCCGACGATAATGGCCGATTGCCGTAAGCCAATGCAATCCGCGTTTCCGGCTGAAGTACCGTCGTGTTCGCCCCGATTTTGAGTCCATCCGACCGCTGCTCAAACGAACGCCGATCCTCAAGCAAACTAATCACCGGATACGGCGTGTCCTTGTCGTATTCCGTCG
Organism: Planctomycetaceae bacterium; assembly: GCA_009778035.1. Classification (GTDB taxonomy): domain Bacteria; phylum Planctomycetota; class Planctomycetia; order Pirellulales; family Thermoguttaceae; genus WRKP01. Next base: position 60,278 of record WRKP01000007.1, read on the forward strand.
AGTTGGCTCCCTCCCAATGCAATACATTGCGAGCGTATTCGATGACTGCACATTGCATTCCGAGGCCGATTCCGAGAAATGGGATTTTCTGTTCCCGGGCAATTTTGACCGTCAGCAATTTTCCTTCCAATTCTGACTCGCCGAAACTGCCGGAAAGAACGATCGCATCCGCCTGGCAGAGCGTTTGCCGGACATCCTCTTTCAACACATCCCGACTCGGAATCAGCAAGGGCTTAATTTTCACCCGATGCTTGATGGCCGCGTGATTCAACGCTTCGCAGACCGATTTATACGCATCCCAATGCTGTCCGGCATATTCGCCGACGATCGCGACGGTCAATTCCGATTCAGGATTGCGGATCCGGTCGATGAGTTCCAGCCAATCGGTCAGATCAAGCGGTTGTGTCGGCTGGATATTCAATTTTTCGACGATGATTTGGTCGAATTTGTTTTCGTGCAGCCGCAAAGGGACTTCATAGATTGACAAATCTTTATCGCGTTCTTCGATGACGGCCTCGGCGTCGATGTTGCAGTACAGTCCGATTTTGGCTCGTTCTTCTGCCGACAGGGGGACGGCGGTTCGGCAAACGAGGATGTCGGGCTGGATTCCGATTTGCCGGAGTTGCCCGACGCTGTGCTGGGTGGGTTTCGTTTTCAGTTCCCGAGCGGCTTTGATATAGGGCATCAGCGTCAAATGCACGAACAGACAGCGTTCTTTGCCGATGTCGAAGGCGAATTGCCGAATTGCTTCCAGGTGCGGTAGGCTTTCAATATCGCCGACGGTTCCGCCGATTTCCACGATGACGATGTCAGTACCGGGCTCGCCGATTTGGTGCAGGCATAACTTGATTTCGTCGGTGATGTGTGGAATGACTTGAACGGCATTGCCCTGGTATTCTCCGAGTTTTTCCTTCTCGAAGACGCGTTGGTAGATTTGTCCGGTCGTCCAACTGCTTCGCCAGGTCAGAGTGGAGTTGGTAAAGCGTTCGTAGTGTCCGAGGTCGAGGTCGGTAGTGCTGCCGTCATCGAGGACGTAGACTTCCCCGCGTTTTGCGGGCGAGAACAGGCCGGGATCGACGTTGATGTAGGGATCGAGTTTTTGGAATCGGACGTGCAATCCTCGTCGTTCGAGGAGCATACCGATGGAGGCGCAGGTCAATCCTTTTCCGAGGGAACTGACGACTCCGCCGGTTACGAAAATGTACTTTGTCATGATGGAGAGTATTCTACTAGACAAGAGCGTAAGGCGTTAGCCCCCGGGTGAGTCTATCGAACGAGCCCTATCCAAACCCGAAATAACGCTTCGCATTGCGATAGCATACATCTTGCACCATGTTGCCGATCAGATCGAAATCGTTCGGCAACATGCCCGCCTGCATGTCCCCGCCCAATAAATTGCACAATATCCGACGGAAATACTCGTGCCGCGTATACGACAAAAACGAACGACTGTCCGTCAACATTCCCACAAATTGACTCAATAAGCCCAACTGCGAAAGCACCTTCATCTGCTCTTCCATTCCATCTTTTTGGTCAAGAAACCACCAACCGCTGCCGAATTGCATTTTGCCCGGCATCGCGCCGTCCTGAAAATTGCCCAACATCGTCGCCAACATCGCATTGTCCGCCGGATTGAGATTGTAGACAACCGTCTTCGGCAACTTCGCCTCCCGATCCAACTGGTCAAAAAATCGCGAAAGTGCCAACGCATAACTCCCGTCCGTAATCGAATCAAAGCCCGAATCCGCTCCGAGTTGCCGATAAAACCGAGTGTTGTTGTTCCGAATCACGCCGAGATGCAGTTGCATCGTCCAATTCCTGTCCGCATTCATTTTGCCGAGTTGATACAAAATTGCCGACTGAAGATTCAAAGCATCCCGTTCATCAATCACGCCGCCCAACCGCAATTTTCGGAAACACGCATCGGCCAACGATTCATCCGGTATCGTAAAACCGAATGTCCCAAACCCGTGATCCGACAGTCGGCAACCGTTTTCGTGGAAGAAATTATGCCGAATCTGCAATGCCGCGATGAGGTCGATATACGATTGGATTTCCAATCCCGACGCTTCCGCCAAGCGGTCAAGATACGCATTATACGTCCGCACGCTTTGTTCGGTAATCCGTCCGCCGTCCGGCAACAGGGCGGCGAATTGCAGAACTTTATCCGGCCTGAATGTCGGCAACACTTTGATATTAAAAGACCGATCTGCCGCAATTTTTTGATGGTCTTCCAACGCATCAACGGGATCGTCCGTGGTGCAAACGAGTTCGACGTTCATTTGCTGCATGATGCAACGGGCCGAAAAATTCGGCAACTGCAACTTGGCGTTGGTGTCGTTCCAAATGCTTTTTGCCGTATCGAGCGAAAGCAAACGGTTCGTAATCCCGAAGGGTTTTCGCAGTTCCAAATGGGTCCAATGGTAGAGCGGATTGCGGAGTGTTTTGGGAGCGGTTTGGGCCCATTTTTCGAATTTTTCCCAATCGGAGGCATTGCCTGTGATAAAGCGTTCCTCGACCCCGGCAGCGCGCATTGCTCTCCATTTATAATGGTCGCCGGCGAGCCAAATTTGGGAGATGTTACCGAATCGGCGATCTTCGGCAACGTCTTGCGGCGGAAGATGGCAGTGATAGTCGATGATCGGCAGAGCCTGTGCGTATTCGTGGTAGAGTCGAATAGCCGCATCGCTTTGCAACAGAAAATTTTCGGTGAGGAAGACTGTCATAATACGCCATTGTATCATTTTTCACTCGCAAGAGCGTTGGGCGACAAGCAACCGGGAGGCTAGAGCGTGCCCGGTCTTGCGTTCGTGCGAGTTTTTCCTCTTGACGCATTTTGTCCAAAAAGTTACCATCCGAGCAACAATCACCTAACAATTACAGAAAGGGTTTCCTGATGAGTTTCAATTTTTTCGATTGGGTACGAGACGGAGTCAAAAATTCGGTTCTTCTCGGCGTGAACGATGCCGTCAACGCTATGGGGATGCCGCCCGAAGATTCCAGCAAAGATAAAATCCTCTCCTTCATGCGAGGAAATGCCGAAAACGATGCGCCAGTGCGACGCATCAGCAGTCCCGCGACGGCCGCTGCTAAAAAACTCGGACGCTCCCTGAGCGACATTGCCGTAAAGGATGCCTCGTAACAACCCAAGAACGGGGGGCTCACGCCTCCCGCTCCCGCGAACTCACTCCCACTAAAATATGATCATCACCATCGACGGACCCGCCGGAGCAGGAAAAAGCACCATCGCAAAACGACTCGCCCAGCGGCTCTCCGAAACAACCGGCAACACCTTCGAATACCTCGATACCGGCTCCATGTACCGAGCCGTGGTGCTCCTCGGACTTCATGCCAACATCGACTGGAATATCCCCGAAATACTCGAAAAACTCGCACTCGCCGCAAACATCCGCATAGAAAATGGGCGCACTTTCTTGAACGGCGAAGATGTTACCCAAACCGTCCGATCGCCGCATATTACCGAATACACGCGATTCGCCGCCGACAATCCCAACATTCGGCAATTTTTGGTCGAAATTCAGCGAAATTACGCACGCGGCAAAAACATCGTTACCGAAGGAAGGGACCAAGGCTCGGTCGTTTTCCCAGATGCCGATAAAAAATTCTTCCTCACCGCGACTCCCGAAGAAAGAACAAAAAGGCGATTGGGTGAATTGCTCAAACAGGGAATCGTCGGGAATTTCGACGAAATCTACCGGCAAATCACGGAACGGGACTCGCAGGACGCCGCTCGGCCCGTCGGGCCTTTATGCGAACCAAAGAATGCCGTCAAAATCATCTCCGATGGGATGACCCCGGAACAAATCGTCGAATACATCATCGCACTATAATGCCCCCGCTCCTCTTTCATTTTCAGTCGGAAACGGCTACAATGAGGGACGTATCGCTCATTTAGCCCTTCGTTTTTTATGCCCCTGCGAGACTCGTTTCCCCAATTTGTCCGGCAGGATGTTCCCCTTTCCGTGTATACCCGGCTGCAACTCGGCGGCACTGCCGAGTTCTTCGCCGAGCCCGAAAATGAAGCCGAATTGATCGAAATTCTCAAACTCTGCCGACAACAAAATCTGCCCGTCCGTATCCTCGGGGCAGGTTCCAATCTGCTCGTTCCCGATGCCGGAATCGCCGGTATGGTCATCGCGTTATCCAAACCGGAATTTTGCCGAATCACCGCCGACGGCCAAAAAATCACCGCCGGTGCGGGCTCGCCATTCGGACAAGTCATCACGCATTCCGTCTCGCTCGGGCTCGGCGGTATTGAAGCCTTTGTCGGTATGCCCGGAAGTTTCGGCGGTGCCGTCTGCGGCAATACCGGCACGATTCACGGCGGCGATTTGGGACAATGGGTCGAAAACGTTCGCATTTCCGATTTTGCCGGCAATGTTACCGTCCTATCAAAAAATGAGATTACGTTTGCCTATCGTTACAGCAGTTTGGAAGACGGCATTATGCTTTCGGCAACGTTGCGGTTGGAACAGGATGAGCCGAAGGACTTGGCCAAACGGATGCGAAAACTGTGGATCATCCGCAAGTCGCAGCAGCCGGCGGGCGATGTTGCTTCGGTTTTGGCATTCAAAAATCCCGAAACAGGCTCTTCGGCGAGCGAATTGATCGAGCAGACGGGCCTGAAAGGGACGCGTGTCGGCGGGGCGGCGATCAGTGAACACAATGCGGGTTTCATTATGGTCGATGCGGAATGCACATCCGACGAAGTCTTGCAACTGCTTCGGCTCGTTCAGGAACAGGTCGCTCAAAAGACCGAAATCGAGTTGGAACTCGCCTTGGAGGTGTGGTGAGATGAACAGAGCAATCGCACGAGCGGGAGGCGTGCGTTTGCCTCCCGCCGTTTCACGCGGTTGCCCTTTCGGGTAAAATTCGGGTAAAATGGCGAAGACTTTTAGAGCCATCAACATCTATGCGTATATTATCCGGCATTCAACCGACGGGACGATTTCACTGGGGCAACTATTTCGGTGCCATCCGGCAATACATCGCCCTGCAAAACGGCAAAGAATCCGCCTTCTATTTCATTGCCAATCTGCACGCCCTGACGACAATCCGCGATAAAAAACAACTCGAACAAAACACACTCGATGCCGCACTCGACCTGTTGGCACTCGGCCTCGATCCCAATCAGGCAACGCTTTTCGTACAGTCCGACGTTCCCGAAATCTCCGAACTCTGCTGGATTTTGATGACCACGACGCCGATGGGACTCCTCGAAAAATGCCATGCCTACAAGGACAAAAAAGCAAAAGGATTGACCGCCCATGCTGGCTTGTTCACCTATCCGGTCTTGATGGCTGCCGATATACTGCTTTACGACTCCAATCTCGTTCCCGTCGGCGAAGACCAGGATCAGCACATCGAAGTGTGCCGGGATATTGCCGGTGCGTTTAATCACACATACGGCGAAACGTTCGTCCTGCCGAAAGCCCATATCGTGCAAGATGCCGCAAAAGTTCCCGGATTGGACGGCGGAGGGAAAATGTCCAAAAGTTACAACAATACGGTCGAAGTTTTTGAATCTTTGAACGTCCAAAAGAAAAAAATTATGGGCATCACGACGGACAGCCGACCGATGGAGGAGCCGAAAGACCCTGTCGGCGATCATCTTTTTGCTCTTTATTCGCTGTTTGCATCGGCAGAGCAAACGGCGATGCTTGCGGATACTTATCGTCGCGGGAATTTTGGATACGGCAATGTGAAAAAAGAATTGGTGGTGCTTGCCGAACAGTTTTTTGCGGAAGCGCGGAGTCGGCGGGAGGAACTTTCGGCCAAGCCGGACGAGGTACGGGCGGTGTTGGCAACCGGAGCGGCCACGGCGAGGAAGAAGGCCGACGAAGTGTTGCAACGGGTAAAAAATGCCTGCGGGCTGTAGGGGGGCCGGGGGCCTGACGCTCCCGGGGCAATTCCGCTGCACTTTCAGATACCTCGCACTAGCACGGCGGAGACCTGCGACTGCGGATTCATCGCAATCTTAATAAACGAATCGCCCGACGGGACTTCCCCGTTCTGCACCACCGAAATCGGAATTGATGAATCCGCTTGCGAAAAATTGAGCACCGGATACAGTCGGCCATAATGCAACGACAGTATGGCCGAAATGAACTCGACCGTTCCCGATCCCGCTCCCAAATTGCCAAAACACCCCTTTGCCGATGTTACCGGTATCGAATCCGCCCGACTGCCAAACACATCATGAATCCCTAACGCCTCCGCAAGATCCGATGCCCGACTTCCCAATCCGTGTGCGTTAATATGCCCGACTCGCTCCGGCAACATCTCGCCCTTTCGCAGGACATTTTGCAAAACTTTGCAGACGGCCTCGCGTCGCAAGTCTTTGGCGGTATGACTAAACATCGAAATGCTGGTTCCGCACAGGATTTCCGCCCAAGATTTCGCTCCGCGTGCTTCGGCATGGCTCATTTCCTCAAGCACCAAGGCGCCGGAACCTTCGCCCAGGATGGTGCCGTCGCGGTGTTTATCGAAAGGCCGACAGGCCGTCTGCGTGAGTTCTTCCTGCTGTTTGGCATGCAACAATTTGTAGGGATGCAGCCGACTGCCGGTCGTCCCGACGAGCATGACGTCCGCTCTGCCGGATGCGATGATCGCTGCCGCTTCGCCGACGACCGCTCCGACGGAGGCTTCGCGAAGCGTGATGGAATTGCTGGGGCCATGAAAATCATTGAGGATCGCAATATGGCTCGAAGGCATATTGGGCAGATATTTTAACTGCCAAAGCGGCGTCATTTTCGGCAAGCCGGCAACGCCCCATTGTGCGGAGTCGAACTTCGCATCGTTGATACAAGACCGAACGGCATCCAGCATATCGTCGGGCGTTGTCAGGATGTAATCGGAGCCGAAGGACACGCCGACTCGTTCGGGCGGGAGTCGGCTGGGCGGGATATTGGCCTGATTAAGGGCTTTGCAACTTGCGGCAACGGCAAGTTGGATTTCCCGGGACATGACTTTGAGGCTTTTGCGGATTGCCTTTTGTTGTGCGGGATCTTGGGATTCAAAGTCGTCGATATGCCCGTGGAAATCGGCTGGGACGGCCAAGGGGATTAGATTGCTGTCATTGTAGGGCGTTGTAACGCTTGCACTGGAATTCAGGGCATTCCAGAGTTCGTTCAGGGATTTGCACTGAGCAGCGACGAATCCCATACCGGTAACGACAACGCGGCGCACCATTCAGCGATAAAACTAGGCAAAATGGACAAAGTTTAACGGTAGTATATCATAAACGGCAAAAAAATCAATCGCATGCGATAAAAATAGGCATTTTCGCCTGGTACTGTCGGCACGGCCCCAATACCGAGAAGTGCAAATACAGAGCCAGTTCGTCCCGAAAACGTGTTATAATTGCCGATCATGCTGTCCAATCCCGATGCGATCCAGCGGAAAATACTGGCGATCGTCGCACAACCGAACTATCGTCCGCAAAAACCACGGAAGTTCCTGGCCCCGCTCGGCCTCACTGCCGACGATGCACGTCCGCTCCGATTGCTCATCCGGGAAATGGTCGCCAAAGGTCTGCTCGCCTACGGAAAAGGGCATCACGTCGAAGCATGCCTCCCGCAGGGTAAGGGAAGTCCCAAACGCGTCGTACGCCCCCCGCAGGGCGAGAAGGCCAGTAAACGCGTTGCCAAGGTCTACGATACGCAGGCCATCATTCGGCAATTCGACCTGCCCGAACAGTTTAGCCGGGAAACGCTCGATGCCGCAGAGAAACTCTTAGCCGCATCGCCCTGCGACGCTGCGAGGCTCAACGCCATGCAGCGAGTCGACCTGACCAACGAACTCGTCATCACGATAGACCCCGCCGACGCCAAAGACTTTGACGATGCCCTATCCCTGGAAAAATTAGACGACGGGAACTGGCGGCTCGGCATCCACATTGCCGACGTCGCCCATTTTGTGCCGAAAAATTCGCCCATCGACAAAGAAGCACGGAATAGAGCAACCAGCATTTACCTGCCGGATAAGGTGATTCCGATGCTGCCGGAAGTCCTGTCCAATTCGCTGGCCTCGCTCCAGCCGGGCGAAATCCGTTTGGCCAAGACGGTATACATCGAATATACGCCCGCTGGCAAAAGGGCCTACATCGAAATTGTCCGTTCCGCTATCAAGAGCCGGCAACGCTTCAACTACGCGGAAGTCCAGGATTTCTTCGACCAGCCCGAAAAATACCAACTGCAATGGGAACCGGAAATTCAGGAATTGCTGACGAACCTGTTGGAATTGATGCATGTCCTGCGAAAAAAGCGATTCGACCGCGGGGCCCTCGAACTGGATATTCCCGAACCCAAAGTCATTCTGGATGATAACGGCATCGTGATCGGAGCGCATATTGCCCCTTATTACAATTCCAACCGGATTGTCGAAGAATGTATGCTGGCGGCGAACGAAGCCGTTGCCGAAATGCTTGCGTCGAAGAGCATTCCGTTTCTCCGCCGGGTTCACGAAGGGCCTAATCTGATGAAATTGCAAGTTTTTACGGATTTTGTCCAATCGTTAGGGTTTGCCGACTTGGAGCCGGAGGAGATTTATCAGGATCGGTTTCTCATTCAGCGGTTGCTCGAACGAGTACGGGGCACTTCGCAGGAATATGCGGTAAATCTTTCGTTGCTGCGTTCGATGCAGAAGGCGGTGTATTCGCCGGATTTGGAGGGGCATTATGCGTTGGCGTCATCGTGTTATTGTCATTTTACGTCGCCGATTCGGCGTTATCCCGACTTGTTGGTGCATCGTTTGATTGATGAAGTCTTGTTTGGCAAGACGCCGAAGCCGAATGTCAAGGAATTGACGGCATTGGGCGAGCATTGCAGCGAACGGGAACAGCGTGCGGAGGGTGCGGAACGGGAACTGATCAAATTGAAGTTGATTGATTATATGAATCGGAATTTGGGCAAGCGGATGGAGGCGGTGATTACATCGGTCGAGTCGTTTGGCATATTCGTGATGGGGCTTGAGATCCCGGCGGAGGGATTGATTCATGTGAAGTGGTTGGAGGATGATTATTATCGTTTTGAGAGTCTCGCCAAGATATTATTGGGCTTGCGTTCGGGCAATGTTTTTCGCATCGGCGACCGTTTGCAGGTGCAGGCGGTGCGAGCCGATGCGGAGACGCGGCGGATTGATTTCCGGCTGGTGAAGCGGTTGCGGTCGAAGGGCCGTTGATGGAGCCGGAATGACAAAAACGTGGCCAAAGCAAAAATGGACACGCCCCGTCACGCATCCGCCGACCGGCGACGAATGTCATCGCCCCTGGGAAAATCGCCGTGATTGCGGCCCCCGTCGTCCTCGCCATTAGGACCAACACTGTAGAGCAAATATCCCTCCGGCTCCAAAATATAACGAAACCACCCGCCAGAAAAAGGATCAAACGGAAGTTCGGCAATGTAACGCTCTTGTAATGCGTCCAACCCCTCGGGATAGTTGCCGTTGTCCCGATGATAAGCAGTCAAAGCAAAAACCAGCCGGAGTAAATCGGCATCGGCTTGCCGGCACTGTACACTCATCCACCCCGCTTCAATGGCAGTAAAAAGCAGGGAACTCAGCATTTCTCCAATCAAAATCGAAATCGCACCGGATTTGCCGTGCCAAAATGCAAGATCAAGCAACATCATAATGCCAGGAAGCATCTCGTCGTCCGGTTCTTCCAGGCGACCTTCAAACAACTGCTGTTCCAACTCGTCAAATCGCTGATTGATCTTGGTCATAATCAGTCCTGTGCGCAGAAACCGCCCTTTTGCCCGATCCCAAAAATCCCGGACGGGTGGTTGCTCTTCGTCATTCGCAAAGTGGTGGTAAAAGTTGCCGCCGGCCATGTGCCGAATAGCATCAAGGGACAGCAATCGCTCGCCGAGAAGACATTTCCGTATTTCGTCGTTGCCAAACGGCCGTAAAAACGGCACGATTTCCTCGGCTTTCAGGAGAATTTCATCGGAATCCCAATCCGAATGGAGTAACACGGATTCCGCGGCGTGGTTTGCCGTCCCGAGAATATCATTATTGACCAGCGAGGACATCACGTTCCAGACCGCCCGACGCTGGTGTTCCGCAAGACGATAGATTGTCCGCACATCGTCCCATGCGGCATCAATTTCCCCGACGGTCAAACGGTAACGGACGCGAATTGCAAGGTCCCTCGCCATTTTGCGACAGGTATCATCGTAGAAAAGATGCGTATTGATTAAGACGTGGCTGAACATCGGCGGAATGTAGAATGCAGGCTCGTCAGCGACGATGCCGAACAGGTCCATTGCGGCATTGTTGTCATCGAGCCAGCGTTTGACAATCGGAATCGCTTCTTCGGAGAAAGAGCGTCCAGTGGATGCTGCAATAATTTCCTCTTCGTCCGGCGGGAGCGTTCGGATATATTCCCGAAACGTGGTATGCGAGAGAATGGGTTCGATCCCCGTCGGTAAATCGAGGTATGCACAAAGCCGTCTCCAATGCTTGTCTTGGATATTGTCGAACAGAGGTTTTCCGAACGTTTCGGTTAACAGGCGAAAGCCGTTTTCGTCGGGCGGAATACCGGGCTCGAGTTGCCTTTCGATGTATGCGGCATAGTCGATTCCGTGGAATTCCTGCGATCGGGGTTCCGTCAGATAGGTTGTTTGCGGCGAAATGGAGAACGGCGGAATCACGAATACCACCAAGAAGTGTACCAGGGCGAGGATGCCCAAGAGCCAAACGATGCTGATGAGAGCGGTCATCCAACGCGGTCGGATCGACCGTGCTGCCCATTCAATCGGAAACAGGATCAATCCGACGAAGATGCAACAAAACAAGAGAAATGGAATATCTTGAAGGAGGAGTCCATTGATCCCGCAGAGCGGAATCAGGCAGGTGATGAATGCCAGGATGTGCCAATACCATTTCATTTTTTTGGTCGATGGGGCGGCGGGGATGTCCGTTGTCATGGCAAAGCGGCGTGCTGATTAATCCATCCATCCATTCTATCACAACCCACGCACGAGCGGCGGGACTGCCTTTCACTCTTTTTCCGCTTCTTCTCGGAAAGTCAAAATTGCCTATTTTTATGAAACTACTCCTTTTTGGCAAAATGAGCAGCATTTCGAGCACTCGCCGTGTTGAGTTTTCGCGGCAAGTCTACCATATGCAACACCAAAGTTATGCAAAAGTTCCGTTATTTTGACAATTTTACGGAAACCGACGCAATTTTACGATTGCGGCTCCGCCAACAAAACGGTCTGCTCGACGCCATCTCGCAAAAATACAATGGAAAGCGACTCGCACGCATAACGTTGACGTATGTACTGCGTTACCGCCAATGCCGTCGGCATCGGAACCCCATCTATGCTTACAATCCTGTCGCCAGGCCGTAAGCCCGATACCGCAGCAAGAGAATCAGCCTGAACCCTCGCAATCATCGGCTCGCCAATGAATGTCTGATTGTCCCGAAAACCAAATCCAAACGATCCCGGCAACAAGTCCTTGCCCTCTTTCAACTTTGGAAGCGCTGCCAACATATCTTCCCACGGAATTGCCAGCCCGACACCCGCATCGTACATATCCGCTCCCGCCGTGATGTCCCGTGCCGTCATCGAAAGCGGAACAGGAATCCCCAAAACATTGCAGGACATATCCATCAACAGACCGCCATAATTGTTGGGCCCGATAGCCGCATCGGTTTGCAGGGCTTTGCCCCAAATCCGGTCTTTCCCGCTGATGATTCCCAATGCAACATTCGCCTCACCGGCAAATACAATCCCAACCGCCATGCAGCGTTCGCCGATATGCAGGGATTCTTTGGTGCGAAAGGGAAGCGGGACAATTTCGCCTGCCGAAAAATCATGGGCTTTGAGCAGCGTAAGCATACGGAGGCGGTCGGTCGCGATTTTTCGGGCGACTTTCTTGGTGCCGTCGGGAAAAATGAGCAAAATGGATGTTGGATCATGCAGGAAATTGAAGGCTGCCGTGATGATGTATCCTTCCTGGTCGAGCAGGATTCCGGTACTGGTTCCTTCGTTGGCAAGCAGCGTTTCTGCTCTTTCCCTCCGGTCGGCGGGGTTGCCGATGCGTTCATGTCCGCCGATGGTTTCGATGCGTACCAAGTACGGCGCGACAGTCTGGACGGCCCGCGAAATATCCGCCGCTGCACAAAAGGACGTCAATAACAGGAACGAAAAAAACAACACGAATCGACTCATCCTGTGCAATTTTAGAGCAATCATACAGGACTTGCAAGCAGGGCAATACCGTGTTAGAATACCCGCTGGAATCAATCGTTTCGTCCCAACACCATGTCGAAAAAAGCCGCAAAGGCCGATGCCGATAGCATTTTCTCCGACAATGCCGATCTGAAAAATGCCCTCATGCAAATCGAAAAACAGTTCGGCGAAGGAGCCATCATGTCCCTCGGTGCAGATCGGACGCAAGGCATCACCGGCATCTCGACCGGTTGCCTTTCGCTCGACCTCGCCCTCGGCGGATTTGGCGTGCCAGCCGGACGCGTCATCGAAATTTTCGGGCCGGAATCAAGCGGAAAAACGACCCTGACGCTCCATATCGTCGCTCAAGCCCAAAAAAAGGGCGGTATTGCCGCATTTATTGATGCCGAACACGCCCTCGATCCCAGTTGGGCAAAGCGAATCGGCGTTGACCTCGAAAGCCTGCTCGTCTCCCAGCCAGGCAGCGGCGAAGAAGCAATGCAAATTACCGAAATGCTCGTCAAGTCCAATGCCGTCGATATTATTGTCGTCGACTCCGTGGCCGCTCTCGTTCCCGAAAAAGAACTCAAAGGCGAAATCGGCGACTCCTTCGTCGGACTCCAAGCCCGACTGATGAGCCAAGCACTCCGAAAACTCACGGGAATCATCGCCAAGAGCAAGACGTGCGTGATTTTTATCAACCAGATTCGGGAAAAGATCGGCGTGATGTTCGGCAGTCCCGAAACGACGCCGGGCGGTCGGGCATTGAAGTTTTACTGTTCCTGCCGAATTGATGTTCGGCGGATCGGCCAGGTCAAAGAAGGGGAAACGATCATTGGCCAACGGGTTCGTGCGAAAGTGGTGAAGAACAAGGTAGCACCGCCGTTTAGGGCGGCGGAATTTGATATGATGCACAGCAATGGGATCAGTTATGAGGGCGATGTTTTGGATTTAGCGGCGGCCCAAAAGATCGTGTCGAAGTCTGGTGCGTGGTATAAGTATGGGGATGCTCAACTTGGGCAGGGCCGTGAGAAGACGAAGCAGTATCTCAAGGAGAATCCTGAACTTTTGCAGAGGCTACATCGCGAGATCGTGCAGGCATTTCAGGAAGGCGGCACGGAAATCTTTGCCGGCGGCGGCGAGGAGGAGTAGGTGGCGAGTTGGGGGCTCTTGCGCATTGCACATTTCAGATATAATCCAACGCTATGCCGCAAACATTCTACATCGAAACGCTCGGTTGCCAAATGAACGTCCTGGACAGCGAACTCGCCGCGTCCGCTCTCAAAATGATGGGAATGCTCCAAATCAATACTCCCGACAATGCCGACGTCATCCTGTTCAATACTTGCAGCGTTCGACAACATGCCGAAGATAAAGTCTACAGCGCACTCGGTAGACTCAAAAATTGGAAATCCGAAAAACCGTTCGGCATCCTCGGCGTGCTCGGCTGCATGGCACAAAAAGACCAAAATCAGATTTTCAAACGCGCTCCGCACGTCGATTTCATTCTCGGGCCCGGTAGACTAGACATCCTCGACGAAACCATCAGCCGACTCATTACCGAAAAAATAAAACCGGCCAAAACCGTCTGCGTGAGCCTGAACCGAACGGCAAATTCGCATCTCGACGTGCTCGACAGTTTCCAGCAATACAATCCCGCGAGAATCGTATCCCGCGAATCGGCTCCCCCATCGTCGCTCGTTCGGATAATGTTCGGCTGCGACCAATTTTGCTCTTATTGCATCGTGCCGTTTGTCCGCGGGCCGGAGCAAAGCCGATCCCCGCTGGATATTTTGGCTGAAGTGCAGCATCTTGCCAAACAGGGAATTGCCAAAATCACGCTCATCGGGCAGACGGTCAATTCCTATCGCTATCAGGAGGGCGAACGGAGCGTGCGGCTGGCCGACTTGCTCTATCGGCTTTCCGATGTTGCCGGCATTGAGCAAATTGATTTCGTAACGATGTACCCAACAGGTCGGCAACACGGCCCGTCGGGAATTGACGATGATTTATTTCAAGCCGTTCGGGACTTGCCGAATGTCCTCAAGCATCTACATATCCCGGCGCAGAGCGGTTCGGATGCGGTGCTACAGCGGATGAATCGGCAATATACGGCGGCATTTTATCGGGAGATGGCGGACAGAATTTATGCAACGATACCTGGAGCGACGATCACGAGCGATTTCATCGTCGGATTTTGCGGCGAAACGGATGCGGATTTCGAGCAGACGGTCGATTTGGTCAAGTATTGCAGGTTTCGGAACAGTTTCATATTCAAGTACAGCGAACGGGCTGGCACGAAGGCCGCGGAACTTTATGAGGATGATGTGCCGGACGAGGTTAAGAAGCAACGCAATAACCGCCTGCTGGCCGTGCAGATTGAAATTTCCAACAGCATAACGACGCAAGAGCGATGAGGATACGACACACACGGGAGCAACGCTAGAGCACATTCGGAATTGGTCTTGACGCATCGTCATCCCGGCCCCTCCGTCATCCCGGCGAAAGCCGGGAACCAGGGAAGCGGTATGCACGCCGTTCGGCTGGATTCCGGCGTGCGCCGGAATGACGATTTTTTCCCAAAACAAAAATGAATACGCTCTAACATCGCGGTTTTATGGTACAATTCCTCGTATGGACTTCACACGCAGCAAAGTCTTTGCGCGAGCAGGATTGATCGGCAATCCCTCCGATGGATACAACGGAAAAACGATTACCGTCATCGTTAAAAACTTTTATGCTCAAGTTATCCTCTACGAATGGGATCGTCTCGAAATCATTCCCGGCTCGTCCGACGAAAGCGATTTTCCGTCCATCCACGAACTCGCCAAAGATGTCCGACTGCATGGTTACTACGGCGGAATTCGACTCGTCAAAGCCGCAATTAACGGATTCCTGCTCTATTGCACCCAACGCAAACTGCCCCTGCAAGACCGTAATTTTTCGCTTCGCTATGAATCTTCCATCCCGCGTCAAGTCGGAATGGCAGGCTCAAGCGCAATCGTCGTCGCGACGCTCCGGGCTCTGATGGATTTCTACGGAATTGACATTCCGAAACAGATATTGCCCTCGCTGGTCTTGTCCATTGAACGCGATCAACTCGGAATCCCCGCCGGTTTGCAAGACCGCGTTGCCCAGGTTTATGAAGGCTGCGTCTATATGAACTTTGCCAAAGACGTTATGCGGACTGACGATGGTTTTACGGTTGGCGAATACGAAGATTTGCCGGTTTCGTTGTTGCCGCCGCTTTATGTGTCGTATTCGGTCGAGTGCAGCGAGCCGACGGAAGTGTTTCATAACAATTTGCGGTTTCGGTATGACCAGGGCGAGTCGGCTGTGATTTCGGCAATGCAGCAGTGTGCCGAGTTGACGGTGCGTGCTCGGGAGGCGTTGTTGTCGGGAAAGAAGGAATTGCTTCCTGGATTATTGGATGCCAATTTTGACATTCGGCAATTGATATGCCGATTACCGGCGGAGCAGGTATTGATGGTCGAAACGGCTCGTTCGTGTGGGGCGTCGGCCAATTTTGCGGGCAGCGGCGGCGCGATTGTTGGAACGTATCCTGATGAGGCGGCATATATCAGGCTCAGAGCGGCGATGCAAAAGATTGGCTGCGAAACGATCAAGCCGATTTTGGAATAGGGCAATGCGTGCCGGAGCGGGAGATGTGGCCGACTCTAATCCTGAAACGTCATTCCGGCGCAAGCCGGAATCCAGAGGAACCGGCATCGCACGCAATGTCTGGATTCCGGCTTTCGCCGGAATGACAGTTTCTGAACCAGTCTAATGAAAACAACTTTTTTCCGCGGGGGAGCAATTCTACTTGCATTTTGCGCTGCTGCTCGTTAATCGTTCCCGTATTTCGGAAACCGTGAAAGAGCCGAAAAAGACGGCAGCAAAGAGGAGTCAGGAAAAAGAAGTTCGAAGTAAAGAGGTAGAAGAAAGTAAGAAACAAGTCAGAGTGGAAAAAGAAGCTTCTGACTCCCGTCTACTATCTTCTAAGTCCGCACCAACGAGATAACGAAGAGTCTTCTCAATTTATCGCAGTAGCACTTGTTGCAGTAGCCAGTTCCGGTGCAGGCAATCGTGTCATGACCTCTTCACCGGGCGGCTCTTGGATGCAGGAACAAAGCGAAACGATTATCGCAAAAACATTGGCCGATGTGGACAGTCATACACTTCCGATAAAAGCAGAGAGATCATATATG
>WRKP01000008.1 GCA_009778035.1 Planctomycetaceae bacterium
GTCCGAGAGATGAAATGCCGTCTCATGTTCGTGACGAGACCAATTAGTAAACGAGGTTTAAGGGAACAGCAGACCGCTGCTGGGTACAAAAGTCAGGTGGAGTCTAATTGAAAATGTTTGAGTATTATCCTGGGAACCAGGGAAACCGGATCGAATAGAAATGCCGAAAGACAAAACGGTATAGGCACGGATAACGAGCGATTGAATGAGATTGAGAAACAAGTTTTTACGAGAGTGAAAACGAATTGCGTATTTTAGCGTTACGGTTGACGAACTTCGATTGACTTGGAGACCGTGTGATGTGCGATGGTATGGACTGATACATTAACGGGACCCCCACTTGACGAATGCTACTTTCAGAGAATATGCCGAAAGTGACTCCAAGAAGTAGAACTAATCTTCAATGGATATTACAACGACGGAATCGCCGATATACTCGACGTTACTCCTACAAGTGTCTGAAACTGGAAGAAAAAAAATTACAAGAACATAACAACGATATTACTTCTCTCCGAAGAAAACATGGTTCAGGAAAATGTCCCCTACCTGTTCATATTTTTACTCAAAGGCATTTTGATAGGAAGCGTCCTCACTGGTTTTTCTTTTGAGTATTTGCCTACTTATTTTCCTGAGTTGATTCTGGTGGTGCAGTGTTGTAATGTTATTAAGAATGTGTATATGACTAATGATGTGCCGATGTGTTCGATGATTTACTGGCGAAGTGGAATGTGCCGACGGAGTTCACGAATGGAGATCCGAAGCGATTGGCTTTGTTCTTTCATCTCGCAAAGTTACGCCTATGAGAATGTTTTCCCGCCAAGCCGGTGTGGCCAAACCAATTTTGAATACGCTCTCTATGGAATATTTTGAAATAATTTTTTCAATACTGAAAGGTCTAATCCCCGTTTGGATAACTCGACCATCAGTTCGTCAAGCGACTTGTCCTTCCACGAGATGAGACGCTGAATTACATACGGCACCGGACTGTGAGACTCGCATCGTTTCAATATTTCTGCCAATTCCGCCAAAAGCATATAAGCCCTGTCCCGATTCTTTATCTCTCCGCCACAGGAAGTTGCACCGACGCCGTTTTGTCCGGTGTCAGTGTATTCGCTTCTTCAATAGCCATCCGATTCTGTTCGCAAATCGTTTTGCGGAATTGATTCCATTTTACTCCCTTTCATAGTATTCCACATCAACCCAATATCGCATCTTTTTCTTTGCGTTCCTGTTAAGTAACGTCGTAGACCGATTCGTAAAAAAGGTAAGGCTCGCAAAGCGGATTTGTTTCCGCCGGTTGAAGGATTTTTTCTAAATTGAATATCATGATAGTTTTTTGTTCATTGTCTATCATCGATAATGCAGCGCATTCGGACTTAATGAAACACGTTTCGGAATCGGAACCGGAGCAGTGCGAAATGGAGCGGAAAGCGTCGGTGCTTCCGAGACCGTCTGCACCGCACGAGACGGCGGAGGAATGCGAGTTTCAAAGATCGCTGGACTTGAAACCGGCGGAGGAGCCAAAGCCGAAATCGGCGGCGTTTGATTTTCATGCCCGATCTCAAAGCGTCGGCTTTCGCCCACAACCGGCATCCAATCTGGAAATTGACGCGGCAAAATGATTTCCATATTTTCGCCCTCGCCCGCCTTGTACAGCCGAATCCGTAAAAATGTACGCAACCGATCCGCATCCTGTCCCCTTACCGAATTCGCACCGCTCGGTACGGTCGGAATGTCAAAACCAATTCGATTGTCCAGTCTGTTCGTTCCAAGAGCATCCTGTTCCAAAGCGATATGAGCGTTTTCATAAAGAAAAACGAGCAAACTCCACGGCATGTTGTACTCATATACCAATGTGTTCCCCGAAAGCCTCGCATTCGGATTGGCCGGAGCCTGCGGCACAACGCCGCCGTCCTTTGCCCAATGCAGCGTAAATCGCGTCGGCGTGCCAAATTGCCAAACGCCGGACTCCGCTCCATTTCTCAAGGAAATTTCGGTTAACCCCAGCCGGAGGGATTGATCCAAAAGTCTTTGCGCACCGCTTTCCGTCGGGTCAGGCAGACGGAATTCGACCGACAGCATCAAGTCGGGCAGCATATTTGGCCCCTGCGTTTGTCCAAAAAATAATGACTTAATTTCCATCATACTCGCATAAAACCTGTGGTAATCCAGCGGTATATTTGCGGCATCTTGCTGAGTGAACTCGTTTGGCATTTCCGGCAAAAGTTGATAGAAATGCCGAATCGCATCCGGCGACGCCGGCGGAGCGGACGCGTAATTTCCCGACACAAAGGGAAATCTTCCCTGAATGTTCGTGTTGAAAAACTCGGCAGCCCGTTTCCATTGAGCATGAAAATGCTGTTCCTCGTATTCCGTCCGGTTAGTTCGGATTGCCCTATCCAATTCGTACATTCGTTGGTAAAACCAATTTGGACTCGGCGACAGAGCCTTACGCTGCGGATTAGGCAATTCAAGCCTTATGAACTGCTCCAACGCAGAAACCGGATTGGCCAGACTGTTTTCGGCATAAAGGTCAAGCCCTTGGCATATTCCTTGCCAACGCTTGATTCGGATAAGGTCTTCCGGCGTGATTGGAAAATCATTTCGCTGTTCCAGGAAAACCAACAGCGGAGCGATTTGCGATTGCCAATGAGTCAATCGCATAAGGCTCATTTGGAGATAATGTTCCAGAGCCCCTTCCGAGGGGATTCCCAAAAGCGGAACGAGGATGGAATTGTTCCCGTCCCAGCGTTCGAGCGTTCGCCGCTGCGGCTGGTAGAGGGCATCGCGTTCAAATTGCCGATCAAAGTCGGCCAACATCGCCAATGCCTGACTGCCCGCCAGGGTTTCCAATTCTTGCCGTTGCCGTTTTGCATGCGTTCCAAACGAATCGTACACCGCGAGGATTTGCAGAATCTTGTCTCTGGCTTCGGGAAAATTCCCGAAGATGGTTCCGCCGGAGCGCGACCGCCGAATCCGTACGCCATCCGTTACCAAACTGTGCATATTGTCGATTAGTTGTTCGCCTGCTCTAATTTGAATGAGTTCGAACCGCTCCGGCATCATTTCGTTGAAGATCGTTTCGTATCTGCCCGAAAAAATGACGGCATCATGCAATGCTTGAACGTTCCATTCGATCGACAGGATGTTTCCCGCAAAGTCGGGCAGGAATGTTTTTTCGACCGGTTTCATAAACTCTTCCCTTTGCAATCGTTGCAGGAGCAAATCCAACTTTTCGAGCCAAGGTTGCGGGGTCAATGTTCTTTCGTCCAAAAACGTAAACAGTTCCCCTTGTTCGTTATATTTTAATGATCGCAGTGCTTGGAATTGCCGGGCTTTCAACTCCGCCGCACGGCGGTCCCATTGTTCGATACTGCGATTGTCGAGAAACGTTTCCTCGCGGATTTGGGTACGCAGAGGGAGATTCTCGTCGGAAAACAGCGGGGCATCTTTCAGAATCCAATTTAATTCGGGATTTCTCAATGCGAGCATTGTTCGTTGCAGTGCTTGGTAAAACAAATCCAGCCGATCTCCGACTAGAAAAGTTGCCGTAAAACTCGGCGGGCCATTCAAACGCTCGCAAACCCAACTCAAATGCAAATGTAAGTGATTTTCCTGATAAAGTTTTTCATCGAAAATGCTGGCGAGTTCGACAAACCGGCGTTCCATCAAGTCGGTAATTCGGGCTTGGAGCCGTTCAAATCGAATTTCTTCCGGCGTTTTTTCAACGGATACCCTGCCGCGATGCGTGAGTCGATGCAACATGCTTTCCAACTCGCTTCGTGATTCTCGCAAATATCCAACGGAAAAAGACGTTCCATAAATATAATTGAGCAATTCGAGAAAACTTGCGGCATCGCCACTTTTCAGGAAAGCACCGTATTGCCTAACCTTGGAGCAAAATTCTGCGGATTGATCGATATGATTTTGCAAGTCGGTAAATTCAGATATTTCAAGCGGTGTAAGGAAAATATCGGCGGGTGCAGACAATGCTGGCGCATTGGCCGGACTCGTCTCATAGAGTAATAGGGCTTTTTCTTCCAATTCCAAAGGAATCGTGTCACGGATGAGTCGTTGATAAAGTTTTTCCTGCCAACGGGAAACGTTGGTCGGAACCTTCGAAAGATAACTCGTTGGGAAAAAGACTGAACGCAAATTATCGTATCCCGAAGGGTTGGTTTCGAGAAAAATACATTCCAGTACGTCGCTTCGGAGCGGGGAACGCACCACTTTCGTATGCTCTCCGCTTTCTTTTCGCCTTTCGATGTCATCGTTATGAAATTTGATGATTTCGATAACTCGGCCAAAACGTTCCATCGTTTGGACATCCAATTTCAGATAGGGAAGAGCCCAAAGCATACCGAACGACCAAAAGACCAGCATACTTATAATAAGCGTTTGGATGATGCGAACATTGCGACGGCGTGCATAAAGGAACCGTTGAGGCGGAACGGCCAAGACCGAGTCGGTCGGCAAGTTTTCTCGCAACATTCGGTCTGCAAACAAAAATTGCGGAGTCGTTTCTGTATAGACGGTTCCGCAAAAACTCAATGAGCGAAACAGAAAGCGTTCGTGATAGACGCTCCGTGAAAAAATCACGTTGCAGAACAGTTCCAAATTGGGCGTCAACGTTTCGAGTTCATCGGCCAGCAAGAATTGCCGACGGGATGATTCGGAATCCCTGCCGCTTTCTCCTGCGAAAAGATGTACGGACGCCCGACAGACGTTGTCGCAGAATGTCCGTTGTGCGTCCCGCAACCATCGGGCATCCCAGGGCGTTTCGCTGTCGTAGGGCGAAGCCCAAGATAAAATGTTTGCAAAATCGGCCGTTTGCTCGCCAAATTTCGGTAAGCGAAATGTTATCAGGCCGTTGCCAAATTCTTGAAATCCTGTAAGTTTTTCGCTGTCATAAACAAGGACTTGAACCGGACAGTTGATACCGGTAATTCGTTGAAGCCGGGCAAGTTGTTCATTGAGCCGCGTTGCGGTATGCTCGGTTTGCCTGGAATGACGCATCGTTTCTACAGAAAGCGAAAGCACAACGCCGTCCAATGCTCGTTGCGGGCGCATTCGGAGAAGTTCCCGAAAAAGAGCATCGTATCCCGTCGGGTCAAGCGATGCATGTTCGGCAAAGTTTTTTCGGGGCGAGATTAACACTCCCCGATCATACAAATACATATCGAGTTGCGTACCTTGCAGCAACGTCCCGCCGTGGGGAGAAAAGACCGAAAGCAGAGATTCTGGCAACGGGGCACCCAATGCTAAAAAGACGGGCGTATGCCGAATCCGGTTGCCGAGATGCTGCCGCAGAAAGGACAAATCTTTGTAGATTTCCAAGCCCGACGGTTCATTTCGCGGATCATCGCCGTTTTGCGATTGTTCTTCTTGGTTATTGCCCGGCTGCGGAGTCGTATTTTTATCAGCTCCGCGCCGCCAAAACAAGACGGCCAGCAGAATCAGGATGAACAGTTGAAGCAAGGCGATGCCCAGCAGGGTACTGAAACTCCAATCGTTCAAAGAAAAACTAAAAAATGCAAATACACCGTTCATTGTTCTCCTTCCTCAGTGATCGAATACATACTGACGTTTGTCGGCAGAAAAAAATCACGAAGCGGTTTGATATTATGTTGCCAAATAAAATGCGATGCCAATAAAAGTCCAAATGCTAAACAAAATGCACAGAGCATCCAACGCTTAAGCGAAGGAATCGTCTGCAATGCATGCCGATGGGGCGAATGAAATGTCTCCGCGACGAAATCACCGGGAACATCCTGCTCGAAATTGCTTTGAATCCATGTTCCCAGTTCGTTGCGATGCCGATCCCGTTGCACTTCATCGTCTGCATAACGTCCGTAAAACCCAAGGGCCAGCGAATCCAGCAGCATCATTGCAAGCGGTAAATCCTTCTGTTTGCGTTCCGTCAGAACCTGGTCAAGGATCGTGTAAAACCGGTCTCCGACGGTTCGTGTTCCAAACAACGACTGTTCGAGCAGGTGTTCCTTCCACCAAACCTGGCCGAACCATTCGGCATGTTGCAAAAGTTCATCGGCAAGTCCCGACGCAAGCAAAAACGGTTCTTCGCCGAAAACGTCCTCGGACCTTGCACGCTCTTCGGCAAGTTTCGTGAGAAGTTCCTTGTGCAACGCCTCAACTCCTTCTTGCTCCTGAATGCCATCAAGTTGCGGCAACCGTTGCAAAAGTCCCGTGGTGAACCTTTGGAAAAAACGGAGCCGACCGTCAAGCAAGACCGAATCCAATGCGTCGCTACGTGATGTCAAACGATTCATGCGGCACCTCCATTGTTCGTATCGCCGGATAGCGAGTCTTTTTCCAATACCAGCAAATATATTTCGACGGGCTGCGATGCTTTGTTCGTATCCGACATTCCCTGAATGCAAAAAAGAATATCTTGCAAACGTTCATTTGGCGGCGACAAACTCCAAATCTGCATTTGCCGATAAAGTATCACGCCGCTGACTCCGCTTTGACGTTGCCGACCTGCACCGACCGTTCGCCGAAACGAAAAAGTGTTGATTTCGGTTTCATAGCCGATGATCGCCTCCGACATCCATTGCGAAACTTTCGTTTCGTCCGCACCGGGCCGTGGAACGACTCCGACGAACACCTGACCGACGGGTATCTTGGAGGAGGAAATTGAAAAACGGTTCGATTCGCGGTCAAAATCAAACGGAATTTCCCGATGGTACGTCGGAAACGTTCGGGCAACTTGTTCCTGAATCGCATGCACAAGGTCGGTAAAACTTTTTAGAGAATCACGATGATCGTAATCAATGCGGCGAGGTATCGTTACATGTCCGACGCTGCAGAGCATTCCGCCGACGTTGGCGAGCGAGCCGAACAAAACGAGCGGATGCACGCTTTCGGAAAACAAAAGCGTTTCGAGCATCGGCAACTGCCCTATCAAGCCGGGCAAAAGGGAATACGTCTCGAGCCGGTCGCGATCGTCGTATGAATTTTCTTCCTTGCGTCGAATCAGGGCATTTGCCAAATTACGCAGCGAGCCGGTCAAATGTTCGAGCAACTTAAAAATGGGACTGTCCCGTTTAATCGTCAGTTGGGGCGGTTCGTAATCATCCAAACGAAACCCTTCGGCGCGAAATGAGACTTTGGCGAGCGGCAGCGAGGTGCAATGGGCCGGCGGCGTTCCGAGGACAATATCGAGGTTCGGAACGAGCACGGGAATCGGCGTCGGCTCTTCGGTGGTTGCATCGTTGAGCACACATTCTTGCTGGCAATACCGTTTATCTTCGGCATCGACGGGCGATTTGAGCGAATGGAGCGGCAAAATGGCCCAAATCGTCTTCCAAACATTCGGAGTCGCTTTGAGCGAGTCGAGTTCTTGTTTTAGCGGATGCTGTTCGGACGAGGAATACTGAACGTAACCGCCGTCGGGAAAAAATGCTTCGAGTTCGAGTATTTGAAAAATCCCGGCTCCGAGTTGGCTTTCGTCGAAGTGTTTATGGACAACACCCCAGGCGAGCGGAGAGGCCGCCGCGAACCGTTTTTGCATCAGGAAATCGTTTCGCCTATTGGCCATTTGAAAATGGGCGGGCAGGAGAAACATTCCTTCGTGCCAACAGACCGGATATTCGGGCTTCCAAGACATCGTAGAGCGATTGCAGGTTGAGTAAATCCAGGCTACACCGTTTTATCGACCGCTCGGTTATGACGACTTTAACAACGTTATGGGTTTTACGGCACGCTGACCGTAACTTGCCCGGGAAAGTCGACCTGAATGACGCCGCCCCAATTGCAGAGCAACTTCGAGGAACTGTTCAATGCCGGCATGTTGCCGATCAAAACGGTCGGCGAGCCGGGAATCCACGGAGCAGTCGTTACCGGAATGCAAGGCATCGGCGTCAACACGCCCAAAGCAGCGGCCGTCGCAGCGGCAACAATCGGATTGGCCGGACTTCTGCACAGTCCGAACGTGGCCAAGTTGACAATAGGTTTATGATCCATAATGGTCGCGGCGGGCGGCCCGCCAGCCATGACGCGGTTGGTCGGCAGCACAACCAACGGACACGGCGTCGCTCCAAACGAACATCGGCACATCGCACCGGCAACGACAAGTTGACTCATAGTATTTCTCCGTGTTTTTCAGTTAATTTTCACCATCCCGCCCTTGACCGTCAGCATCCCGCCGCCATCGACGGTTCCGTGAGCGGAACTCTTGAGCGTAAAGCCGGCCGTTCCTTCCAAATTGAGCGTCGTTCCTGCATCGGCTTTCAAACCCGTTCCGCTCTTGAGCGTCATCGCCGTCCCCGACTTCATCGACGCCGCCGTGCCGGACTCCAACGTCAAAGAACCGTCCGCCTTGATCGTCAGGTTCCCCTTGACCGTCAGCGTCAAATTCCCCTCGACCGTCCAGTTGGCATTGCCCTTGATCTTCCGCGTTTCGTTCCCGTCGATGGTTAAATCGACATTGCCTTTGATTTTTCGCGTCTCATTCCCGTCGATATTGCAATCGACGTTCCCCTTAATTTTTCGTGTCTCGTTTCCTTTTTCAAGTTCGACCGTCCGGTTGCCCTTTTTGAGCGTCAACTTGTCATCGGCTTCCTTGATTTCGGTCGTTCGAGCATTTTCAATTTCGACCCGCATATTCTTTTGCGCATGCAGGTACAGTTCCTCGGCATCTTTTTTGTCCTCAAAGGAAATTTCGTTTCCGGCACTGCCCTGCTTGCTCGAACGCGTGCGAATCACGCTTCGCGTTGCATTACCGGGCATTTCATACGGCGGCTTGTTTTTATCGTTGTACACCACGCCGGTTATGATAGGCCGATCGGGATCGCCGCCCTCAAAATTCACCAAAACTTCCTGGTCGATACGGGGCAAAAACACGATACCGTAATTCGTGCCCGCCCAACTTTGAGCAACGCGAACCCAACAGGACGAATTTTCGTCGTTTTTGCCCTCTCGGTCCCAATAAAACTGCACTTTAACGCGTCCATGCTTGTCGGTTTCAATTTCTTCGCCGCTTTTCCCGACGACCAAAGCGGGAATCGGCCCGAAAGTCCGGGGTTTGGGCGTTTTTCGCAACGGGAGCGGAGCGATTTTGGCGGGAATCGCCTCGATTTCCGTCCGGTACTGTGCCTGCCCTGCTCCTCCGGTCGGCGGAAGTTCCTGCGAAACATCGGTTTTCATACTTCGCACGACCCAGGCGGCGTTAATATCGCTGCGAGGATGTCCGGTAATTTTGAATCGAAAACCCGGTGCGAGCCCCGAAGCGGATGTCGTTGCCGTCAAAAGCATTTCGCTGGCCAGAGCCGCTTGGAGACGCTGGTCGGCCAGCGTTTCGCCTCGGGATTTTTCCGTGTATCCGCCGGGATAAGCGTACTGTTCCAGCGTCTTTTCGCCTTTCGTTGCAAGCAATTTCGTCGTGGGAGTCTCAAAGTTGTAATCATTCAACGAAACTTTGAGCGGCACGCTTTGCTTGCTCAACGTCACATCACGTACCTCGTTTTTCGGTGTGAGGGAATAATTCTCGTAAATATACGGCAGCGAGGCGGCTTGTGGAGCATCTGCAAAAATGTCCGGCTTGTTGCCGAGCACCAATGTCGCTTCGCTCTCGGTGTGCGTGAAGTAGTAAAATACACCGGCCTCTTCGAGCAGTCGGGAAACGAAATCGAAATCGGTCTCGTTGTACTGCACGACGTATTCCAACTTGGGAAACGAGCCGCTGGTTTTGTCTTGGTATTTGACGTTTTCCTTTTTTAAGACTTCGCCGACGATGTCCAAGACGGTTTTTTTCTGATAGACGGCACAGTTCGATTTAAGCGTGAGGAGCCAAAATCTTGGCCGGATTTCCAGCACGTATTCGGTTCCTCGCTGCTTTGTTCGGCCTTGCTCGAATCGGGTGCAGATCCCGGCGATATGCCGTTTTGCTTTCCCGTCGGGCAGGTCGATGGACAGGGAAACATCCTTGCCGAGCACTTTGTCAATTTCGAGAGAAGATTCCTGGCTGACGGCGTGAATGGCGTAAAAATACGCCTCGGACAGCGTTTCGCTGCCGAGACAGGAGGTCAATTCCAGGGATTTCGCAAACGGGGTTTGGAGTGTCAGCATGATGACCTAAAACCAGAGACGATGACAGTTTCTATTACGAGAATAAAGAGGATGGACACCCTCCTCTCGCTGGTCGTAGCGTATTCTTTTCACGGCCTCCTTGCACAAGCCGATTATATCGTCAGGAGTCCACGTAAGACGCCATTTCCACGGCTTCAGTTTATTAAAACCTTGATTGGTTAATGGAAATATCCTGTCCGAACCAGCATTTAATGCATGCGCAACCGTTGCGGCACAATTTTGAATCAGTCCGCTATAATTTGACCCAGAGGAAAACACACTCACTTTTGCATTTCCTTGCTTAAAACGAACTATCCATTGATAAATCGCGTCATGGTTTATATAGTCGCAATCTTTGAATGACCAACAATGGGCATGCGGATCACTCTCATCACAGAGAGACCCCATGTCTGCGTTGCCTTGTCTACCGCCGATGGGATTGGCTCCTGCCCCTGGTCCAAAATCAATTCTTGCATAAGAGCCTGCGGCCGTCTTGACTTCCATCCAAGCATGTCCGAGCGCAGTTTGCCGTGCTTGGACAGTTTTCACATAAACATGAACAGCACCTTCACAGGGAAGGGTTCGTATATCTGGTAATGTAGATAGTATAGGCCCTATGTAACCCGACTTGCCCATAACACTCTCCTATTCTGCTAACAATGAATACCGCGTAAAATCCTTCAACGCTTTTGAGCGTATCGGCATTTTGGCCAAACGCGGTGCAATGTTTTTGCAAAAAACAAACAGGACGGCAATCTCATATCTCCGCATTCGCGTCGTATCGGAACACCGTCGTCGGCAAACTCTGATGCTCCGCGATGTTGAAAAGCGGTGCCCAACGATCTATCGCATTCTTCAACTCGTCCGGCTTCAACGGCGATGCCCATAATACCTTGATCGCCAATCCGCAATGGCCGTTCTCGATGTCCGCGATGCTCGGTAACGTCGATAATATCGTCCCGTGATAGCACAACTTCCGCAACGTCAAATACGCAATCAAAAATTCCGCCTGACGGCCCGGCTTAAAGCGTATAAACGTCTCGTATGCCTGAGAACCCTGTTTCAATGCCCCCAATAACTGCAATTCCACCGTCGGAACCAGCGTAAACGTCGTTCCCAATAGTTGATCCGGGTCCGTAATCGTCTCATCCTTGTCCAATGTTCGCATTGTCGCTTCAATACGCTCCAACAACGCTTCATTATCAGCCGGCACGGATTTCGGCAACGTCTTCGTCGCCAAATTGAGTTCGCTCACGCCGTCAAGCATCGTGTCCATCAATTCTTGCGACATTTCGATTTGGTCTTTACGGACATGATCGAGCAGCGTTTCCAATTTGTGGGCCAAGTTGGCCGAGGCCGTAACGCCCAACATCGTGAAATTGCCCTTGGCCGCATGCAATCGGCGAAAAGCCTCTTTCATCAATTCCGAATCTTTATCATTTTCCAGCGACAAGAGCACATCTTGCAATTCCATCAAGCCGCGGGAAAGTTCCGTCAGCAAGTCGGTAATGTCGGTGTCGGACAGGTCTTTTTGGCTGGTTTCTTCCATTCGGGCCGCGATTCTGTCCCGTTGAGCGGAGAGTTTCGACTTGGCAACCAATTCATCCTGCGTGTGCCGAACGGCCGTCGAGGTTGGAATCGACGTCCCGAAGGCAACCGCTACCTCCTCGTGCGTTTGGCTGTCATCGCTGAACGAGGCCGCATCGCCGTGTCCTTCGTCGGGCCCGAGCGGAGCACCGACCGCTTTGGCAACCGTCGTGTTAATGTCAACCGTCATCCCGACGCGTCCGCCGCTGATAATGCACGTTCCCGCAATCCCCAGGGCTTCCTGATTGAACATATCCTTGGCGAGCGGAACGTTCACCAACTTGGATGGGGCAAGGAACTCGGAAACGATGCACGCGATGGTATCTTTTTTCCCTTCGATAATCACGACGGGAACGACTTCGGGATTGTCCAGGCGTGTCGTTTCGCTGCCCAAAAGTTCGGAAAGGTCGAACAGCGGAATCGGCGTGCCGAGGTATTTGATAAACCGGTCTCGGTCCATCGAGGCTTGGATTTGGTCGAGTTTTAGCCCTTGCAGGCTGACGACTTGGTCGATAGACAGGGCGTAGAGCGTGTCATTGCACCGGACGATGAGCGCGTCGATGATGTTGACGGCTTTCAGTTTCGGAATGTTTAATCGGATCGTAAAGCCCTGTTTGGGAACATTTTCCAGCGAAATAGTGCCGCTGAATTCGGCGACCATCGTGCTAACGAGGTCGAGTCCGACGCCGCGGCCTGATGTATCCGTTGCTCGTTCTTTTGTCGAAAACCCGGATGCACAGAGGATATGCAGCAGGTCGGGATGTTCGTTTGGCCTGAGATACCCCTGTTTTCGGGCTCGTTCATAGATTTTTTCTTCATCAATTCCCCGTCCATCATCGGAAATAATGATTTCGGTTTCGTGTTCATGTTCGATGGCACGGAGCAGGATGATCCCGGTTTCATTTTTTCCGGCGTGGAGTCGTTCGATGGGCGTTTCGAGTCCATGGTCGGCGGCGTTTCGGAGCATGTGCAGAACGGGCTCGACGAGTCGTTCGGCTAGGGCTTTATCGACGAGGACTTTATCGCCTTCGAATTTGAGTTCGATGTCTTTTTTAAGGTTTCGGGCGAGATCGCGGACGGGCCGACGGAACAGTTTGAAGGTTTCGCCGATTTCGACCATACGGATGGCCATGACGAGGTCGTGTAGGTCTTGGGAGATGCGAGCGGAGGATTCGTCGGCGGATTTGATAATTTGCAAATCCCCTTCGGTCATAGGTCGATGATTTGTAACGGCATCGACCATATCGCGTTGGAGTTCGTGGAGAGTCGAACTGGTGATGATAACTTCTCCGGCCAGATTGAGGAGTTTGTCGAGGTGTTCGATGCGGACGAGCATACGATCGACTCCGCGGTTTTGATGGGGATTCGCGTCGGACATAGTTGACGGACAGAATTACCGGAAACGTCTATGAAAACTGACTCATTGTACCCGATGACGCGGAAAATGCAATTTCGGGGGCGGAGTATGGCCAACTGCAAGTGTCAAATCGGGCGAAAGAGGCAGGCCACCGACTGGCAAGGGGGCACAATATGCAATTTACACACGTAAACCGCCCCGCCCTGCGGCGGCTAACCGCTCACGCCCCGCACCCAGGGTTGAAAATTCCGTGCCATACTCTATACTCGTAAAAAAGCACCCCCGCCAAAATGATCTGCGTTACGATAGCCTGCGGAAGCCATACCCGAATGGTCGCCGAACATGAACGCCTCGCTCAAGAAGGCGTTAAATTGGTCGAACTGCGTCTCGATTTCCTGCGACGCGAACCCGACTTGAACCGAATCATCCCTCATCGGCCGACCGCGACCGTTCTCACCGTCCGCCGGCAACAAGACGGGGGGCTTTGGCGAGATTCCGAAGAAAAACGGCTTATGCTGCTCCGAACGGCCATCGCGACCGAACCGGAATTCATCGACCTCGAAATTGATGTTGCCGAAAAAATTCCGCTCTTCGGGAAAACACGCCGGATTATCAGTTATCATAATCTGGAAACGATGCCGGAAAACCTCGAACGGCTCTATCTGACGATGTTGGCGAAGAATCCGTACTTCATCAAAATTGCCGTAACGCCGCAGAGCCTCAGTGAAATGTATCTCTTCCTCAATTTCATCCGGCGGAAAAACGAAGAAGCCAAACAACTCGGGGAAAACGGCATCCGCGTCATCGGGATTTGTATGGGCGAAATGGGAAAAGCCGCACGTATCCTCTCCAAACGCTTTAGTATGCCCTATACTTACGCGACGTTTTCCGAAGACCGAATCATCGCGCCGGGCTTGATCGTCTATAAAGACCTGCTTGACCTTTATCATTACGACTATATTGACCAAGAGACGGCCGTGTATGGGATCATCGGCAACCCGCTGGGGCATTCAATGAGTCCGCTGGTTCATAACCGAGCATTCATCGAGCAAAAAATCAATGCCGTCTATATCCCGTTGCAAATTGAAGAATCCGATGTTGAAGACCTGATTCGCCTCGCACCGGAATTAGGCTTGCAGGGAATCAGCGTTACGATTCCGCATAAAACGACGATCATCAGCCAACTGACCAAGGCCGACCAGGCCGTCGAAAAAATCGGTGCCTGCAATACCGTCGTTTTTCGGCAGGGCGAACGCATTGGATACAATACCGATTACATCGCATCCATCGGAAGCATAGAAACGGCACTGGATGGCAGCATATTGGATGAAGACAGTGTTTTGCGAAACCAAACGGCACTCGTTTTGGGTGCTGGCGGAGCGGGAAAAGCGCTGGCGTATGGACTCGTTCAACGCGGTGCGATGGTTACGGTAACGGACATCAATCCGACTCAAGCGATGGAACTTGCCCGGCATTTTGGCATCGACTATATCCGATGGGAGCACCGCGAAACTTTGCAGCCAAACATTTTGCTCAACTGCACTTCGGTCGGGATGTATCCGAAAGTTGATGAAATGCCGTATTCCAAATCCGCATTGCGTTCGAGCATGTTGGTGTTCGATGCGGTCTATAATCCGGAGCATACTTTGCTTATTCGGACGGCAAAAGAGAAGGGGTGCAAAGTCGTAACGGGCATTGAAATGTTTGTCGGTCAAGCGTGTTATCAATTCAAACTTTTTACGGGCCAGCACACCTCGCCATCCAAGATGCGGATACGCTTGAAGGAAGCGATTGCGAGAATGAATTGGGCGTAAGAACTCATAACAGACCTTAACCATGAAAATCCGCACTAAAATCCACGCCGAACACCTCGTTAAGTGGAGCAAAAACAAACCGGAAATCTATCTGCTCTCCGCCGACCTCACCAGTTCCTGCGAGGCTGATTTGTTTCGCGATGCCTATCCCGACCGATTCCTCTCGATGGGAATTGCCGAACAAAATATGCTCGCCTTCGCCGGCGGGATGGCTCGGCAAGGATTCATCCCGCTGATTCATACCTTTGCCGTGTTCATTTATCGCCGAGCATACGACCAAATTGCAATGTCGGTTGCCTATCCGAATTTGCCCGTCAAAATGTTCGGCTTCCTTCCGGGTATTCTCACGCCCGGCGGGGCGACGCACCAGGCGATTGAGGATGTTTCCGTCATGCGGTCGCTGCCGAATATGACGATTTTGGAAAGCGGCGACGCGGGCGAAGTCGAAGCCGTACTGGATATTGCCTATCGGATTGACGGTCCGGTGTATATTCGGCAACTTCGCGGCGAGGTGCCGATCCTGTTTCCCCGTAATGAGCCGATGAAATTGGGGAAGCCTCGAATGTTGTCCAAGGGCAGCGACTTCGTGTTGCTGACGAGCGGAATCTGTACGGAAGAGGGAATGCGTGCCGTTGCCGCATTGCAAGATAGGGGCGTGTATCTGACGCATTACCATATATCGACGCTCAAGCCGTTCGAGCATCCAGACATTGTGCAAGCGATTGCCGAAAGTCGATACGGAGCGATTACGCTTGAGAATCACAGCGTGATTGGCGGCCTTGGTTCGATTGTTGCGGAATGTATGGCGGAGGCCGGAGTCGGCAAAAAATTGCGTCGGCTCGGGTTGCAGGATACATTTGCACACGGAGCGAGTCGGCGGTATTTGATGCGGGAATACGGCTTGGATGCCGTTGCGTTGATTACTCTGGTTGAAGAGGTGTTGCACGAACGCTTTGGCATCACGGAGCAGGATTTATCGGAGACGTATACCCCGGCCGTGCATAGCAATGCGAAAGCGGAAGCCCTGTGAGGCCGCGGCTTTCGCCGGAATGACGGTTTCTGGACAAATCCAAATCTATGCCATCCAGGCGGGCAGCACATCGGGAGCGGGCAGTTTCACCGGATAAACTTTAGAAACCGGAGACATTGCCGCTATTTCCTTGATCAGCACGGCATCCGGCTCGTCATCCAAGGCCAAGACCCCGATATGGTAGCCGCCCGGCTGACGCGAACACTTCATCCGGCCGACCGACATATCGCTGATGTTCAAATTACGGGCACCGAGCGAACAGCCCAACGCTCCAATCACGCCCGGCTTGTCCTGATGCTCCACAAAGAGCAAATTGCCGTCCAAATAGCCCTCTAATTGGTAATCATTGTACATCACCAACCGCGGCATCGAATTGCCGAAGAGCGTGCCGGAAATCGCAACCGACCCCTGATCGCCGAACAATTCCGCCGTGATCAACGAGGAAAATTCGCCGATTTCCGAAGTTTTTTCGATGGATAAATCAATCCCCCGCTCCTTAAGAAGCGGAGCTGCACTCACGATATTGATGTCTTCTTGCATCGCGGCCGTCGTTAACCCCGCCGCAAAGGCACTGGAAATCAACGATGTGTCCTTTTTGGAAACTTCGCCCTTAAACCGCAGTTTGCAGGATTTGATATTACCCAGTTGCAACTGGGCCGAAAGCATTCCGAGCCGATAGGCGAGATTCAACTGGCCCCGATGGGATGCCAATGTGCTCGCGTCGAGCGTTCCGAAGTTGACCGCCTGGCGGATCGTGCCGTGCGTGAAATAATCGAGCAAGAGTTCGACGGCTTCGAGGGCGACATTCGTTTGCGCTTCCTCGGTGCTGGCTCCCAAATGCGGGGTGCATACGACGTGCGGCTTGCCGAAGAGCGGATGCGATGTGCAGGGCTCTTCTTCGTAGACATCGAGGGCGACGCCGCCGAGTTTGCCGGTTTCCAGGCCGTCGACGAGCGTGTCGAGGTCGTAGATTCCGCCTCGGGCACAGTTGATCAGTTTGGCCCCTTTTTTAACGAGTTCGAGTTCCTTTTTGCCGAACATCCCGCGTGTTTGGTCATTGAGCGGGGTGTGAACGGTCAGGAAGTCAATCTGCGGCAGCATGTCATGCAGATGATTGACGAGCGTAATACCGAGTTCATCGGCACGCTGTGCGGTGAAGAAGGGGTCGAGGGCAATGACTTTCATTTCGAAGGCTTTGGCGTAACCGGCAACGACTTGGCCGATTCGGCCCATCCCGACGATGCCGATGGTTTTGCCGGCGAGTTGGTTGCCGGTATAGTTTTTACGGTCCCAGCGTCCTTCGATAAGGGCTTGGTAGGCCGGTGCGGTATTGCGAGACAGGGCGAGAATGAGGGCAAAAGTTTGTTCGGCAGTCGAGATGGTATTCCCGCCGGGCGTGTTCATGACGATGATACCGTGTCGGGTTGCGGCTTTGGTATCAATGTTATCGACGCCGGCACCGGCTCGTGCGATGGCTTTGAGTCGGGAATTGCCTTCGAGTGCTTCGGCGGTGATTTTCACACCGCTTCGGACGATGGCCCCGTCGAATCCGGTCAGACATTTTTTAAGTTCGTCGCCTTTGAGTCCGAGATGTTCTTCGAATTCGATATTGGGAGCATTTTGGAGGATATTTTTGCCATCGTCGGAGATGGGATCGAGCAGTACAATTTTCGGCATCGTTTGTTGGTTGATAATTTTTTTTACGGAGTGCCCTCATTGGCTTTTCCGTTCGTAGTGATTATACTGGCCAAACGGTTTTTTGACAATCCTGTTGTGAGGTGCGTCGCAGAGCGACGCGGCGAGAGCGTATCCATTTTTGCTTTGGAAAAATCGTCATTCCGGCGAAGGTCGGAATCCAGCCGAGTGACGTGTATACTGGTTCCCTGGGTCCCGGCTTGCGCCGGGATGACGGAGGGGGCCGGGATGACGGAGGTAGGCAGCCGCCCCATTGCCCTTTCGCACAAAATAGAGTTATAATTACACCATTGGCCAAAAATACCGCTGGAATTGCATCATGCTTTCCAGCAAAACGCAGGTGGAGAATGCGGATGAATGACGACTTGCCTTTTGTAATTGAAACCCTACTCGAACAGTGCGGCAACAGCAAGGATATTGCCGAAATCATTCTGGAAGAATTTGTCGTACAAGTTGGTGATGACACCAGGGATATTGCCGCATATCTCGCCAACGGCGATTTGCCGCACGCAGGAAAGGCAGGACACCGACTCAAAGGATCCGCAGGAGTTGTCGGAGCGGAAAAATTGCACGCGATCTGCCTTGCTCTCGAACAAGCCGCTAAAAATGGAAATGGTCAGGACGCGGCCAAACATTTTGCCGAACTCCAGGTCGAAGCAGACCGATGCGTTGCCGCCGTGCCGAGAGCCAGGGAAAAGATATGAATGCGTTGGCGAACTTGTTCGGAAATTCTCAAAACGGCCACTCCCCTACCCTTCCCGAATCTGTCCATTGCCGTAGACAATGTACTTATACGTCGTCAATTCCTTGATTCCGCAGGGGCCACGAGCATGAAACTTGTCGGTACTGATCCCAATTTCCGCCCCAAGACCAAACTGGCCGCCATCGTTGAAACGCGTACTCGCATTGACCATCACCGCCGAACTGTCTATCTGGGCTGTAAATTGCCGAGCAGATTGAACATCCTTCGTAATGATCGCTTCCGTATGTCCATCGCTGTACCTGTTAATATGCTCTATCGCTTCGGCAAGCGAATCGACGATTTTAACCGAAATAATCGACGCAAGATACTCCGCTTTGTAATCCGATTCCTCCGCTCTGACCGCCTGCGGAACCAACGAACACGTCTTCGCACATCCCCGAATTTCAACTTTCCGGTCGAGCAACGCCTTGGCCAATCGGGACAACATCGGTGTTGCTGCTTCGTGGATGACCAACGATTCCGCCGCATTACACACGCCCAACCGCTGACATTTGGAATTGACCAATACCCTTTCGGCAATGTCCGGGTCGGCAAATTGGTCAACATAAACGTGACAATTCCCTGCAAAATGTTTGATGACCGGCATAGCGGCTTCTTCGGAAACCCGACGGATAAGACTTTCTCCACCGCGGGGAATGGTAACGCTAATTTGTTCCGGCATTTTGAGCAGTTCTCCGATGACGGCCCTATCGGGAACGCGGACAAGTTGGATGGCATCGCTCGGCAAACCGGTTTCTTCGGCGGCTTGAATCAAGACGTCGGCCAGGGCGGAATTGGAATGGAGTGCTTCTTTTCCGCCGCGTAAAATGACGGCGTTACCGCTTTTAATGCAAATTGCAGCGGCATCTGGTGTTACGTTGGGCCGGGACTCATAGATAAAAAAGATGACACCGAGCGGCGAGCGGACTTTTTGAACTTCGATGCCGTTGGGACGAATGGTTGATTCGATAATGCTTCCGATGGGATCGGGAAACATTGCAATTTCCTTGAGGGCGAGCGTGATTTCGTCGAGTCGTTTGGGATTGAGCACAAGGCGGTCAATTTCGGCGTCGGTAAGATTGAAACCGGGAGCGGCGGCAATATCTTTTTGGTTTTCGGCCAGGATGAAATTGCTTTTTTCTGTGATGAGGGATGCCGAGCGGTCGAGCCAGGCATTTTTTTGCGAGCCGGTTATGCTGGTCATGCGCAGCGAAGCGGCCTTGGCCCTGTTGGCTAAATCAAGCGAGTAGTCATGTATGATCATGACTACCATTCTAACATGATTTTATCCGTACCGGCAAACATTCGCGGCGAACAGCGAATTACTTCCGATCCCGCAGGGCACGTTTCATAATTTTCCCCGTTGAATTCTTCGGCAGTTGCTCCACAAATTCCACCACCTTCGGACATTTATACACCGCCAATCGGTCCCGACAGTATTTTTGTAATTCCTGACCCGAAACCTCCGCTCCCGGTGCCAACACAACAAATGCAATAACATTCTCGCTCAACGTTTTATCCGGGATGCCCACCACGGCAGCCTCCAACACCGCCGGATGATGATGCAATACCTCCTCGACCTCCCGAGGATAAATGTTCATTCCCGCACGGATGATGACATCTTTCGCCCTATCCACAATGTAAACATATCCGTCTGCATCCATCTTGGCCATATCGCCGCTGCGGAACCAGCCGCCCTCGAGAAATACCGCCGCCGTCGCGCCCGCATCGTTGTAATATCCCTTCATCACATTGTGCCCGCGAATCACCAGTTCGCCGACCTCCTCCACATCCGCAAAGGTTCCATCGTCCCGAACAATCCGAACTTGCGTTCCGTAAAATTCCGGCCCGATGGAGCCCGGCTTGTTCAACCCATCAAACGGCGGCGTCAAACACGCAATCGGACTTGTTTCCGACAAGCCGTATCCTTCGTTGATTTTGACATTAAAAATCTCCTGGAAATCGTGATAAATCGCAACCGGTAACGACGCTCCGCCGCTGATCGCAACTTGCAGCGACGAAACATTGTAGTTGTACCGACGCTGCGTTTGGAGCATCAGATTATACATCGTCGGAACGGCAGCGATGTGCGTTACGCTGTGTTTTTCAATTTCAGCCAGGGCTCGACGGGGCTCAAACTGCGGAACCATAACGATTTTCGCGCCCGCAACGATCGACGCATTCTGGATGGCCGTCTGCCCGAATGTATGGAAAAGCGGCAACACGGCCAACGTTACGCTGTCCGACTGAATATGCAGGGCCGGCGGTTCTTTGACATACCACGCATTGGAATAGAGATTGAAATGCGTCAGTTCGACGCCTTTGGACTTGCCGGTCGTGCCCGATGTGTAGAGAATGACGGCAGTATCATCCGGTGCGGTTTGGCAATAGTCGATGTGTTCGGGGGAAACATCGCCGATGAGTTCGTCGATGACCAGCCGGTTTTGGCCTTCGGGAAAGAGATTTTGCGGCAGATTCTTCCGTTCGGTCCCGATGAAAAAGAGCGTTTTGCAGGTTTCGGCTTTTTCAAATGCGGCGGCTCCTTTTTCGGCGAGTGCGTGCCAAACGATCATCAATTTGGCATCGGAGTGGTCGATGAGGTCGGTAATTTCGTTGGGCAAAAAGAGCGTATTGACGGGAACAACGACGCCGCCGAGCCGCAGGATGGCGTAGTAAACGGCGGTAAATTCGGGAACGTTGGGAGCGAGGAGCAGGACGTGATCGCCTTGTTTCATGCCTTGTTTGAGGAGTATTTTGGCGATTTTTGCGGTCCAGAGTTCGAGTTCGGAGAAGGTGAAGGCGCGATCATCGCTGACGATGGCCAGTTGGTTGGCGAATCGTTTGGCGGAATTTGCGAGAGAGGAGGCGATATTGAGGCCCATTTTGGGTCAGTTCCGAGAAGTAATGCAATAGTCCGGGCTATTGTATAGATTCCGGCGGCAAAAACAAGCCGTGCGGAAAGTGCAGGTTCAGAGCGTGTCCATTTTTGCTGCCCCTCTTTTATCATGCCTGTATTTCCTGTAAGATAGGCCGAATGGAACGCACGCTGATTTTGTTGAAACCCGACGCCGTCGAACGGCAACTCATCGGAACCATCCTGGGCCGATTTGAACAAAAAGGATTGAATATCACGGCCCTAAAAATGCTGCAATTCACGCCGGAACTCGCCAAACGGCACTATGCCGACCATTTGGACAAGCCCTTCTATCCCGGTTTGGAAGCGTATATTATCAGTGGCCCCGTCGTTGCGGCAATTTTGGAAGGTGATGAAGCCGTTGCCGTCGTTCGCCGAATGATAGGCCCTACCAACGGTATCGAAGCACCTGCTGGTACGATTCGCGGTGATTTTTCGTTGAGCAGTCGGCGTAATCTCGTTCATGCTTCGGACTCGCTTGACGCTGCCGAACGAGAAATGGCCCTGTTTTTCTGTGTGGATTCGCAATCGTAAGATTGCGGCTCTTCCGGCCTGCGCCGCGTCGCCCTTCGCCGGAATGACGCTCATCTGCTTTTCTCAAGTTTTTCCTTTTCGCGTGCCGTCCGTTCCTGCTTTTAGCATCTCTTGAGCCTTGCACTTTTCCTTCTGTCTCTGAGTGTCAAGTTTTTCGGCAACTTTAATGATTGAACTCATATGATCATCAACATCGAGTCTTTGATAATAAATTATGGAACTAGATGGACACTTGGCACCACCGCCCCTGGCTTTTGTGTAGCGGTTCGTTGGCTTGACCACAACCGTCGTAACATCTAAAGCGGCCAGCCCAAAACCGGACAATGCCACTCCACCGCTTATTCCCAGCATGGTGCCCGCAACCATATTCTCTAAGATTGTGTACCAAGGTATAACATCGGCAACCCGCGTCATTTCGCATCCCTTCAAAGTTGCTATGATGTTGTGTCCCATATCATGTCCTTCCAAATAGCCGAACAAAGCCCCTCCCAGCGTAGTTGCAACCGGAAGTGCCTTAAAAATAAATTTGAAAAATGAAAATTGTGTCTGAGTCAGGTTTAATTTTGTCGTTTCGTCCATAATCACAAAGTAGAAAGTCTAGAAGCGGACGGTTCGCCGCGATAACCTCATCGGTCATTGAACTTTTTTACTTCAATTCGCATACGGATTTTCCAAAAATGCAAAATGTAGGAGAAATTTTGTTGCCGAATACATGTCCAAAATCGGACTGGACTCGCTTCCGTCATTGCGGCAAGGGGGCACGCAACAGCCGCGGCGGTGCCGGTGCGGCTGTATCGACGACGGCACTCGAATATCCCGAAGGCTGCACCGTATAAATACGACGCTCGAACGGAGAATAACCCGAATTCGTGGGCTTGCTTTGGACGGCTGGCACATCCTGAACGATCGAATACTCTTGAAAATCAGGCTCCCAATGTTCCGATAAAAGTTCCTGCTCAAACGGCGGCTTAAAAGGCAATGCCGCCAATTTTGTGTTCATCATCGGCTCATTTCTTGGCACTTCATTCCGTGGCTCTTCATATTTCGGCATCTCATTCCTCGGCATCTCACTTCTTGGCATCTCATTCCTGGGTAAAACTGAAGATGCAATCGCCGAAGCAACCAAAACCGGCTCCGATGCACTCGGTCCCGACCCGGATTGGGAAGGCGGGCTCGCTGGCATTTGCGGAAGCGACTGCGACAAAGTTACGCCCGGTGCGATGAATTGAATGGATTGCGTAATGCGGGGACTGCCCAACACAATTTCGGTATTGGAATTGCTGGAATTGGAAGCCGAATGCACCTCGCTATCGACATTTGGCAGTGCGACAGTCGGCAGGGCGACGCTGTCCCGTTCTTTTGGCGATTCCGCCGTTGCCCCGTTGGAACTTTCTGGCTGTGAATGAATGCCAGGAACGGAGCGTAACGCAATAACCGCATCACTCGGCGCATTGGCCCGGTCGCTGCACGGCGTTTCGTTCCCGGCTTTCATATCGGCCAAATGGGTTGGGCAGGCCGCCAGAGTTGCCTGATTTGACATTTCCGCAACCTGCGGCTCATCCGGTTGCAGGTCATGCCGCTCGAGACTATGCCGCTCGAGACTATGCCTTTCGAGACTATGCCTTTCGAGATCGTGCCGTTCAAGGCTTTGCACCGCCAATTCTTCCTTCGCAACTTGCGTGTCCGCAACGGGACAAACCGGAATCTCAACCACCGGCGGCGGAGTAACGGCATCATCCGCTGGTTCCGCATCGCTTGGCATCACATTGGATGGCACAATTTCCGCCGGCATCGGAGCAGGTATTGGATCGGCTTTTGGAGCCTCTTCTGACGGAATCGCAAAGGATGGTTCTTGATACCGGCTGGCAACTTCGAGTATATTTTGACCCTCCATTGGCAACGGCATCGTTTCAGCGGGTCTATGAGATTCTTCAGGCCCGTGAATGGAAACGCGGATTTGTCCTCTCCGTGCTGCGGCCGCTAACCTTGACGCATCGCTCCGATCCAGCATCAACATAATGGAATCGTTGCCGGGCCCGTTGCGGTCGCCGCTGGCTTGCTGTTGAACGCGGTGGATGGGAACGCCCTCCAAGATGAGTTCGCCGCTGTTCGTTTGATGATTCGACGAAAAAGTCCGCATCACTTCCTTTTTCATCTCGGCAAGCCGCCCCTGGGCGTTATCGCGGGGAACAATGCGAATATCAACGCGTTGGTCGTCCGCCAGCAACGATGAAAGTGTGTCTTTTGCAGGAAAAACCTTGTTGCCTTGCCGAATGTTGACGACATCGAGACTGACGAATTGGCTTCCAGTCGGAACAAAGGTCGCTCGAGCAGCAACCGCGGCAGGGGGAAGCAGCAAATCCTCGCAGATCGGACAGCCTGCCGGGATGGGATAGGCTGTTTGACGGCGATAGGATTGGGCGAAACTGGTGTGCGTGCCGAAAGGGATTTCCGATACGGCAACCTCTTGAAACGCGACATAATCGCCGGTAATTTCCACACCGCTGGGGATGGTGCGTGTCGCAACGAGGACCATTATTTTCGCTTCAGCATCCCGAGCAGCCACTGGCGGTGCTTCGAAATGATAATGCCGAATGGCGAGTGCGCAGCACATACCGACGGAAAATGCGAGGATCAAACCTAACCAAAACCTGAAACGCATGGCCATTCGGGGGAGTAAAAAAACGCCTAGACGTTAGGTGTTATCGGCAAAATGAAGCCGAGACTGTCAGTTTTTTTGATGTTTTTGTGAATTGAATGCACAAGCGGCCTGCTCACGCCCCTGGCTCTTTTTTGCCCGCGAAATTTTGACACCGCCTCCGTCCGCTCCACTCGTTTGTTTCTCTTGCACTTTTCCGCCGAAGCGTTACAATACGGGAGGAATCATAACCTATCCTATCAGCATGGTAACATCAACGAAAATCATTGTCCCCCTTTTATTCCTCTTCTCGAGCACGCTTCTCGCCGCCGACTGGCCTATGTTCCACGGGCCCGACGGTAAAAACCAATCCACCGAAACTGGACTCCTCACCTCCTGGCCCGAAGACGGCCCTAAACTCCTCTGGAAAATCGACAACATCGGCGAAGGAATTTCCGGTTACTCCTCCATTACCATCCAAAACGGCAAAATTTTCACCTCGGGCAGCAAAAACGAACGCCAAATCGTTTACTGCTTCGACCTCGACGGAAAACTTCTTTGGGAAACCGAAACCGGGCCCGCCTGGACAGCACAAAACTATCCCGGAACCCGAAGCACCCCAACCGTCGACGGCGAATACGTTTACGACCTCTCCCCGTTGGGTGAACTCGTTTGCCTAACCGTCGATAAAGGCGAAATCGTCTGGAGTCGAAACATCCTGACCGACTTTGAAGGCGAAAATATCATTTGGGGAATTTCCGAATCGCTCCGCATCGATGGCGACAAACTGTACTGCGCGCCCGGCGGAAAATTGGCCAGTTTCGTCGCCCTAAACAAGCGAACCGGCGACGTGATTTGGAAAACGCCGTCGCTGGGTGAAAACACCAGTTACGGCAGTCCAATTATCATCGAACACGACGGCCAGCGGATGATTATCACGACGTATGCTAAGGGGATGTTCGGCATCAATCCAGAGAATGGCGAATTATTATTTCGGTTTCGGCACGAACAGCGGTTTGACATCAACAGCACCCGACCAATTTATCATAACGGACATCTTTTCCTGACCAACACGCTTGGACAGGGCGGAGAGGGAGCCATCATGCTGAAAATGACTCTTGCCGACGGGAAGGTTTCGCTCGAAGAAGTATGGCGGAATAAAGACCTCGACAGTTTGCATGACAATGTGATATTGCTTGATGGATTTTTGTATGGAGTATCATACGAACACCGGGGCGGCGTATTTATGTGTTTGGATTGGCAAACTGGCCAGACGCAGTACGAAAGCCGTCAAATTGGCAAGGGTTCTTCGTTTACGTGGGCGGAGGGATTGTTGCACCTGTTTACCGAGCAGGGCGATGTGTTGTTGGTTCGTCCGAATCCGGCAAGGTATGAGGTGATCAGTCAATTTACGTTACCGGAGGGCGGCGAGGGCCAATTTTGGGCTCATCCTGTCGTTTGCGGCAAGCGTTTGTACATTCGGCACGGGACGTTTTTGTACTGTTATGATGTTGCACGATGACATTGGACTGCGGCCAATGCAAATTTCAACACGCTCTAACGGGCGAACAACTTATGCACCAAGGAAAGCAAGCCGCCGAATAATGCCAATAATGCCAACAACGCAAGGCCGATGAATCCAATGCCAAAGGCAAAGTATTCCGACGTTGCAGTCCAAATCGGACTCCAACCAATCACGACAACAACTGCCGACAAACATAAAAACGGCCCGTAAGGAACCGCTCGG
Source organism: Planctomycetaceae bacterium (assembly GCA_009778035.1). Classification (GTDB taxonomy): domain Bacteria; phylum Planctomycetota; class Planctomycetia; order Pirellulales; family Thermoguttaceae; genus WRKP01. Next base: position 26,145 of record WRKP01000008.1, read on the forward strand.
CCCTTGCCAAGAAATACATTGACAATCCCATAGGCCAATCCGAAAAACGGTGCCAAGAAAAACACCAAAAGTACCGCCTGCCAGCCAAGAAACGCTCCAATCATTCCCATCAAGGTAACATCGCCGAAGCCCATCGCTTCGACGCCGAGAACATATTGGGCAACGAGCCGAATGCCCCAAATCAAAACCATCCCGACGGCCATTCCGGTCAGAGCGGAAAGCAGGGCGATGTGTGCTCCCTCTGGAACGAATGCAAAACCAACGGGAGCGAGCAACGCGGCAGCGATGTAGTATTTCGTTCGCGGCGACCGGTACAGATACCGGCAAAAAATTGCCGCGGCCTTGCGGAAAGGCAATTTGAAGTACCAAACCCGGTCGAGCATCGCGAAACACCAAAACCACCAAAGGAGAGTCATCGCAACGAGAGAACCCATCCCCCCGAAATTATTGTGCGGATTTGGAGACCAAAGATTCAGGGGATGAGGACAATGTCCCTCAATCATCGCACCTGGAAGGCCAAAAATCGTAAGTGCTGCTTTGGAATGCGTATCCGAAACAGGCAAACCTGCCCCGATGAGAAAAACGGCAAGAAGCAAGGCGGTGAGCGTGCCGACAACCGTAATCGAGTCGGGAATAATCATTTCGTAAAAATCGGTGAGGGTCGCTGCCAGAAGAAATGTAAACAGGACGAGGTGCAAAATGAAGGACTGATAGGCAAAGTTATTCATTCCGTGTGTTGCCAGCAAGCCGTGTTGATACAGCATCAGATTTTGCACTTCCCACCAAAAGAGCCAGGCGGCTGCGATGCCGGATATGAGTGCGATAAAGACTTTTTTCGGCATAGGCGAGCGGTATCGCCGTGAGCAGCCCCAACGGTCCGCGAATTCGCTGGCGAGCAGGCCCAGTGCGGAGCCGAGAAAAAAGCAGAAAATGTAAGCGAGCATAGCCGTCCAGTATATCAGAAGCGAGCAAAAGCCGCCATGCAGCCGCCCTGGGGGTTTGGCCTGCGTCCTTTCGGCGTGAGGCTAGTTTTGCTATAATGACGCAGAGGCCTCTTCGCTGTACGGACACGCAACTATGAGCGATCCCAAAAATCTGCCCAATACCTCCGAAACGATGCACTTCGAGAGACGGCCACGGTCCGCGAATACAGGCGATTCGCTCTCGCCAGGAAGCACTCTCGCACATTATACCATTAAACAATTCATCGGCGGCGGCGGGATGGGACGAGTCTATCTCGCAAACGATACCGCTCTCGACCGCGATGTTGCCATCAAAGTCCTCAACCAACAACGGACTGCCGATGTCGGAATCGTCAGCCGATTTATGAACGAAGCGAAATCCGCCGCACGCCTCAATCACGAACATATCGCCCAAGTCTATTTCGCGGGAGAAACTGCCGGGATGCCCTTCATCGTCTTTGAATACGTCGAAGGAACCAACGTACGGGCAATGGTCGAAGAAAACGATGTTTTTCCCCTAACACAAGCACTCAACTATCTCATTCAAATTGCTCACGCTCTCGCCCATGCCGCAACGCACGGCGTGATTCATCGGGATGTTAAACCGTCAAACATTATCATCACGCGGTCAGGACGAGCCAAATTGATTGATATGGGTTTGGCCCGACTGCTCGATACCGCCGAAGGCCGCGGCGATCTGACGGCCAGCGGTGTAACGCTGGGAACCTTCGATTACATTTCCCCGGAACAGGCCCGCGATCCTCGCAATGCCGACATTCGGAGCGATATTTATTCGCTGGGCTGCACTTTTTTCTTCATGCTCGTCGGCCGCCCGCCGTTTCCCGAAGGAACCGTCTTGCAGAAACTCTTGCAGCACCAAGGCGATGCGCCGCCGGATATCCGCTCTTTCCAGCCGTCAATTCCCGCCGAAGTTGCCTTCATTATGCAAAAAATGATGGCAAAAGACCCGAAGCAACGGTTCCAAACGCCAGCCGTCCTGATTGAAGCCTTGACCGGCGTCGCCCAGCGTTTGGGATTGCGACAAACGGAAAAAGATCATCTGACGTGGTCTGCCGTCCATTCGCATCGCCAGAAGATACGCCGCAATCTTCCTTGGATCGTGTCGATTTCGCTGCTCCTTGTTGGATTTGCGTTGCTGGCCCTTTTTTCGGACACTACGTTGCATTTGCCTCCCGAGAATGAGTCGGCTCAACAGGCGGAGCAGATTTTTCAGGCTGTGCCGTCGCCAAGCGTCGAGGTTCCGGTTGCGTCGGTCGAGCCGGTCAGTTCTTCGGGATCCTCCTTTGCGTTTGCGTTTGTTCCTCATACGCCTCAATCGGCGGGTTTGGGCCCTACCCTGCCCGGCGGAAGTTTACGGCCTGCGGTTGAAGGCGGCGGATTGGTCAATAGTCTCCACGGCACAAGCATCACTGTTGCCGACATGAGGCCGACAAGTCCAGGCGGAACTGCCCCGCAGGCCGCACGCCCTTCCAACATCCGCTATGTTGACCCGATGGACAGTACCATTGGTTCCTACCCGTCGCTTTCATCGGCACTGAATGGTGCATCGGACGGAACTGTCATTAAATTGAAATGGAATCACATCCATCGCGTTACGGAGCCGATTCGGCTTGACCAACGCAAACTGCAATTCGTGGCGGCGGAGGGATACGCTCCCATTCTGTTTTTTGAACCGTCGGAATTGCAGAGTGCTCGAAGTTTTTTTACGGTATTCTCGAGCGAAATTGACTTCCAAAATGTCGGCATCGAGATGAGCCTTAATCCGAACATACCGTCGTTACATTGGTCGCTTTTTGAATTGGCGGGTGATACGGAATTGGCGTTCTCCCAATGTTTCCTGACCGTGCGGAATAAATCGCGTTTTGATGATTCGGCGAACCACGACAACGTGGTCTTTTTCCGCAACGGCATCCCGGCTGGCGGAGCCGAGGCGATACACAACGTTGAAACACCTCTCTCCGAACCCTTGTCGCTCACGATCTCGAATTCGCTTTTGCGAGGCGAGGCCGTCGTGTTGCAAAGCGATGTTCCGCAGGATGTCCAAATGCAGGTAACGAATTCAATCATTGCGTCGGCAAAGCCTTTTCTTCAGGTCGAAGAGAGCCGCCGGGCGATACAGCCGACGATGATTCGCCTGGAATGGGATCGGGTCGTGTTCTTCGGACGTCAGGGATTTGCATTATTGTTTAAGGAACTGACGACCGGGCCGATTGTCGTCGATTTTGAGTCGCGTCATTCGGTTTTTGTGCTCAACCGCTCGCCGTTTGCCTTTTTTCGCGGTATTCGTTCGCAGCAACGGGCATTGGATGAATTTCAGTGGTCGGCGGGGCTCAATAATTATTTTCAGGATGTATCGGGCTTGCGTTTTCGCACATCGCCATCGGTTCTTGATGCGGGAACGACTTACGACATCGCTTTAGAGGATTGGCGAGAGGACTGGACGGAGGCGATGCGAGAGCAAATAAAAATTGGAGCGTTGGTTTTGAATGAAATCAACAAGCCGGTATCGCGGTATTTACCGCAAGATGTTCGTTTACTTTATGCACTGGAACCGGTTTTGCTGCCCGATTTCGATTGGTTCCCTGTTTGGTGGCATATCGAGTAGGGCTGTAAAAAATTGCCGCCCTGCCCTGCCAATCATTCAATCGCCCGAACATCCTCAGGCTCGTCGAAATTCTTGCCGACTCGGATTGTCAGCAGGGAACCGGCGGCCTCGATCTGTATCAGTTGGGCTTCAAAGTCAATTTTTCGCACAGTACATCGAATATCGCCAATCATCAGGGATTCGCCTTCAGAGAGAAAATACCTTCCCCCACCGGTCCGGTGATTGATCCAAGTCCGCGGTACGCCATCGGCTTCTGTGATGCCATCGACATAGTAAAAAGGTATGTGGTCAAATGGCGGCACGGGCGGCGTATCAACCCTTGGCGGCGGCGGGGCCGGCGGTCTGTATTCCGAAAGAATTGCCCGATCCCGAATTGCCGACAACAGTTGGCTTTCCTCATCGGTTGCGAGCACCCCCTCGACCGTCGGCGTATTCACTCCGCTCACTTGCGGTAACGACAACGCTTCGATACGGAATGTAACCCTAAGCATATCCTGCTGATTTTGGATCGGTCGCGGTTGCAGATTTTGAATGGCATGCAAGTATTCGGTACGGTGAAAACGCCGCAGAAACTCGGCAATTTGCTCCAACCTCCCTTCGCCGGTGAGAGAGAATGTATGCCGTGTATAGCCGCCGGTCCCCCCCGAACCGCCAACGGCCCCGAGAATGCTTGGTTGCGTGCTTTCAAGGTTCTGCAAGCCTGTTCCTGTTGCCAAAGTCATCAACCAATTTTGATAGTCTAATACGGATTCCGTTCCTGGTGGCGTTCGTGCCGCGGCAAGTGCTTGATTCTCAAAAGCGGTCAGCCGGTCTCGGATTTCGACTCGATTTTGGACGAGCCGCTCATGGTCTTCAATTTCTTTGATTTTTGCTATCCGCTCTCGTCTCAACTCGGCGGTTGCTCTGAACTGTGCAGGCAAAATCGCAGCAACGGCAACGCACAGGGCCATACCGGCAAAGATCAACAGCGTTCGTTCTCGCTTTTTTGGGTCTGAAAGGTCAAGCATGTGCAATTTTTCGGGCGCAATCGCTCCGCGTACTGTACCATAAACGGCATAAAAAATCAATCGCGGGCGACAATGCCTCACGTCGCCCACCTCACGATCCAATCGCCGAGCGTCGGAAAAAGTTGCGAAATCGCAAACAAAATCCGAGCCTTGCCCGGGACAATGAGTTCCGGCCTGCGACGCTCGCAATACAATAAAATCTTTCGAGCCAATGCGTTCGGCTCAATCCGCCCGACCTTCACGCCAGCACCAGGCCGCAACGCGGAATCCGGGATTCCTGCAACGCCCTCCAATGGATAGAGCCGAGCATCGTCCCGACGAATCGGCCCGGGACACACCAGCAAAACGTGCAATCCCTCCGGGCCGAGTTCCAACCGCAGTTGCTGCGAATATGCGGCAACCGCAAATTTCGACACGGGATAGGCTCCGACATATCTCGCGGCACTTTTCGCCGCCAGCGAGCCGATATTGACGACGTGTCCCTTGCGTTCCAGCAGCATCGGAGCGGCAGCCCGAGTGCAGCGGATGGTGCCCAAGACATTCAGGTCGAACAGGGCTTGAAACTGCTCCGGGGTGGTATCGAGCACCCTGCCCCGCATCGAACGGCCGGCGTTGTTGACCAGCACGTCGAGGCCGGAAAAGTGTTTTTTGACGGTCGCAAAGACGCGATCTACGTCGTCTTGTTGGGTAATGTCGGCTTGGATTGGCAGGACATCGTTGCCGATTTCTTGAGCGGCATGATCGACATCGGCTTTTTCTAGGGCGGCGATTGCAAGTTTCGCACCGGCCTGATGGAAGGTTTCTGCAACCATACGGCCGAGTCCGCTGGACCCGCCGGTTACGAGAACGGTCTTGTTCTGCCAAAAGGATTGTGTCATGGCCAAAAGTTTAGCATAAACGGCCTCTTGCGCACGAACCGGGCGAGTACAAATCCGCTCTCGCACTACGGCGTGAAACCGCGGACCGTATTACGCACCGGCTGATTCGGGAAATACACAGTCGGCTTGATCACGACGCCGTTGGAATAAATCAATCGCGGTGCGCCAAACCGACTCGGTGCAACCTGCGGTGTGAAAACCGGAATGATGTGCGTGCGAACCACCCTCGCCTGACCCGACGCAGGCGCCGGCGATGGGGCCGCCGGCGGAGACATCGACATCGGCACCGAATGTACCGCTCCGCCAGCATACACGAAAACCGCCGTCGGTGCTGGTTGCACCGGCACGCCTGTATAAAAATAAACATATGGCGGCGGAGCAGACTCCGCAGGTGCCAGCGTCGGCACCGTCGGCGACACCGTTTGCGGGACGTCGACGGCACCGACAACAGCCGGCGGAGAGAATTGCTGTGCAACCGGCTGTTCGGCAAGATCAACGGCAACCGCAATCGGCTCCGGTTCATAAATCTCGCTGGGAATCTCTATCATCGAGGCTACATTCTGCGAAAAAATCGGTGCAGGCTCCGCAACCGCCTCACCAGGAGCACAAACCTCCGTCGGCAAAAGCGGTACGTACGGTATGACCGAATTGTGAAACACCGACGATTCGCCCTCTTGAAAGGGTAAAAAATTGACGATAAAAACGCTCACCAAGGTAAGCGATGCCAAAAAAGCGATGTACGTTCTCATCATTATTTTCCGCCTCCGTTTGAAGATATTACTAGACTACAACACGGTTAAGGAAAGTCAAAGAAAGACGCACCATTATCGGGAAAAAACGCGCCGTGCGCTGTTGACTTTGCGGATTATAGTGAATAAGAGGAAACAAGGGAAGAGCGAAATGGGCGTGCACACACACTCCCGTCCGTAGCCCTTGCTCGTATATCACCAGGACGTGTCCCTACTCAAACTGACGATGGGCAAATGTCCCGCGAGGCGGGATATATCCCTCATACCGCACGCCCGGCTGCATTACGTTGCCGTCAGGATGCGACTTGAAATACTCAATGATCACATCCAACTTGTATATCGTCTTGTCAATCAAATCCACGACCTCCGAAACCTCCGAGACACTACGCAAATTGGAATCCGCCAACTCGCTGACCTGATTGACCGTATTCGTGATATCCCCCAAATGCTGCGTCTGACGGTCGGATTCCGTCGAAATGACCGAAACAATTTGGTTAATCTGCTCCACCTGATCTACGATATTCTTGAGCGAAGACGATGTTTCCTGGGCCACCGTTCCGCCCTGGCCAACCTGTCGGATGGATTCCTCGATCAACTCGGCCGTCTCACTCGCCGCCTTCGCACTCCGGGATGCCAAATTGCGAACCTCCTCCGCAACCACCGCGAATCCCTTCCCGTGCTGGCCTGCTCGAGCCGCCTCCACTGCTGCATTCAGTGCCAACAAATTCGTCTGAAATGCGATGTCATCAATCACGCGAATAATGTTTTTGATTTCGCCGGCACTCTTTGTAATGCCGCCCATCGACACCACCATCCGGCCCATTTTTTCCGTTCCGTCATTGGAACCATCCCGAGCCAACTTGGTCAGGTCTTCCGCCTGCCTCGCTTGCTCCGCATTTTGCTGCGTCTGCGTGTTCAAGGAATTGATGGTATCCACAATGCTTTTGAGTTGACCTGTACTGCGTTCCGTATTGCTCACAAGGCATTGGTTCGACGTGACAAGCCGTTTAATTTCCTCGTGAACGGTTTTGGCCAATTCGGTCAGCCGATTAATCGAATCATACAAACTGTACCGCATTCGGATCAGTGATATTCCCAAGGTATCATGTTCCGAACGGAGCGGCACCCAAACGGTCATATCGCCGTCAGCAATCGCGAGCGCAACATTTGTTTTGTCTTGCAGCGATTTCGCCAAATCGCGAAACGCCTCCGCCAACACAGCGGTTTCGTCTTTTGACCGCACGTCGAGGTCGACGTCGATGATTCCATCGGCAAGGTCTTTGGCCGCCTTCGTCATTTTGCGGATGGGCATCACGATTGCCTGAGCAATGCCGAACAAAATGCCGACGAATGCTAACAATCCGATGGTACTGACCAAAAAAATTGATCCTATTTTTTGACGCACCAGCAATGTTTGGCGTTCCATAGGAATCCCGACAAAAAACATCCCCATCGCTTGGGTGTCCCGTTCGTTGAAAAGGGGCGAATATGAAACCTTCATGGGGCGTCCTTCGACGGTTGATTCTTGAAAAATGGCCGTCTGGTTACGAATCACTTGGTCTTGGATTTCCGGGTCATTGAGAGTGGTTCCGACGATTCGTTCGCTCGTACCCGCTCTTCGGGTTGTTGTCGCAACGCGTCGGTCTCCGGCAAAAACAGTGCATTCGACGTCGTAATACTGTTGGATTCCATCGACCCATTCATCGGTATCGAGCCGGAACCCGCCGGTAACAACGCCGATGAGAGTACCGTTTTCGTCCAAGACGGGCGCGGCGGCTCGGATTGCAAAAGGGCTGTTCGGTGTGGATTCAAAATAGACGCCGCGTCGTCCCGCTAATGCTGCATTGACGCTTTGCAGGCTGGCTTGCGAATCGCCGAATTGTTCGGGCCGATTAGTTCGAAAAATGACGCGTCCGTCGGCATCGAGAATGGTGAAAAACGTGCATTTCCGTGCGGATTCGAAGTCGGTGATGATATTGCGGATTTTTTCGCGGTTCCCGTCCGTGATGGCGATGATGATACCGGCATCGGCAGCGAGTCCGTTGACTTGGTCGGAGGCGATGCTTCTCATCGTGCGTATATCCCGCTCGATGTGCAAGGAGATGGTACGGACTTCTTTATCGAAAGTTTCTTGGGCGAATTGGGAAAAGGTATAGAATCCGACCAGTGCGACGATGGTCACCAAGATGATGGTGATGCTGATAACGGGAACGAGGATTTTGGTTAAGATACATTGGGTGAAGTTCATGGGGTTTGGGGTATGGTTGTTTCGTCTTGGGGGATTTTGACAAACGGATTTGCTCGGGACGGTCGGGTAACGCTACCAAGCCGGGATAACATCTCAACATCCGAGAGCGGCATTATCCAAGAGCGGCATTACCTTTGTTTTTGGTAATGCTTTCGTTGTCTGAGGTCCAGACGGTGTTTCAAAACTGTCGCAGTCCAGTATAGCAGGTTTTCGGGCATTGGCAAGAGGTCGGAGTGGTCCTTCTGGATGCCGCGTTCACCGAGCCTGTGGAAGTGAGAAACTCCGAAACGGACGTTGAGGAGCGATGTGTGAAATGGCATAAATGAGTCACCACTCTCTAATTTTTTTCGGCATCATCAATCGGGCGATAAGTGCGCCGGAATGACAGATTTTTGGCCACTCCCGACGTCGGACTGGACCATTTCCCGAATTACCTATCCTCCCTAATTGTAATTTTCGGAATTTTTGGTATCATTTCGTGCATACAGTCCAAAATCCCTCAAAATCACACCACAATATGTCCAGCATGTCTCCGTGTCGGCTCGCCACCGTCTTGATTCTCCTCGTTTCCCTAAGCACTTCCGCCGTCGCACAGGGAATCTTTCGCAATCATTCGCTGCGAACCGAACGACAGGCCCTCAGAGCCGAAAGACAAGCCGAAAGGCAAGCCGCAACGGCCCCAACCGCACAAACATCCGCCGATGCAAAAATACAACTGCAACGCCTGACCACCGAACTAAAAGAAGGGCACCGCAACATTACCGATGCGGACCTCAACCGAGCGCAAACAGTTTTGCTCAATGCCGTCAACGATCTGCAACGCCGTTTGCCCCGGGAATTCAACCGCGAAACAGCAAACGATTGGGTAGCAACTTTCCGGCTTGCCGAATTGAGAACAACGCTCGGGCAACGGACGCCGGATGCCGAAATCCTCGATGCCGTACATAATGCGTTTTACGAAGACAAAGACGGCATCAACTGGGTCGTGTTCGATGGATTGCGGACGGCACTGCGGCGTTATCAAACCATCGCCCGGCTGATCCGGGAAGACAGTTACGAAAGGCAGTTGCTCAGCGTTTGCAACAATTTGGCGAGTTCCATCGAAGCATACAGCGAAGGCCGAAATCCGCTCTATTTCGTAACATTAAGCGAGACGGTAACTTGGCTCGACGACATTAGCCTCGTCGAACCCCGTGCAGCCCGACTGGCCGACCTGACAAGAGTTGCCGCATCAGGCGTCAATGTCCGATTGCAAGTCGGAAGCGATTTTATCAGTGCAGGTTTCCGACAGGAATTGTCCGAAGAACTCGACATCGACGAAGTCATTTTAGGAACACGCGTCATCGGGGAAGGAACGCTTTCGGGAATGAGTTCTGCCGAACTGGTCAATTCGCCGAATCGGGCCGTGATCCGCGTGTTGGCGGATGCGCATCTTGAAACGTTCACCGACGGCAGTCAGCGTATGGTGAATTTGAAAAATCATACGACCGGTACGCTGCGGGGGGAAAAGCAGATTCTCTTCGCGGCCAACGGGATTACGACGACTCCGGCCAGGGCCAGAGCCAATCTTAATGCTCGAATTTCCGATGTCCGAATCAATGCCGGCCCGGTCATTCGCTTGGTCGCCCGCGGCCAAATTGACAGCCGACGCGAAGATTCGCTCGCCGAAGCCTCGCGGCGTGCCGAACGCCGAATGACCACCCAAATGAACGAACGGATTGATACCAACATTGCTGAAATCAACGAGCGATACCAAAAAATCCGCGATATGTTGACCCAAACGGGCCTGTTCCCGCGTGTTTGGAATCTGTCGAGCACGCCGCAGTACATTGATTGGTCTATCCAACTGGGTAATGCGTATCAACCGTCGGCCCCTGTGCCCGCCCCGGAAACGCCGCAAACCAACGGATTGGCCGTCCAAGTACACCAGTCCGCGTTCAACAATATGCTGACGATTGCGTTAGCAGGCCGAATGATTGACGAAGAGCGATTTGCCCAGCGGGTTGGCGAATTTTTTGATGAGCCGCCGGCCTTTTTAGAACGGCAATCGGACGAGACGCCGGCGAAGGTTTCGTTCGGAACCAGGGCTCCGGTTGATGTGCTCTTTATCGACGACAAGATTCGTGTTGTTGTTCGGCTCAATGATATTCAAGTGATGGATAATGCTGGCCGGTCGTTTACGATAACGGTCGAGTACCAAATCAAACGGGAAGAGCGGGATGGCCGTTCGTTCATCGTGTTGGAACAGACGGAAGCGGAGGCGTTCCCGACGGGTTACAGGCCGGATGGCGGTGTATCGCTTTCGGCCACGCAAACGATCATTCGTTCGTATTTGCAGCGTCGATTGGGAGTGTTGCCGCAACGTTATGAAGCGGAAGCGTTGGGATTGGGCGGCGAATGGGCAGGAACAGGCCAACTCATACCGCAATTCGCGTCGGCCCAAGGCGGTTGGCTGACGCTCGTTTGGGATTGGATGACACTGTAGGTTGGTGAATCAAACCGGGGGGCTAACACCCCCCGCTCTTGCGCATTTGCAATGCCGTTTTTCCCGTGTATAATAGTCCGCAATGTCTTTGCCCTTGGAAGAATACATCGAACAAGCATTTTTTTTTGAGACTTTTCGCGAACGCATTGAAAACGGCTATTCCGCTCAAGAATTTCTGACCGCGATCCGCTCCGAACTCATCGCGACCGTTCAGTTGCCGATGGCAATCGAATTTCTCCTGACCGACTTGAAACATACCGGGATGCTCTCCTCGGCAATGCGGCAAATTGCCCATTATTTTACGCCTTTTCAAACGTTCATCGTGGCCGAAAGCGAACGGGAAGATAGCCGATTTGACATCCGCATCGCCCTGGAAATCCTTGCCCGAGAAGCAAAGTACCGAAGCGAAACGCCGCCGATTCAGGGTTTATTCTTTTATCAATTTGAAACGCTTTGCCGAAACCGACTCGGATACATTCGCGGCTTGGATACGCTGATCCAAGACAGTGCTTACAACGAAGATTGGAAAAATTGGCTGACCATTTTACGCAAGCAAATTGGCCTCGTTGACCTTGCGGAAATGATTTTTTATCGGAGCGAATTCTATCGAATAAAGAATCGGCCGCACAACTTGGAGCACCAAGTTACCGTACTTTTTGGCGAACGGGAAGGCCGAATTGCTTTTGCATCTCGCAAGCGTGATCCGGTGCTTTTATTTTCTGCACTTTCCCGTCATTTGGGTTATCCGAGCGTTCCGCGTCAAAAAAGGGCGTTGGAGGACGAAAATCTTGTTCCGCTATTGCAACGTCGTATCGAGCATTTGGAGAATCGGCTGCAACTTTTGGAAGAGGAGTTTCGCGGCGGAGTGAACTTGAATCGGTTTTATTCTGCACGTTAGAGCATATTCAACTTTTGCCCAGTACAAGAAGCAACACGCTCCCGATGACGGCGACGGCTCCGCTTCACCGCCAATCGCTGCCGCTCCAGCCGGTTACGATGGCCGTCTGCCGAGGTAGAAAAAACGATACCACGATACCCGAAAACGCAAGAATATACAAAATGATGTTTGTCGTTATCCAAATACGGTAAGTATCCTTGACCGCCTCGTAGTTGTCCTGGAAATTATAACTGAACGCGGGCGACTCCAGCGTTCGGAAATAAAAGAACAATTCCATCGGCATCATCTGGTCGATGTTTTCGTCCGTCATCCAAAGGATTTGGTGCTCCGACATCGGAATCGGCGTCGAATCCTGGTGCAACGGCCGTTGGAAGGAGCCGTAGGAAAATTCGACTCTTTTTAGGGAAACGAATCGAGGATGCGGCTGCCATTCATAGAGGTATGCCGACAGGAAAAATGCGGGAAACAGCATCGCGATTCCAAGGACGAAAAATTTCCTGCGTAAAGTGGTATCTTCGGCAAGCGGCGATTTTGCCCAATGTCTGATTGCCAGGGCAAGGGATGTCATAAAAAAGGCTCCGGTCAGTCCGCAATAAAACACATAGAGGATTCCCAGGCCAAGCGTCCAAAAAATCCCCCAGAGCACGGAGCATGCAATTCCGAGCAAGCACATAATGATTGCCGACTTGTAGGGATTTCCGGGCTTTTTGGTTTTTTCGACAATTTTTTCTGTGGAGTTATCCCGTGCGACGGGCAGTGCTTTGACTTGCAGCATTGAGGGGATTTGCAAACTTTTTCCGCAGGTGCAGGAGATAGTCTGTCCGGCTTGGCTGGGCTGGACTTCAATGGATCGGCCGCAATTACAGGGAAGCAGGTGTTTCATAGCACAGCGATTTTACCGGAAATGGCGGCGAAAGGAAAGAACCCTACAGTTTTTGGCCGGGCGAACGCACGAGCCGGGGCGGAGTTTTGCCGAATCGGGCTGCCCCTAGCGAACCCATTCTCTACGGTGTATAATGCCCTGTACCAATAAGGAGATAAGGAAGCGAATCACATGTTCACATGCACTTGCCTGACTTGTGAAGCCAAACTCGTTGTCAAGGATGAAGGACTGGTCGGAAAAATCATGCCCTGTCCAAAATGCGGTAGTATGGTTTCCATCCAACGCCCCGAAATCGTCCAGTTGCCGCCAAAAGTTCCCGTCAACAAACGATTTCCCGATGTTCTCACTCACGAAACCGCCTCCGGGATCATCAAACCCAGTCCCGATGAAGAAATCCGCAGTTCTTCAATGCTCCTCAATACGCTTCCGTTGCCTGACGCGTCCGATAAGGAGCTCAAAACCCGAAAAATTTTACTCAATATCCTCATCGCCCTGTCGGTATGCCTCCTCGCAACGCTCGGATTCCTGATGATATTTCACAATCCGGCAACGGAAACCCTCACAGAAGGGCCGCAACCGCCTTTTTTCGAGCCGCAACCGGAAGATTGCGAAGCAGCCGAGTTGCCTCCGCAATCCGACGAATTGTTTACGGAGCCGCAATCGCCGAATCCGCCCGAACTTGATCCCGCCATTCCGGCGGAGAATGCAATCCAGCCGAGCGACTCGCAGGATACTCCGCTAGATTCCGGCTTGCGTCAGAATGACGATATTTTGCCTTCTGACGAAAGCCAGACTCCGCAATTTTTCGATTACGGCTCCGAAAACGACGATTTTGGCTCTGTGTACGCTCGCCTTTCGTGGCCGATTCACGAATTCCATCTCGACCAACAGAGTTTGATCGCCTTTGTCCGTGTGCTTTCCCAACTGACAGACATTCCGATGACGCTCGACATCGACGAAATGAAGGCCCACGGCCTGTCGGCCCAAACGCCCGTCAGCGGGCTGTACCGCGAAATGACCGTCGGCGATATTCTGACCCAAACGCTCGCAACGCTCAATTTACAATGGACTGTGACCGATCGGCAAATACTCATTTATCCCCAAACAACCGACAACGTCGAATTGCTCTTCGACGTATCTGATATTACCGGCAACGTTGCCGAGATGATTCAAAAACTCGTCGTTCCCGATGGCAATATCGCGGTGTTGCCGGACGGAAAATTGCACGTCGTGCAAACAACGAATGTCGCCGGAAAGAGTCCGGTTCGCATATGCGATGAAATCATTCGGCTTTTGGAGCAACTTCGTCTCGTTCGGCAACTTGCGCCGCAGACGGATTGGTCGGCGGAGCGGATTGCGCCGGAGGCGTTTGGTTGGGACCGCGTGATGGAGCCGATGACGTTGAATCATTACCAGCCGGTGCCTTTGGCTCTGTTGGTACGGCAGTTGGAGGAGCAGACGGGCCTGACGATTTTGGTGGATCATCGGTCGCTTCATAGGGAATTGGTGTCATTTGCATCCCTTCGGGCATCGGTGCGGAGCGATGATGGGACGGTCAATGATGTGTTGGAACAGATATTGGCATCGGTTGATTCGGTGGCACTTGCGTATCGGATTATTGATCATCAGACGTTGGAAATCACGACGGCACAGTCGGCGGGACAGCCGCAGAAAATGGGAATGGAGGTGCATCGGTATCAATTTTTGGAGGAGGAGTTGGCGATATTGCCTTTTGGTGGAGTTGTCGTGTTCGATGTGCCGTCGGATTGTTTGTTTGTTTATCAAAGTCAGCCGGTGCATCGTCAGATTCGGCTTTATCTTTCGGAGAACGAACTGCTGGAACCGTAGGTGCGAGTCCATTTTTGCGTTGGACAGTTTTTTATCCAGAACAAATTCGAAACACTCGCTAAAATCGCGACTCCGTCTCGTGAAGAATCAAGACCTGCCGCAGTATTTCCGCATCAATAGCATTGGTAATAAAACGAACACTGCCATCGCCAAAAGCAACACTGGCACCGCCCGGATGATAACTACTAATGCCCATCGCATCGACATTCACTCCCCCAACGGCAACGGCAAATGATAGTTCACGCGACGGATCCATCCAATTTACCGGCACGCGACGCTCCACCAAAAAAATGGTGTTAGAAAGTCCCTCTTCGATTTCATCTTTTATTCTCGGTTGCGAACCGAAAAATGCCGATTCCGCACCGTCAATGACCGAATAAAAACTGCCCGACGACGCTGGTACAAAATCAGGCTCACCAGATAGAGCACTCGGACAGCGAAAAATAGCAGGTGCCTCCGAATGAAATTGCCGATTATACTCGCTGTCCCACGGTTCGTCCAATCGGATTTGTTCGTACAAACGGTTATGTTCAACATAAGGCAAAATCAACACCCGCCAACTGTGCAACGGTTTGCCGGTTTCGTCAACTGTGTAAGCAGGCGGAAAATGACCATGCTCGGCATGATAATTGTGAAAGGCAAGCATAATTTGTTTCAAGTTGTTGGTGCATTGCATCCGCCTTGCTGCTTCGCTTGCCGTTGGAAAAAAGGGGAACAACAGGAAGATCAAAATGCCGAAGCCGAGAATAGCGGCAACAATTGTCCAGGGCGTGAAGAGAAAACGATGTTTCTGTTTTTCTTCCGTTTTTTCTTTTTGTTCGTGGGCGGCATCCAAGACCGACCAAGTGATTGCGGCGACAAACAGGAAAAAGAGTACGCCAAAAATGCCGATGTGTAGAATATGTTCCCATAGTGTTGCATGCGAAAAGCGATCTCTAAAAAGGAGGCTGACGATGAGTAGCGGCAGGAATCCGCTCAAAATGAACAGCAGGAAGAATCCGACAGCGGTTCCGGTGCGTTTTTGGAGTAGTTGTCCCAAGCCGGGCAGCACTAGCGAGCAGAAGGCGTGAAAATTGGAGCATGGCTGCTCGCGGGACGGTTGAATCGGCAACTCGCTTGCTTCGGTGGTGCTCATTTTCGTGCTCCTTTATCTAGGTGTTCGATGTCTGGGTTAACAATGCCATGCCCTTTTTTTGAGAATGGCGACTCTTACCTTACACTCTTTGCACATTCTGGCTCTCAACGGTCCTCTTCAGACTGCCCATTTTATCAAAAAGAGGACGTTTTGCCAAATAGGCAGTTCCGCAACGGCGATTTATGCCCACGAATGGCACAAGGTATAAAACAAGCCACCGCTCTTCCCGATTTAATTCGCACCAGGCATAAATATCGGCGAAAACAATAGTCCCGCCGACAAACTGCCCGAAGAGACGCCAAACGCTTCGTCAGGGCGGTGCCGACCACGCCTCCATTTGCGTTTGGTATAATGAAATTATGCCAATGAGCCGTTCTCGAAAACGCCTACAAACATTCCTCGAAATCGCCGCTATTTTCGCGGTATTCTTCACGTTCGGTGCCTGGAAAACGCCCGACCTCAACGAAACTCACTATATCAGCAAAGCCATCCATTACTGGAATCCCGATTGGATCCCCAGCGATCCCTTTCTCGAAAGCCGTGATGCTCATTGGACCTTCTATTTCGCCTTCGGTTGGCTCTCGTTTTTCTGCCACCCCACCACGATGGCCTGGATAGGACGAATCGTCGCCTGGACACTCCTCGCCTGGAGTTGGCAACGCTTGAGTTCCGCCCTCATTCCCATCCGCTGGGTCGCTGTTCCCACCGCCCTGGCCCTCGCCTATTACATCGAATCCTTCAACATGGCCGGAGAATGGCTTATCGGCGGTATCGAAGGAAAATCGCTGGCCTATCCCTTCGTGTTCTTCGCCCTTGCCGCGATTTTGCACAGACGATGGAATCAAGCCGGTATCTTCCTCGGCATTGCCTGTGCTTTTCACGTACTCGTCGGCGGTTGGGCAACTCTCATCGCCGGGGTGCTCTTCGTCCAGGAAACAATAAGAAGCCGGGGACGCCGGGCATCGCCGTCTCCAGGCAGGAGCGCAAACTTCCCTTGGATCGGCCTCGTCATCGGCGGACTCATCGCTCTCTGCGGACTCATTCCCGGCTTGATGCTCGATGCCGGTGCCTGCGGCGAAGTTGTCCGGCAGGCCCATCAAATTTATGTCTTTGGCCGTCTGCCGCACCATCTCGTACCATACGAATTCCGCGATTCATTCCTATTACGCTTCCTTTTGCTGACCTGCGTTTGGATATTCCTTTGCCGAATAACCGGCGGCAGAAGGCTCAGACTGTTCAACGGCTTCATTTGGGGAACGCTTGTGCTTGCGGCAATCGGGATGATTTTGGCGTATGGCTTGCGGGACAATCGGGAACTATCGGCAACGCTGTTGCGGTTTTATTGGTTCCGTCTGGCCGACATTGCCGTCCCGATGGGCATTGCGATTGGCGGAATGCGGCTCTGTTTGCTGCACGTCAAAAGAATCAAATCCGCGTCGATTCCTTCGCTTGCAGTCGTGCTGTGCATCTTGGCAGTCAAGACGGTAACGTATTTTACGGTAACATATCTTTGCTTTGTTTATCTCAAATTGTCGCCGCCGGATTCGACAGTTCCCTGGGCGATTACGTTGCTGGTATTTTTCGGCTCGCTTTATTGGCTGCAAAAATTGTTTGTGTTTAGGGTTCCGGCTTTGGCCCTTGCCTTGTTTTTTATTACAATCGTCTTTTATGCTCCGTTGACGGCGATGCCGAAGTATGCGGACTTGCGGACGCATGCGGTGCATTGCCGATCGGAGCCGGTTGGCCCGAATGGCAGGCGGGCCGCTGCGGAATGGATTGATATGTGTCAATGGATCGAAGCCAACACGCCGAGGACGGCCAAGTTTTGGATTCCTCGTGATGGGCAAACGTTCAAATGGCATGCTCGGCGAGCGGATGTTGGCGTTTGGAAAAACATTCCGCAGGATGCAGCGTCGATTGTTGTGTGGCGACGGTCTATGGAAGAACTTTTTCGCTACAAAAACGAGGAGGGCGAAACGATGACGGATCGCCTTTTGACGACGTTGTTGAATGCCAAAACGGAATCGGAGATTGCCGAATTGCAAGCGAAGTATGGATTTGATTACATCATTTGTGCACAGTCGCATGAAATGCCGAGTCATACGACGTTGGTGTTGGAATACGAGAATGACGTGTATGCGTTGTATCGGGCCGAACGGCCGGAGCGCATGACGCCGGAGCGTTAGAGCGTTTCTCGAATTGGTGTTGACTCGTTTTCGTCATTCCGGCGCAAGCCGGAATCCAGACATTGCGTGTGATGCCTGGATCCCGGCCTGCGCCGGGATGACGGTTTTTTGCCCAGAGTAATTTGAAATACGCTCTAGCCAGTGTGCCTGCGTTTATCCCGCGGATTGGATCTGACAGAAATTTGCGGCAAATTCGGCATTTCCCGCAAACTTTATCTAAACTCTTTTATCCGAACGGCCGATTTAGTGGATGAAGCCCTTCATCGGGCTTCCAGACAAAAAATTACTTGATCACGCCGGATAAAAAGACAATGACTACCCCCCTGTTGAATTTGTCAAACTGTATCGCAAGTTGCCGAATGAAATCCTCTTTCGCTTGGATTGCCGCGTTTTTAGTCTGTTTTTCCGCAGTCTCCGGCTATGCAATGACGTTTGCACAATTAGCTTCCCCTATGACACAGGGTGTCCAATGGGAAACCGATCTTAACATTGCATCGGCCCGAGCAGAACGCGAACAGCGTCCGCTCTTTCTGCATTTCGTCGGAAACGACAGTCCCGCCGCCCGGCAAATGGAACTCGAAGTTTTCACCCAACCAAGCATCGCGGCCCAACTGAATGCAAACTTCGTGATGGTCAAAATCAATGCGTCCGAAAATCCAGCCTTGGCCCAACGGTTTTCCATCACGTCCATTCCGACCGACCTGATTATCAGGCCGAACGGGCAAGTGATCAACAACCGAGTGGGAGTGATTCCGGCGGATAGGTTCGGCGAATATCTCGCTTTTCTGCAAAAAATGATCCAATCGGACCGGGGAGCACCAACGGCCCCTGCTGCCGCTCCGGCCTCGAATCCGCCGCAGCAGGTGTCCAATCCGCATTTGACGAATCAACACCCGCCGCAACAGCATCCACAGCAACAAAACATGCCGCAACAGAATTTTGTCGCTTCGCCTCCGATGGCACCGCAACGCGAGATGGTTCCTTCGCAAGTTCCTGCTCCGCATGGCCCACCGCCCAGCAATTTTGCGGACCCTTTTGCCCAGCAACCGCCGCTGCAACAACCGAATCAGCCGCAATCGCAGGCGGTTGCCCATGTGTTTCCGACGGAGCCGATGAACTCATTTTCGCATTCGCATCCTGGCAACAATCCGCCGCGGTCGATCGAAGCGACGCCGAGGCCGGCTATGAGGCAGAATCAAGCGATTGCAGCGGATGTTGCAGCATCCGCCAAAGCGACGGTCGAAGTCCCGCTCGGCTTGGAAGGGTTTTGTCCGGTCACGTTGAGTATTGAGGAGCGTTGGATCACCGGCAATCCGGCATATTGTGCGATGTATCAGGGACATCTTTTCCGTTTTGCATCTCTCGAGGCGTTAACAACGTTTGCTCGTAATCCGGCGAACTACATACCGGTCGCGATGGGCGAAGACATTGTGTTGAAAGTCGAGCGGAACCAACGGGTCAACGGTGACCGCAAGTTTGGGGCGTGTTTTCAGGGGCGTATATTCCTGTTTGCGAGTCAGGAAACGCTCAATGCGTTTGCCGAGCGGCCGGATTACTATATGGAAATCGGTTTGCGTTACGAAACGGCTCGTCGGGAACAGCCGACTCCGATCGTGTATTAGGGCGTGTTTTTTTGCTTTGGAACCGTCATTCCGGCGTGCGTCGCGTCGCCCTGCGACGCGGCGTCCCAAAATTACTGAGCCAACAAGGCACTGATTCCCCTGCGGACTTCGCTGAACACGCACCGACTCAAATAATAATGATTGAATTCCATCTTTCCATCGAACGAACGCACCGGCTCATTCTCCGGGCCCCAAATATGAACACGCTCTCGGGAGCCGTCTTTCATCGGCTCACGCACAACAAAATTATTCGGAAAACGGAAATCATTCAATCGCGAATCCAACGTGTCATTGACGCGAAATTCATCCAGCACTGTACTCGTCTGAATTCCCACCGCAGGATCCCCATTGTGTACGATAGTTGACCATTCGACGGGAATCCAATGCTCTTCACCGACTTTTGCATAGTCTTTGACGGTACATTCGGCAATGATTTCGACTGGCGGCTGCCCCTTGGTCAACGTAAAAGACCGATAACCATCAATGCTATATCCCTTGCTGGTATTGATAAATACCGTTTTGACCCAAGGGCCGAAATGGCTGTGTTCATCCGTATCGTCTTCAATGACTATTTCGATAATTTCATCGCCGGAGGCGTTTTTGCGAACATTCCCGATCCGCGATGGGTACTTACGAACCAGTTCCAAGAGCGACAGCGAATCATCTTCCGTATGCACGGAAAAATACCTTGGCAGGAGAAAACGCCAATACATCTTACGCACATAAAAACCATCCGAAAAAATGCCGGCATCGGCACCTTGATCTTTTAGATCAGCATAATCACAAAAGCGAATTTCTTTTAGGGGATATTGATCCCGTGGAACGGCCAGAAAGCGTGTTTTTTCTCCATCATAAAAATAATCCTCGACTATTTCGATGGGAATAGGGTTTCCGTTTTGATCGTTAGCGACGCAATCGAGTTGTCGAGCGATAAATCTGCTTTTATTGCCGTCGAGTTCCCAGTAACCGCCGGGCAGGGAGCGGGAAATGAGGGTCGTTTCGAAGTGTTGCGTGAAGCGTGTTTGGATGGAATTGATTTTTTCCCATTGTTCGTCGTGTTTTTGAACGATTTCGAGCAAATCCGGTTCGTTTGCTGTTGCGGAGACGGCCAGCATCAGCACAGCACAAAAAAGGCCTTTTTTCATGTCAATTCTCCTGTTTGAGAGTGAATTGCACGCAGACTACCTACGCGAGTGTGCTTCAGTATAGCACATTTTGAAAGAAAAAACAAGGGGTAGATTTTTCGACATCGCTGCAATGAGGGCATTTCTGGGATGGACAGGGAACTCGCTCTAACTTGCCAAAACGCACCGCATCGGATACACTCTATCCCATGAGCGAGCCCTATTTCCAAACCCTCTTCGCCGATCGCATCGGCGGTGCCTCTTACGGAAAATCGAACCAAATCTATAAGTTCGAAAAAATCAAACGCGCTAAACGCCAAGCCATTAAAGATTTTCCCAATCGGCCACTCCTCGATTTCGGCATCGGCGAAAATGATGCCATAGCCGACGAAGACGTCCGACGCATTATGGCACAACAAATCAACCTGCCGGAAAACCGAGGATATGCCGATAACGGCTGCATCGAATTCAAAGAAGCCGCCGCCCGGTTTATGAAACAAACCTTTGACGTCGAACTTGATCCTGTTGCCGAAATCAACCATTCCATCGGCTCCAAACCCGCCTTGGCAATGTTGCCGTATTGTTTCATCAATCCCGGCGATATTACAATGGTTACTGTGCCCGGCTATCCCGTATCGGCAACGCATACCCAATACTGCGGTGGAACCATCTACAATTTGCCGCTGACGGAACAAAACCAATTCTATCCCGACTTCAGTGCTGTACCGGCGGATGTTTGGCAAAGAACCAAAATGCTCGTCCTAAACTATCCGAATAGTCCGACGGGACAAGTCGCGACCGAATCGTTTTACAAACAGGTCATCGATCTCGCTCATCGGCATCAATTCATCGTCGTACAGGATGCTGCACACATCATGTTCACGTACGGCCAGCCGCCGCTCAGTTTTTTGCAAATTCCCGGCGCGAAGGACGTCGGGATCGAAGTACATTCGCTTTCCAAAGGATGGAATATGATCGGCTGGCGGATTGCTTGGGTTTGCGGCAATGCTCATATTGTCAGGGCATTTTCTGATGTAAAGGACAACAGCGACAGCGGACAGTTTTTGGCGATTCAGAAGGCGGCAGTTGCTGCGTTGGATGATTCGAGCATTCCGGCCGAGACGAATCGGAAATACTACCGCCGCCTGGAAAAATTGGTTGCAACGCTTCGGCAATTCAATATCGAGTGCGAAGTACCCGGCGGGACATATTTTTTGTATGTCAAATCGCCGAAAGGACTTGCCGATGGAACGCAATTTGCGGATGCCGAGTCGGCGAGTCAGTATTTAATTCGGGAACATTCGATATGTACGGTGCCGTGGGACAATGCGGGCGCGTATTTGCGTTTTTCGGTAACGTACTCGGCAGATGCCGAACCTGCGGAGGACGAGTTGATGTTCCAACTATCCGAACGCTTGGCGGACGTTGCGTTCGTGTTTTGATTAGACCTGTTCGGAAATCCGCAAAATCATCATTTCGGCACAAGCCTTACTCAAACAACGCATCGTACTGTTGCGGATTGAAAAGTTTGAAGCCCATTTCACGGATGTACTCCTTGGGGCCCAAACTGCGTACATTGACAACGAGAGCCTCGATTTGCTCCTGCGATTTGTATGCCGCAATTCCTTCGAGTTTGCGTTCCAACAAGTCCGGCGACGTCTTGACCTGATGCGTCGGCGGCTCTATGTAATCACTGTAAGTCGCATACTCATACAGCCGGGGAAACTTGGAAATCGGCTCGCCCAATTCCGGCCAAATCTTGCCCTGTGCATGAAAAACGCTGATAATGAACTCTTCGTGTACCGCTTTATGGGCCGGATGAATGTCCGTCTGAGAAGGCAAAAATACCCTGGTTGGCCGAACCTCCCGAATGAGCCAAGTAAACGTATTTTGGAAGCCATCCGCTCCGGCAATCGCCGTCGGACTGTCGGGCTTGTCGGTGAAACGTCGGCCTAAATTTTGCAAAATATCCGTGGACCAATAGTCGAGCAGATGCAGATTTTCCGGGGGTAAACCGTAAATTTCAAACGATTTTCGACATTCTTCGCGGCGGATTTGTGCGATGGTATCTTTGTGTTCCAGTCGGCAATAGCCGGAGCCGATGGTTGCAACGACGGCGTGTGTTTTAACACCGGATTCGATACCGGCGATGAAGTGCAGTCCTGCTCCGAGGGCAATATCATCGTCATGCGGTGAAACGAAGAGCCAGCATTCGTTATCGCCTTTCCAACCCTCGAAGACGTGGTCGGGCCGGCTGGAAACGAAAATTCGATTGTGAGACCGTCGGGCAAACTGTATATCGCTCATAAATGTCGAAATGTGTGGTGGAAGGACGAAACGGTGAGTCTATTGCAAAAGCAGCGAAATGTCAACCCGGCACGAGCCCGCATAAACGTGAACACACATCCAACGTCCCCCTATCCTTGACGGAATCGTGTCAAAGACTATAATTTTCGGAAAGTTGGAACTGCGGTGCAGTCTCCGGCAGTTTGCGCTGCGTCTCAAACAAACCATGCCCAGTATAAAACTCCCCGTTTTCGACAAGTCAGGAAAAGAGGTCGGCACGTACGCCGTTGACCCTTCAGTGATTGCCAGCCGAATCAGTGCTCAACTCCTGCATGACGCAGTCATTATGTACCGCACGAACCTGCGTCAAGGTTCGGCAGCAACGAAAAGCCGATCGGAAGTTGCAGGTCATAAAAAGAAAATGTACCGACAAAAAGGCACCGGAAACGCCCGGGCAGGACATATTCGCAGCGGTGTGCGGCGTGGCGGTGGACATATCTTCGCCAAAAAAGCAAGGGATTGGTCTTACCGATTGCCCCGAAAAGCACTCCAAGTCGCGACCAGGATGGCAGTTGCCTCGAAAATTACCAACTCCAAACTTACGCTGATTGATGCTCTGTCTGCGGATGCTCCGAAAACCAAGGATGCTGCTGCAATTATCAAGGCATTGGCAATCCAGGGCTCGGTTTTGGTTGCCGTCGAATCGTACGATGTCAATCTGTACAAAAGTTTCCGCAACATTGAGGGCGTTCGGATATTGCCCGTCGCGGAAATCAATGCGTATGAGGTGTTGAAGCCGAAACGGCTCCTTATGACGAAGGCCGCCATCGAAAAATTCGTCGCGTCGGTTCCTGAAAAAGCGGCAAAAAATTGAATCATCGAACACAAATCATTGAGGGGGATACGTTATGACAAGACAAAAAGATGTTACCAAGGTCAACCTGAAGTTGGAGCCTTATCAGATCGTTCTGCGCCCGATTGTTACGGAGAAGGGATACCACCGTGCGGAGCACCAAAATACGTACTATTTTGAGGTGCATCAGTTGGCCAGCAAACAGCAGATCAAAGAGGCGGTCGAGTTTCTCTTTGATGTGAGGGTAACGAAGGTTCGCACGCAGAACAGGAAGGGCAAACGGACTCGCAACCGGCGAGGCGTTTGGGGACAACGCAGAAATTGGAAAAAGGCGCTCGTGAAACTCGATTCGGAAAGCAAAATCAGTTATTTCTAGTGTTTTTTGCGTTGAAATATCTACGGAAGCCGGAAGTGTCGCGGCTGGCCCGCCCGGGATTTCAATTCTGGGCTTCCTTTTCGGATGCCGGATGTAATGACCAATCACTTTCCCAAATCGCATCGGCTGCTCAACCGAGAGCAGTTCCAAAAGGTCTTCGCCGCACGGTGCTCCGCCGCGGATCACGCCATCATCCTCTTCGCCCTGCCCAACGGATTGCCGCATTGCCGATTAGGGCTTTCCGTCTCCAAAAAAATCGGCAATGCCGCCGTCCGCAACCGATGGAAACGACTCCTCCGCGAAGCCTTTCGGCAATGTCAGCATACCATATCTGGCAACTTCGACCTCGTCGTGGTGCCGCAACGCAATGCCGATGTCCGAACAGTCAAAAACCTGCAACAATCTCTGAAATATCTGACGGCAAAAATCGCAAGCCGTACGGAAAACAAACGGCCAACGGTGTTATTGACCCGGCCTGCACATCAAACCGAATCGATGAAAACAAAATTGGAATCGCTCGGCTTTCGCGTCCTATTGCAACCGGCAATCGATATTTTGCCGCCCGAATCTTGGCAGGAAACCGATGATGTTCTCCAAAAATTGCAGCAAAATGAGTTCGATTGGCTCATTTTTTCGAGCAGCAACGGGATTCACGCGTTTTTTGATCGGCTCGAAGGGAAATTAACAGAGCCGCAAGTCAAAGCCGCAACCGGAAGGTTGCAGATAGACAGCGTTCTCCGCGACCTTCCGGCAAAGGGAATACCAAATATCCCCATCGCCGTCGTCGGCAGCGGTACGGATTTGGCGTTGTATGAACGCATTGGTCGGCATGCCGATGTCATCCCGCAAGCATTTACGGCGGAAGGCCTCGCGGAAGCCTTGTTGCCGGAAACCGAGAAGGGCAAACGGTTTTTGCATCTTCGGGCAAGTCGGGGGCGTGATGTGCTCAAACGGTTGCTGACAGAGTCCGGCGGCAGTGTAACTGAAGTTGCGGTGTACCGGAGTATCGACCGAACGCAGGCCGACCCGAAAATTGCGGAGTTGCTTCGGCAGGGGAAAATTGACAGCATCACGGTAACGAGTTCGGCGATTGCCCGTTCGCTGGTCAATTTGTTTGGCGAGTTGCTTCATCGGACGCGATTGGTGAGCATTAGCCCGATTACGACGCAAACGCTTTGCGATTTGGGTTTTTCGCCCGCGAGCGAAGCCGAGGAAGCGTCGCTTGCGGGTATTTTTGCGTGTCTTGCGGCTGGGTCGCACGGATGAACGTGTAAACTACCTACGGCCTACCTCGCAAATTCCAAAAACTCGCTGGCCCATACGCTCTCACCGCCCGCCCGTGTCAGGAAGGCTTTCAACACATCGAGAGGTATGCCCTCCCGCATAAAACGCACCGAACCATCGGCAAAACCAACAACCACGCCGCCAATATGCTCTGAACCAAGGCCGTCTGCATGCTGATTCACGCCCAAATACGCGTGCGCCTGAAGCACATCCACCGGCTCCATCCAACAAACCGGCGTTTTACGCTCAACCAGCAAAATCGTATTCGACGTCCCATCGGTTATTCCGTGAAAAGACATTTCCTTGCCGTCAGGAACGCCTATCGTTTCCGTTCCGACGACCATACAATAGACCGTATCGCGGTTCGGATCGCCTATACTGCTCACCGGACACCGGAAAGTCGCCGGCATCTTGTCATGGAACTGCTTATTGTGCTCGCTGTCCCACGGCTCATCGAGACGGATTGAATGATACAGTCCCGACTGCCCAATGTAAGGCAAAACCAGCACCCGCCAACTGTGCAGCGGTTTTCCGTCGTCATCGACGGTGTATGCCGGTGGAAAAGAGCCGTTCGAATCGTGATAGTTATGGAACGCCAAGGCAAACTGCTGCATATGGTTGACACATGGCTGCCGTTGCATCCTGTCAGCCTCGGTTTGTGCTAACAGCGTAATTGCCGGCATTGCCGATTCCAGCATTTCGTCGAATTGCGGCTTTTCCCAATGCAACACCAAATTGTTGCCTTCCTGTTTGGGGATCAGCAACGAATGAATCCAATCCGCCCGATTTTTGAGAATGGGCAGCAACGATTTGATCGTAAAATCATCGGGCAGCACTTCGAGTTCCTTGATTCCCTGCTGGATGTAAAGCGTCAACGCTTCCTGCAAGCCGTGTCGGGTATTCGTTGCGGCAAGTTCGGTCATCATCGCCGCCGTAATATGGAGCGTCGACGCTGCCGGATCAATGCCGACCGTTTTCCACCGCAAACTGGACAGGGGCGTAACGATGTCCAGTGTGCTAAACGGACCGGACAGTCTCGGAGCGGTATCACGAATCACTTTTCGGGAGAAGTCGGGCAGGGCGACTGCGATTTGGATCGGAGCCCCTTCGACCGCTCTGAATGCCTCGGCAAAGTCAGGCCGCTCCGCGGGAGTCGGCGGAATGATTTGTGCCAAATTCCGGCTCCATTCTTCGTCGGTAATCGCATCTGGACCGTTGCCGGCAATCACGATGAACCGGTCATCTTCGGTACTCACCACTTTGAGCGTGTCATTTGGAAGTCCCAGGGCAATACCGGCTTTGAGCGTTTCCACTTTGATCGTGCCTGACTGCGGCAAGATGACCGTAACCGCAGTTTGAGCGGAAAACCGAAGGTTTACGACAATGTACGCTTCCCGAATGCCGAGCGTATCTGTCAGATATTTTTTGCCCAGTTCGGCAAAGGGGATAAAGGCTTGCACGAGCGTCTCCCGTGAGCGATCGCTGACAGCCGCGTTGAATCCATACGTCGCCAAAATGGTTTCCGCAATTTGGGCATTGTTTTGCAGGGCCTGCGTGACATCGATTTTATGCAAATCGACGTGAGCGATGAGGAGGGTATCCTCTTGGACGAAGTGTTTCCAATGCGGCTCGCTTGCGTGCAAGGGAAGGGAAATGGCTAAAATGAGTAAAGGGATGATGTGTTTCATGGGTGTTATGGGGGGTTAATGTTAACGATTGCGGCTCTGATTGGACTCCTACTCCACTCTGAACTCCAGCCGCGCACGGCTGGAAGCCTCCATATGGTCAATGATCACCGTATTGCCTTCGACGCGATACTGATACGGCGTTGCCGTTACCGGACAGATCTTCGGAACGGCAAGTTCCGTAATCTCGTCGAGCGATGTCGGCAGTTTTCCGTCATGCACCGCCGCATAGTAACGGACCGCATGCACGATTCTCAGCAAATCTAAAGTCTGCTGCTGGCGATTAAACGCATTTCGGGCCGCATTCGTTGCCGGGGCAAGCAAGGCAATGAGATAATCCGCTGCATAATTTGAACGGCCAAACTCCACGGATTCTTCAAAGTTGATTGCCGTCCGCGATTCCCCAGCCGGCATCGACGCATCGACAAGCATCAAATCATACGTCCGCTTAAGTTCTTCAAAAACAAAGGGAGCAACGATCTGATACGTTGTCCGTGCTTCGATTTCCTGTTCGGAAAATCCTTTTTGTAAAAGCCGATTCCGTGCCGGCACATAACTGACAAGGTTCATCATCGTCATAAAAAGGCTTGCGGCCTCTTCGTTGGCCGCAACAACGTCGCCAGCACCGACGACCAATGCAAATAAATCGTCGAGCAGCGTTTTGGCTTGCTCCGGCGAAAGGCTATCCAGCGATGCCCAAAATGCGTCGGCGTGGTACTGCGAAAAAAGCCAATGCGTTTCTGACTGAATGGCATTGATCCAAACTCTTTCATCGATCCTGATTTGCATCAATGCCGGATACAGATTCGGCGCATCGGGTTGAGCCGAAAGGAGAAACAGTTGCTCGTACATCGCTCCTTTGATGGCGATTCCCACCAGCATGCCGACCAAAAAACTGGTGGGCTGTGATTCCAAAATATGATCTGCCTGGGCAAGTCCGACGCGGATGGTGCGGAGTGCCGAATCATAGTCTCCATTACGGATTTCCCAGTTGGCTTTGCTGGCCAAGTACCGCGAAATGGCTCGGGCTTCCTGGATCGGCTCGAGAAGCGTCGCAATGCCCGCATATTGGTACTCATCGCTCCAATCAAAGTGGGTTCGCTTGCTTGCCTTTTCCAAAAGCGAATAAACTCTTTCCAAACTGCGGTAGAGCCTTGCTTCGTCTTCTGCGGTGATTTCCGAATATGATTCGCGAGACCAATGGAAATACAGCGGAAATCGTTTGAAGCGTAGCCGCTCTAACTCACGCCAGTCGTTCCGTTTTTCGGGTTCGAGGTTCAGGTATTCGTCGGATGGGTATAATCCTCTCATTGCTTGCTCAAGCCGAGAATTAAACTCTTTTTGGGCGGCAAGATGGAGCGGATAAGCGTTGCCGGTTTCTTTTTCCGTGGCGAAGATGTTCAGCCGATAGCGGAGCATCGGGTCGGGCAGGAGTTGTGGCGACACGGTCAGTTTGCGGTACGATCCGGTAACCCCTTCGGGCCGTTCACTCGGCCATGATGGGGGGATTGGTCGAAAGGTATCGACGGCTGGGCGTGGGACTTCTTCGCCGAGCAATGTGAACGGCAAGGCGAAAAGGAGCAGGAATAATAGTCGTTTCATGGGGGTAATTGGGATTAGGGAGGGGGGTTAGGGGGAGGAGGATTAGGGGAAGGGCAGTTGCCGAGTTTACACCTGGAGTTTTTCCAACAGGCTCTGCCGGTACTCCCACAGGCTCACGCCTTCAGGCAATATCGGCGGTTTTTGGGGTATCACAACAAATCGGCTGGCCGTTTCGCGACGGTGCCGAAATAGCCTTTCATATCGGGCAATCCACGCCTCGATGTCAATGGAATCGGGATTCATATCATCGTTCCGACGCACGCCGAAGTCCAGTGGGACCGACGGAGTGCTCGCGTCAGGATTACGGCTTGCGCTGGCATGACCGGCTCTATCATTCGGTTGCTCATTTATAAAAACGTATTGCACCGAGGAAACTTCGACTACCTTACCCGGCAAAGACAGCACAACCACGAGTGTCGCGGCAATGCCGGTCAGGAGGCCGGCAAATGCGACGAAGCAATCGCGCCGCCGCTGCCGTCGGCGGTGGTGTGTGTCTAAAATCCGCCGAGCCAATTCGGGCTGGCCAACGGGTTTCAATGCGGATAACTTGTGTTCTATGGTGTTCATGGTTGTATTTCAACAGTTCACAGAGCCTATGGCGTAAGCCAGGGGGCCCATATCTTACCGATACGGGTCTGTGTCGTCTTGCGTCTCAGTCAACATCTCTCCCAACATCCGAATACCTTCTTGATATTTCCGATGCACGCTGCTCCGCGAAGAGGCCGTCATTTCGGCAATCTCTTCGTAGGTCAGGCCGCCCCAAATCTTGGCAACGATGATTTCTCGGTATGTCAAAGCAAGCGATTCGAGTGCTTGGATCATACGTTCGACCTCTTCTTTTTGTTCGGATTCAGGCACGTCGAAGAGGCCTTTGCTCTCTTGTACGGCAAATTCGCGTTTTTTGCGTCGGGTACGTGAACGGAGTTCGTTGTTGGACAGGTTCCGCACGGTGGTGAGGAGCCAGGCCATGGGATTATTGGGAAAGACTTTTTGTTTCATCAGTCTCAAAAAGGCTTCTTGGACGACATCTTCGGCATTGGCGTGTTTCCATTGCTTGGCGAAGAGGACGAGGTCGTGCAGACGGGCGTGAACCAATTCTGTGATTCGGACATCGTTCTCATTCATATAGCGGTCGCGAAGAGCGTCCTCCTATTATACAGACACCGCCAAAGGGAAGGTTTCCCGGATTATGCCGATTTTACAGACACCCAGCGATGCTGAAACGGCAAAAATTGCTCTTGACTCTGATTGGGAAAACCAGTACACTACGCCGCGAACGGTATGGAAACCGCAATACGAATATGAAAACAATGTTATCAAACTGGAAAATTTCAACCCTTGTACTCGCATTTTTCGTCGTCTCGGCAACATTTGCTGCAGCCCAGGAAATGACAAGGACTGCCGCTGAAATCCAAGCAGAAATAAACAAACTCCAACTCGAACTACAGGGTGTACTCGCGGCGGACAAGCACGTTCTGACAGCGGAACAAAAAATGCAATCCAAACAAGAACACCTATCCGCAATGTTCAGAGACTTTCCCAAATTGCTCAACGAACAGCGTTACGAAGAAGCACTGCACATGGCCCAAAAAGCGAAATTGTTCGCGCCCGACGATCCAAACATACGGGTTATGGAGGACGTCGCTGTGCAGATTTATAATATCCGTCAAAAACATTTAAGACCGACCGAAGAAGACGTATCGCAAATACGGCAACAACTAATCCTACAGCAACTCGAAATACCCGTCGCACTGAATATCGAGTCGCCCCTTCCGCTCGAAGAGGTATTGAACATATTCTGCGGACAGATGGATATTCCGTGGTTCATGGAATGTGTAACTGACATTGATGTTTCAACAGAAACTTTGGTTCATATCCCCCAAGGACATGGAATTCACTTGCGGCTGCGAACCGTGTTGGATTTAATTCTCGATCCGCTCGGACTCATTTATGTCGTGAACGGGGATGAACTCCATATCACGACGAAACACCAGACGCAAGGAGAATTGTTCGTCAAGATTTATTACGTAGGCGACATAAAAAATTCCGACGGTTTAATCGAAATCATCCCGGCTATCATTGAGCCGAACTCTTGGGTTGGTAACAGACCGCACGGGGAAGGATTAATTCAAGCACATGCCAAAACGTTGAGTTTGGCCGTTCGCCAAACCGCAGGCGTCCACACACAAATTGAAGGATTTCTGACGCAGGTCCGCGAGGTGAATGAGATACGGCAAGCGAGCCGGTGAGGTGTCCCAACAGAATTGCGAAGGAACGAGGGTGTTAGCCCCCCAGTGGGAATCGACAATGAACGACCACCGGGGGGCTCGCGCTTCCCGTTCTCGCCTGAAAAATTGAAACTACACGAACAAACACAGCGGTTCATTCTGCTCTTGGTTTTCTATCTGCTCGGCCCGATTTTGACGCTCGGCATCATCGGCACTATCGCCGTCCGCAAAATGCCCCACCATACCCAAAATTGGGAACTCGCCCTTTCCCAAAAAACAGGACTACACTGGAACATCCAAACCGTCGAATTCCGCTCGCCGAAACTCGTCCGACTACACCACGTCCAAGTACTCGATGAATCCGCCCAATATCCCCTGTTCCAAGCCAAATACGTCGACATTTGCCGAATGACCAACACGCCTCGGGCCAAAACCTTTCCCGGTATCGCAACGCCTTCCAACGAGCAAAAACATATCGGCCTGACCGCTTTGGCCGCCCCGCTTATCGACGGCCTGCTTCCGGCATTTTCCTCCGATGACTGGTTTTGGCAAATCTCCGTGCCCATTTCGGTCTTGGATTTTAAGGACTATCCCGGCGACAATTCCGCTCTGCTCGTTCAAAATATGCTGCGAAAAATCTTTGCCCGAATCAACTCCCTCTCCGAAGTTCCGGTGCAATTCGTCTTCGAGCAGGTTGCCGTCCGAAGCGAATACAGCATCGCCAATTCGCCCAACCAAGTCGATCTATTTCAATCCGTGCAGGGAAACCTTTATCGAATGCCGGATGGCATCCGTTCGGATTGGGCATTTCAAATCCGCGGGATTTCAGACATTGCGGGGGAACATCGGGAACGGCTCTCGTTTGCGTTTGCCGACCAGCAGGGATTGACGGTATCATTTCAGTCGGGCAGCCAGGCGATTCCGTGCGATTTGGCGGCGGTATTTTGTTTGCCGTTCAAGAATTTTTCCGGCGGTTCCTTTCAGGGGAAAATGTCGTATGCAATACCAGGCAACAGGGCAGAGTCGGCAACGATTCGGCTTGAGCAGGCCGTATTCCAAAATTTTCCGCTTGCTCCGCTTGCCGGTTCTTACACGGACTTTAGCATCCAGGGGATGGTTACCAACTTGGTTATTCAGCGGGCGGTATTTGGAGCGGAGGGGAACTATGCGGAGGGACATTTTAGCATACAGGACGGTTTGATTGAAACGGCACTGTTTCATCGTTGTGTGGATCGGTTTTTGTTAAGGGTTGGACCGGATACGGCGGCGGAGTCTCTTCAGAATACTTCGATGCCGGCGGTTCCCTTTACGGAGAGTGCGGTGCATTTTCGATTGCAGGCGGAGGGTCTTGATTTTTGGGCGTATCAGGATTGGGAAGATATTTTTATGTATTATCAGGTAGGCACGAATCCCGTTCCATCGCTTTGGGTTCGATTGCCGAGTAATCGTCGGACGGTGAGTTATTATGAATTGATGTCGATATTTGCTCCCGACAGTGCTCCGACGGTTCCGTTGACGTCTGGTTTGCAACCGTTATTGCAGCATATTCCGCTTCGGTAGTTATTGCGGGGCAGCAGAGGGCGTATTCAAAATTGGTTTGGTCGCGCTCTCGCAATTTTCCTCACACAGGGGGAAGCGATTCGGCATTCTGCACCAATTTGAGATAACTATCCCTAATAGGCTCCGTCAATCCCAACCGTTGGGCAATGTCCAAAACAAGTGCTCGACACTCCGCGAGGTCCTGTTCGCCTGCTAATGTTTCGATTTCTACAAAATACCGGCGAGATTCCGGCAAGGCAGGCAATGTGTCGAACACGATTTCGACCGCACGATTATTCATTGCCAGAGCCAACCGCCGCCGGGTTTTGCGAACGCAGGCAAACTCTTGAAAACCGAGTGCCGTCAGCATATTTTCGACTAATTCCGGGACCGTAATCGGTATTTCAACTTCCCGTCTCGTTTTCGTGTTGGAATCCAACTTCGGCCCCTTGTACGTGAGCGAATACTCGGCGGTTCCATAGGGCAAAAGACGGCTTCGCAAGCGGAGACATTCATCGGTTTGAGTGAAGTCCCGACAGGGATGCTGATAAAAAACGTCGGACTCTGCAACCTGTTCGCCGAAGGGAACATTCGTCAGTTGTTGTAGTTGGCGTTCAAAGTCCGCCAGACAATGGAGTTGGAACTTAATTTCAACTTCAAATAGAGACATAAATAAAGGGAGGCATAGAATGCGGGAAAGAGGACTTGAACCTCCACTGGGTTGCCCCAACCAGGCCCTCAACCTGGCGCGTCTGCCAATTCCGCCATTCCCGCAAGCGCAAACACGATTTTACACTATCTTTCGGTCAAGTCAAGTCCGTGCCGAGGCGAAAACTGCTCTTGCCCCCTGCGAGAAAAATCTATACCATTCGGTTCGGTGCTGGTATCATCGCCGATGCTTCCCTCCTCATCCTTTTCCATGCCGTACTTCAACCCAAAACGTACGCTGCTCTGCACGCTCCTGTTGCTCTGCGCCGTTCAAGGCTCCTTTGCGCAAGCACCAGCAAGCCAAGATTCCTACAGCGGCATCCTGCCCTACCGACTCACCCGAACTCCCATCGACGCTCTCGAACAAACGCTCCGACAACTCTGCGGAGAACGATTCCAGGCCGAATCCCAATTCCTATACTCCTTCAACGTCAAACAAGGAAATGTACATCGGCAAGCCTCGCTGCGAATCGATCCGCAATTCAACCAAATTTTCTTCACCGGCGATAAACAACTCTGCGATCAAATTTTCATCCTCATCACCGCCATCGACCAACCGCCGCCGCAAGGAAAAATCCGACAAATCATTCCCTACCAACACGCGCCGCTCGATGTGCTGACGCAAGCCTTCGAGGCCTACCGCACGCCCGCATCGACGGCCCGGACTAGCGTTACGGGCTCTGATTCTCACATTGCGGGTTCTGTGAACAATACCGGCGTTCGATTGCTCAATCCTAATATCGCCACACTGGCCAACTCCATCCAACAAGTGGGTTATCAATCCCAAGGCTCCCAAGGCGTTCGATTGCTCAATCCAGAGCCTGATTCTCCGTCGATTCCGATGCCGATGTCTTCGCCGCCGCCGCTGCCACGACCGGCTGTTCGACAAGCCGCACACCAATTTGAAGGCGGGTTCGATACCGGCATGCCGATGACAATGCAGGGCAATATGATGGGCGGACAGTTCTTCGACAGTCCCAACGTCGTCGGTATTCCAGACGATTACCGCTTTGTCAGCATTCCGTTGCTTGACCTCATCGTTGTCGAAGCGGAAGGCCCCCGACTTAACCGATTCATCGAAATGATTCGGCAAATCGAAGAATTGAGCAAACTCAACCGCCCGAAAATCGAAGTCGTGCATCTCAAACACGTCAATAATGTATCGCTGGGTGCTGTTCTTCCGCAAATATACAATGCTGTTTTTCAAACGATTCCCGGTGCGGTCCAAATTATCCCGATGACATCTCCGAACGCCATGATGCTCGTCGGCTGGGGCGAAGCGATGGATACGGCCAGGGAACTCATCGAAACGCTCGACCAACCGGCCGCGACGGAACATTCCCGGCTGCATGTTTTCAAACTCCAACATATTTCCGCTCAACAGGCCCGAACCGTATTGAACGGTGCATTTCCCGCTCCGGTTGGCCTGTCCGGCTTCATTGCCCGGCTGCAACTTTTTCACGAACCGCGAACGAACGCTTTGATCGTGCAGGCCGCCCCGAATGATTTGGAAGAAGTCAAACTCATTCTCCGCGAAATTGATGTTGCCGACTCCGGCGTGAAATTGCAGATGCAGATGCGGCAACTCAAACACTCGCTGGCGCCCGACGTGCAGCAAACGGTTACGCAGGCGATTACCGGCGGGGCAACCGACGGAAAAGTCCCGGCATTTGAACTTTTAGTCCAAGGAGCGGAAGGGCAACGGCTCATTAAATCCGGTATTATGTCGGACGTTACTATCAATACGGATGTCCGAAACAACCAAATCATCATCCGGTCGCCGGAAAGCAGTATGGCTTTCATCTTGGAATTGATTGATTTGCTGGATATTGCGAGTCCTGAAGCCGAAATCAAGATTTTTCAACTTGAATACGCGGATGCGTCCTCGCTCAGAGATATGTTAACGTCGTTGATTCCCTCGAATGTCGATGGCGTACCGGGCCCGCAACTTCCTGGAACTGTGGACGGCGATAAACTGATTCCGATACGTTTTGCGGTAGATATCCGCACGAACAGCATCGTCGCGGCAGGTTCTGCCAGCGATTTGAGGACCATCGAAGCATTGATTATCAATCTTGATAGAGAGGATATACTTTCCCGGGAGAGTGAGGTTTATTTTCTGAAGAACATGCGGGCAACGAATGTTGCGCAGACGATCAATGAATACATCCGAAGCCGCCGGGATATAAGGTTAGCGACCCCCGGCGTGATTCCGCCCTTTCAGGAAATAGAAAGCGAAGTGATCGTCGTAGCTGATGCTGAAAGTAATTCGCTGATTATTAGTGCAACGCCGCGGTACTTTACCGATATTATCAAACTGGTCAAGGAACTCGACCGTTCGCCGCCGCAGGTGATGATTCGTGTCTTGATTGCCGAAGTAACGCTTTCTGATGCGAGTGAATGGTCGGCGGAAATTGGTTTGCAAGACCCGATGCTGCTTGGACGTTCGAGCGAAGGTCGCGGCGGGATGCTTTTTAATACAGATCCAAATACGGCGATTGGGACAGCGCCGGGCAATACGCCGGGCAATGTTGCCACACAGTTGCTTTCCAACTTTGGCGGTCAGCGAGTAGGCCCGGCGGGATTCGGCGGGTTGGGCATCGCGGCAAGCAGCGATTTTATTCATCTGCAACTGCGTGCTCTCCATGAAGACAAACGTTTGGAAGTGTTGAGTGCCCCCCAGATCACGACGATGAATAATCAGGAGGCGGCCATCTCTACAGGGCAAAAGGTTCCGCGTTATCACGGAATGATGATGACGACAACAGGATCGCAGGCGGATATCAGAGATGAAAATGTCAGTTTAATGTTAAGGGTGACTCCGAACATTAGTCCCGACGGTACGATCGTGATGTTGGTTAGGGCACAAAACCAAAAATTGGGTACGCTCACGCAGGTCGGTGATCAATTCATGCAGTCGATTGATGATACCAACATCGTAACAATGATTAGTGCTGCGGATAACGAAACGGTCGTGCTCGGCGGACTCATTACTCGAAATGAAGATAAATTGCAGCGGAAAATACCTTTCTTAGGCGATTTGCCGTTATTGGGAAAATTTTTCCGTCAAGAAATCAGTCAAACGCAGCGGAAGGAGTTATTGATTATACTGACGCCTCGTATTATCCGAAGTCCAGAAGAGATGGAACGTGTTCGCCAGATGGAGATGGCACGGATGAGTTGGTGTTTGGAAAATGTTTCGGACACGTACGGCAATATTGATGCATATAATGTAAGGTCGCCTCGTCCGTATACGGGCGATGTACCGGTATCAATGCCGGAGCCGGTGAAGATGGAGTCATTGCAACCGCTGGAAACGCAGATACCCGCTCCTGTGTTGCCGAAGCGTTAGCGTGCCGTGGGCGCACAAGAGCCGGAGGCATAAGCTTCCGGGTGAGTTTGACGTGAAACCCGGGGGCTAACGCCCCCGGCTCTTTATTTTACTCTTTGTTCTACAAGAGCTCCCTATTTTGCAAAGGCTCTTTGTTTTGCAAAGCACAATTCTAGAACTTCACGACAGCCGAGACACCGCCGGAGAACTGGTAATTGCTACCGCCACCGAGACGTTGTTCCGTTTCACCGTTTTCGAGCCAGTCATAGCGGATTTCCGGTTTCACGGTCAACCATTTGTTCGGCGCCCAGTTTGATCCGAGTGTAATGCTGTACCAGTCAAGGTCAGCCATTTCATCACGGACTGTTCCCGTGCGAAGTCCGAAACTCCATCTATCGTTGTACTTGTAAATGAATTCGTTCGCAAGCGACCAAGTTGCCGTTTGGGCTCCTTCGCTCGTGTTTTCATTGACGAGTGTCCAAGCAAATGTGGATGAAAGTCTCTTGGAAAGGTTGCGTTTCACTTTCAAGGTGTGGATGAACGCATCGAAGTCATTTTCGCCATAGGTGTTTTTGCCAACTCCGAAGACATAGTCGATGGAGACGCGATTTTTGCGTCCAAGTTTCCAGTCGAAACCGCCGAGCAGGTAGTTGTTTTTGCTGCTTTGTCCGATTTCATCCGGCATCATCCAACCGCCGAGCAGGCTAAACCTGTCGCTGGCTTTGTAGGTCGCAAGGACACCACCTGCCGTGGTCGGGACCATCGAATTCATCGAGGACCAGGAATAGAAAAAGTTTTCCGTGGACAGATAACTGTCGATTCCGAGAGGAGCATAATACTTACCGGCTTTGACGTTCAAGCGTTTGTATTCCAGTTCGATATACGCTTGCGAAAAAGCGGCAAAATAGTCGCCGGAACCCCAACGGTCTTCACCAATCTGTTCCATTCCGCCGGATTGTACTTGGTAAGCATCGCTTCCCCAAGTGAAATCCAATTTTCCACCGAGGTCAAGACCTCGTTTTCCATCAACTTTTCGGCCCATCGAAACGTAGACCTGGTTGATTTGCGCTCCGGTCAATCTGACGTTCTGCAGTCTTGCGGAGTTACCCGAGTTTACGTCGGCACCGCGTCCGAGCAGGTCCCAAGGTTCTTCCCCGTAGGTGCTCGTGTTGCCATTGGAATTGGCGAAAAAGCCTGATTCAATGTGTCCATTAAGGAACCATTTACCCGCTTTTGTCCCGCAGCCGTTAAACGTCCCGCAGGGGTCGCAGGGATTCGCCCAAGCGTCGTCGCAAGGTCCGCAAAAACCTTCTCCGCATGGATCGCATGCACCAAAAAATGATGCTTGTACATTAGCCGGGGTGAATTGCAGGGCAAAGGCGACTGCGGCTGCACCGAGGCATCCAAAAATTGTTTTTTTCATTGTTTTATCCTCTTGTTAGCGTTTGTGAATTGTCCCTGGGCGTGGCCGCCTGGTTCTTGGGGTGTGATTATGTCCCATTAGCCTATCGGTCTATTAGGGCACCATCCAAGGACGGGGAATCTATCCCCTGCTCTTGGTGATAATCGAACCATTGGAGAAGAATTTTTACCTTTTTGTTGGGCGTCTGCGCAACCGGAATAATAAGAAAAGTTCGCCTAAATCGCCTAAAATGCCAAATAAGAACGGGACTGTTATTTGACTTGCTCGGAAACCCGCAAAATCGTCATCCCGGCGCACACATTGTCATCCCGGCGCAAGCCGGGACCCAGGGAACTAGGTATACACGCCGCTCGGCTGGGTTCCGGCTTTCGCCGGAATGACGAAGAATCGCAAAATCGTCCCATCAGGTTCCGCTTGTACCGCTTGTAGCGATTCTGCCGATTAAAAATTTAAAATAATTCAGAAAACGCAGGGAAAATAGGCAAAATAGGTAGACAAAGGCGTTTTGACTGCTATACTCCCTACAATTACTAGATTTAATTCCCTCACAAAAAAAGGAACCACTCTCATGACTGGTATGTACGTCGCATCGAACACAACCGCGCTCTCCGCGCAATTCGGGCTCACCCGAAATATGGGATCACTCGGAGATACCCTTACAAGGCTCTCCACCGGACTTCGTATCAACTCCGGGAAAGACGACCCCGCCGGACTCATCGCCAGCGAACTGCTTAAATCACAGATTACAAGCACAAACAAAGCCATCTCAAACACCCAACGGGCAAACTCGCTCATCGCCACCGCAGACTCCGCTATGAACCAAATCGGCAATCTGCTCAACGACGTCAAAGGCCTTGTCGTCGAATCCGCGAACACCGGGACGATGACTACCGCTCAAATCGCCGCCAACCAAATGCAAGTCGATGCCGCTTTAGACTCCATCGACCGAATAGCCCGTACAACCAACTACGGCGGCAAGCGTATCCTCGACGGTGCGCTCGATTTCCAAACCGCCGGAATGGACGGTGCCATCACCAACCTGCAAATCAGCAACGCGAATTTCGGTACTTCCTCCGCCGTTGGCGTTGATGTCAACGTCCAACAGACTGCCGACTACGCACGGCTTATCTCCAACGGCACCGGCGTCGGAGTCGATACCATTATCGACATTATCGGAAACCGGGGTTCCTCCACCGTCAACATCGGCGGCGGCTCGAGCAACGATGACATCGCTGCCGCTATCAACCGCTCCACCGACTCCACCGGCGTGCTTGCTTACGTCGAAGGAAAAGAAGGAACCGGGAGCGTTACGCTCTCCAGTGCTGGGGCAAACAACGACATCGTTATCACCGCCGTGGCCGCCGGACTGGATGCGGGAGACTTTGATTTCCGTATCACTCGCGGCGACACCAACGACGTCCGAATCGTCTCCGAGCCCGATCGAGACGGGCCCGGTATCGTCGAAATCTCGCTCAAATCCGCGACGCAAAGCAATTACGGCAACTTCGCGGGGCTCTTCGACATCAGTATCGACACCACAAACCGCGACAATCCGGCCACGGCCACGACGTCCATCACGATGCAGCAGGGCAATGCCAACAGAGTCGAGTATGCGACGCAGGATCGGGCGGCAAACACCAACAACATCGGCTCGAAAACGCTCAGTGCGACCGCGACCGATGCAAACGGGCAAAACGTCAACTCCCAACTCAACGGATGGACAGTCGCCGTCGATAACAGCCTCGCTACCGCTGCCGGAAGCGAACGGATGGATACCACCACCAAGACCATTTACGTCAATACCGCATCCTTTGAACAAGATGCCGCTGGCAATGCGACCTTCCTGAACAATGCCGTCAAAAACGCGCTTGCAAACTCGACCGATGGGTCGATCGCGGACTTCGATGCAAAATTCGCGGTGGATGTTTCCGTTATGGGACAGAACTTCGCAAACGGCGACCGATTCACGTTCGGGAGCGGGGCTGCCGAAGGCGAACTCATCATCACGTACGCATCCGGCACGACTGCAAACGATATGCTCGCGATGATTAACAACGCCCCCAACGTTGCCGCATCGCTGGCAAACGGCGTTAATGGAAACTCCGTCATCCCGAATCAGCCCAATGGACTGACACGTGTATCAAGTTCGGAAAACGTCGAAAGCCGGTTTTCCTCCGGGGTTACTTCGCAGGAAGTTATCGACCTCATCAACAGCAAACTCGGCTACATGTTCAAGGCCGAAGGGCTGACCGTAGACGGCGGAACTGGCGGACGCGTGAGTTTTATGGATGCCTCGGCCGTTCACGGCGACATCAACATGGGCAATGCCCTTCGCTTTACCGGGATGGACAATGGCCCGGTCGTGCGGCTGAATACGCTGGGGACGAACGGACAATCTGTCGCGAATCAGCAACTCAGTGTCAATCTCATTAGGCCGGGCGAAGCGGACATCAAAGCCGGCATTCACACGCCCATCCTGGAAATCAATTTGGCCACCGATGCACAGGGAAACAGCATTACGACGGCGGAAGACATTGCCACATTGTTTAATTCCTTGACGGCGGAGCAGACGATGGGCGTCAGTGTCGCCCAACTTTTCCCGCCGGGCGTGGATCCAAACGCCAGTGCGGGCTCCGCGAATGGGATTGTGCAGCCGACCACGGCGATGGGTACGAGGGGCCCCGAAGGCGATATTGTCCTGCTCGGGGGGAATCAAAGCATTACGGCGGATAATGCCGTCGCGAGAATTGATGGGCATAACCGGCCGACGCCGACCGAAGGTCCGACCGAGTTCTGGACGACGGCCGCTAATAATCCGGCAGTACCGGCCGGAGATACGAGAATACAACTCGGGACAACGAGTTTTGATGCCTTTCAGGCTCTGGGGTCTGACGATGACGGTGCCTATACAGGCATCAGACTCATTGGAAACCTAGCGGCAGACGCAACCCGGTCTTCAAGTGCAGACGTGGCAGCATTCCTCGAAGGCATGCACTTTGCCATTGCTGTGGCTGGCGATCCCGGCGATCCCGTCACGGCGACGTTTGGACTCACGGGAGCGAGTGATGACCCCACCATTACCTTTACCATAGGGGAATCTGACGACTTAACCGTAGGGGCCATTGCAACTGCCCTGAATAACCTCTTTTCCTTGGGGACAGGTCTCAGCAATTACAACGACTGGGCAGAGGAGAATGGCAGAGAGCCGCTCACCGATCCCGGCACAAACCCGCTCAACAGGCCCACGTTTCACGCTTCACACTTTGGTCTAGATAATCTGACCAGCGGCGACTCAACAGCCGCTGATGCGGAATTCGGCGACGCGATGAAAAGTGCAGCGATAGAACCGGATATGGGTACACCGGCACAGCCTGGGCCTTCCTTCATGTTCTCCGAAGAACATGCGGAAATGCTCGACGGGGTGACGATTCGCTTTGTCGAGAATACGGGCGCAACCGCCCCTCCCCTTGATGCCACCGCCTGGAACGAGGCCACCAACACGTTGACCATCGGTTTGGGCTGGAATGCATCAGGCGGAGGGTCGGCAATAACCTCCTTGGGCGGGGATGCACTGAAGGCAAGGGTGAATGAAGCCTTGTCGACCGAAGCCATTTTTAACGCCATGCAAACCTCGTTAGGCTGGGATGAAGACCTCACCTACGAAGACGATGCCCCAGAAGCCCTTTTGGTGCGAGGCCCCGCGGCAAGAGCCACGTCTTCCTCCACGATGGATCTGGAAGCAAGCACCGAGCCGACGTTCAGTGCGATTACCGGTGCGGTCCCGGCCAGTTCGGGTGTAACTTCCACGCCGACCGACACGACGAGCACTACCGAGTTCCGATTCAACGACTCGATATTCACCGTTACCGCCACCGGCACTGCCGGGGAGGATACCAGAGCGTTTGATATTCGGTTTGGCACCGGCGCTACCGCGTGGACAGCCGCTTCGGGTGATGACCCGGCAATTTTGACCATTGATGTGTCGGACTTCCGGACTGGAACCGCTGGGTCAGTTACAGACATTGCTGGCGATACCGCCGAAGCCTTTGCGGCATTTGTCAATTCCAAAATCGCCGCCGCTAACGCAAGCGATGCTCTATTTGGCAATCCCAATGCGAATCCTCCCGTTGCATCTCCTGCCGGTAAACCGGCAAACGTCACCGGTATTACCTTTGCCGTGGCGAACAACAATCCCGGCCCGGATTCGTGGAACAATGCCGGTGTGATTAATGACGCCACCGCACTTGTAGCCGCGTGGAATAATGCCGATGATCACGCCACTGCACCTGGTATTGACGGAGTCAGCATCGCGGCGGGGACTGCCGTTCCCCAGGATGCGAGCGGTCAAACGATTCTGTCCTTCGGCGAAACTTCGGCGATGAACGGGATGACGTTCGCATTTACCCGCGATGAAACGCAAGAGGGCTTCAACGATGCGACGGGAACATTGACGATTTTCCTCGGTTCGGAGTTCGAAGCATTGCAATCCGCTGTGGCGAACGGCAATGACAGCGGCCAAGCCGATGCCGCGTTGCGATCCGCCGTTAATGGGGCGATTGCCGCGAACTGGGAAGGGATTCGTGCCTTTACCGGCGGAACGACGAATACTTCCGTAACCGACCCGGTGAAATTGATTGATTCGCAACATGAATCCTTCACCGTGGCGAATGCTCTGCGTGATGCGGCGAATGCCGATAACCCGTTCGCGATGGCCGGTGATGGAAAAACGATGATTTCCGGCTCGCATGTCGAAGGGGCCGTAGTCGGTCAACGCGGTATCGGGATTGATGATGCCGTTTTGGCGATTACCGCGAAAGAAGCAGGCACGCATATGGCAGGGATCAATGTTCATTTTGTGAATGATGCCCAAAATGCCGGCCTGAAAC
>WRKP01000009.1 GCA_009778035.1 Planctomycetaceae bacterium
GAATGTTTCCCTTTTTCACCTTTACCGTCACTCGAGAGCCATGATTATTTCACCCGAAGGATTAGCAATCACCAACGTTTTGCATGCCGTCAACAATTCGTACAAATGTACGAATCGGGTATACATGTTCTCGCAAACGGAAGAGGATTGCAACCTCTACATCAAAAAATTGTACTGGGAACGCGACCCGGAAAGCGATTATGAAGCACCGGTTTTCCCATTCCCAAGAGACAGCATCATGCTCATTCGGCAGGATTTGACTTCGATATTAGCCAACGCACATATGAGCACAAGGGCGATATTAGCACCGGAATATCGTTTGCACATCCATGTGATGGGGACTACTTCAATGACTATGCGATTGGGGATTGTCCTTGACATTGTCGTAGCAGAGGGCCCTATCACACCATTGATTATTATGCTGCCGAATGTCTAACTTCTTACGATGGCCAGTATGAAACACAAGCCATAAGCGATGAATGGCAATTGGAAGGTTTTGACAAATGCGGCCATCCAATCAACGCCCTGCGAAGGCGGTGTGCATAAGGTTATCGACAGACATTAATCTTATGAAATCTTCCCGCCGATTCGCTGGACATCTCTAGACATTCGCCCATTTTCCATAGTCTTGTGGTTTGCCGTAAGTCCCTGTACAAGAAGATGATGCAATATAATTGGCAATGCGAAGCCGTTGCTGCATTAGGGCGTGTTCACAATGGGCCTGGACTGCTTTTGCTATCCCGGCGCAAGCCGGACCGCAATCACGGCCCGGCGTGCCAAATCGGATCTTGGCCAACCAAATAACAACAATCCGGTTCGGCAGCCAATGGATCGCCCGTTACCGCAAAAGCACGCGCACGACTGCCACCACAGACATACCGATACTCGCAATGACCACAAATCCCCCCGTAATTGTCGGGATTTTGCAATGCCCGAAACGTCGGATGCTTTTGATACACATCAATAACCGAATCCCGCGGAAATCGACCACATTCCAACGGCAAAAATCCCGCCGGATAAATCGCTCCATTATGCGAGGCAAACATAATTCCCCGACCATCCGTAATGCCCAACGGAGCACGATGGCGAATGTTCGCTCCCCGAGCGTCGCCTTGCGATGCCGTGCCTTGCGATGCCGTTAAGTGCGGCACTTTCAACGGATCGCCCCCCTGCCGCAACACATATCGCCGATAATGCGGAGCCTCCGTCGTTTTGATCGCAAAGGGCTTCCGCTGGGCATGCTGCCAAAGTTTCGCAAAGACGGTTTCGTATTCCTCCGGCGTGATTCGTTGCTCTTCGACACCTCGGCCGACCGGA
This sequence comes from Planctomycetaceae bacterium, assembly GCA_009778035.1. GTDB lineage: Bacteria > Planctomycetota > Planctomycetia > Pirellulales > Thermoguttaceae > WRKP01. Next base: position 1,318 of record WRKP01000009.1, read on the forward strand.
ACGAGGAAAAAAAGCGACCACATTGCCACTCCGCCGAATTTCGCAAGATATTCCGCCATATCGTCGACAAAATCGACATTCCGCCGGGTGATTGAAGTATTGACCTGTACCGGTATTTGCAGCGATTGGGCATTTTCCAACATTTCGGTCGTTTTATCGAAGGAGCCTGCAAAACCGCGAAATGCGTCGTGGATTTCGGCATTCGGCCCATCGAGGGAGATGCCGAATGCCTGCACGCCTGCATTTTTCGCTTCATAAAATGCTTCCCGGGTCGCCAAGGGCGTTGCCGACGGGGTGAGTGCGACGGCTAATTTTTGTTCGATGGCGTGTCGGATGAGCGTGAAAATATCGGTTCGTTTGAGCGGATCGCCTCCGGTAAACACGATATGCGGTTTTCGGGGAAACGCGGCCACTTGTTCTATCAATCGCAGAGCAAGTTCGGTCGGCAATTCATCTGATGCGGCATGTTCTTGTGCGGAGGCTCGACAGTGTTTGCAAACGAGATCGCAGGCTTGTGTAACTTCGTAGTAAAACATCAACGGATTGATGTTAAAATCGGACTGCGAATAGGGTTGGGGTGTTGGTTGCATATATTTTTGGCATTGCGTGTGGGACGCACGTGAATTCTAATCAAAATGCAACGCAGCCGCAATCGGAAGATTGCGGCTCTGTTTTGTTGTCCGCAATTTTTGTCCCAAGCCGGACTGCTCCTACCGACGAAACTCCGCCCGTACTCGAAGCGACGGCAACGCCTCCGAAAACACAACCGAAAAAGTAAAACGCTCCCGACCACCCCGCGGAAGATCATGCGGTATATCAGGGAAAGAAATCCCTTCCCGTGTCCCGGGCCGCGACCAAGTCATATGGCTATTACCACTCTTACTAAAAATCCGTTGCATACCCTTCGAGTGGTAAGTGCCGTTTTCACGGTGAAAAATGAAGTGTATGATCGACAAATATCCCTCATCGTTGAGCGTTACGAATTGGATATCCTGTTCGAGTTCAAATTCCAGTTCCATCGGGCAGTTTTCCGGCGTGAGAAAAATGAAGCCATACTCTTCGCAAAGTTCCGGCGAGGGCAACGGCAACGCTTTCATCTCTTCCTCAATGCCGAGGTCTTGCGCCAGTTGCGTGTAATTGCTGTCCGACAGCGGATTCAACGTCAACTGCCGTATCTGCCAAGCCTTGAACAACATTGCTTTCGCAATTTCCTTGTCTTCTTCCCGATTGAAAAACCGCACCAAAGCAAGTTGCTCCGCCGGAGTCTCGGTTTTCATTTCCGAAAGGCGTTCCCGCATTTGCTCTGCCAACTTTTTCACCGTTTCGCTGCTTCCATAGAGCCGATTTGCGAACATCAACAGCACCGACGGCGAAGCATTTTCGTCCAAAAGCGTTTGAATTGCAGCAAAAACGGAATTATTACTCATTTTTTCCGTGCGTTCCAACAAAAACGCGTGCGGCTCCTGGTAGATGTAAAACGTCTCGGTTCCCCTCGTCAACCGCATGCGAACTGGACGTCCTTCATGTTGCTGGGCCTTCCCATTCCAGCCGGCTTCGTTCATGGAATCTTGGATGGCGGTCAAAAATTCGCTGCTCGTTCCTTCATAGTTTGACTCAATCTGCACGAGCGAATAATGGGGGATCATAAATCGCCGACCGTCAACGAGCGTCGTGGTGGAAACCAGCCCGGGAATCGGCGGAATGCCGGATGCCTCACGATATACGGGATAAAAGGCGTCCGGCATCTTCGGGAGGAGCGATGAAGCAGCCCCCAATTTTTCGATTGCGGCCGCAATCGCTTTGACCGTTCGCTGGGCGATGTCGTTGGCGATTTTGTCATAGAATGCCGACTGCGTGGAAATGCCGGTGAGCGTAAAACGCAGACTATGCGTTGCATTATTCGCAAATTGGACAAGCGGCGGGTGTGTATCATCGCCGTACATCACCGTTTGCCGTGATGCCGCGGTTCCAAACTCAACTCGAATATCGCCCGTCAGCGAGCGGTTGGGTGCAAACCACTCGCTCAAGTTATCGACATCAACCCGAACGAATTGCGAGGGCAACAGTTCCGCTTTGCCGAGGATTGGCCCGCGTGGTGCGAAGGCAATCCGCTGGATTTCCGGTATTGTTTTGAGTTTTTCGGCAATTTTTTCCGCGCAGGCAAGAGCGAGCGGATGATCGCTGTCTGCACAAACAACGACGCTGGAAAAGTCAATGCGGGCATTTGCCCCTTGGGCGCTGGTTGATGAGGCCATCGTGTTGACATTCGATGTGGTAAATCCGGCATGGGCGGAAAAGAGCAAACCGGCATTTTGTTTTGCGGCAGCGTGATCATTTCGGTTCCAGACCCAGGGTTTTGCCATTTCCCCGGCGCGTCCGCCGATGTAATAGGCAGCGAGCAATAAGAGAAACAGAGCCAAGCCGATGGAGCACCAATGTTTGCGGAACTTTTTCATGGCGATTTCGGGGGCGATTCAGGGGCGATTGCGGGAAGAGGGGAGCGGATGCCGCTCTACCATAGACATTGTATCATACGGCAACGCAGCCGCAATCGGAAGATTGCGTCTGCGTTGACTTTCGGCTATAATACCGCAATGGACGACGTCATCATCATCGGCAGCGGACCGGCTGCCTGGACGGCCGCTATCTATGCAGCCCGAGCATCCCTCAATCCCCTCGTCATCGAAGGCGATATTACCCAAGAAAACCAAGAAAAAGGCACCCTGCCGATGGGACAACTCGCGACGACCTCCGAAGTCGAAAACTTTCCCGGCTTCCCGCCCGGAAATCTGGCCGAATACCTCCATTCCGCCATTCCCGCCGACCGCCGGGCAATGCTCATCCCTCGCAATCCCGAGGAAACCTGCATTGCCGGACCGGAACTCGTCGAACTCATGCGAGCCCAAGCCCTCCACTTCGGCACGCGAGTCCTCACCAGCGATGTCGTCGATGCCGATTTCACCGGACAACCGCTTAAATTGACAGCCGCCGACGGCAAGATTTACGAAACGAAGACCGTCATCATTGCGACCGGGGCGAGCGCGAACTATTTGGGCTTGCCTTCGGAAGAGCGGTTCAAAAACCGGGGAGTCAGTGCGTGTGCCGTCTGCGATGGCGGATTGCCCCGGTTTCGCAATGTCCCGATCGCCGTCGTCGGCGGCGGCGATGCGGCCGTCGGGGAAGCCCTCCATTTGACGAAAACCGCCTCGAAAGTCTATCTGATTCATCGCCGCGATGCTCTCAGAGCGTCGAAAATCATTTCCCAAAAGGCAATGGAGCATCCGAAAATTGAAATTGTTTGGAATGCGGTGCCGAAGGAGATTTTGGGCGATGACCAATCCGGCGTGTCCGGCATATTGCTGCAAAGTACCGTGGGCGAGCCGGATTGGGAAATTGCCGTTTCGGGCATGTTTGTTGCGATCGGCCACACGCCGAACACGCAATTTTTACGGGGTAAAGTCGATTTGACGAAGCAGGGATATATTGTCCGTCCGATTGCATTTCGGTCGAACACGAGCGTCCCGGGCGTATTTGCGGCGGGCGATGTTGCCGACGACTATTATCGGCAGGCGAACACCGCCGCCGCCGCGGGCTGTATGGCCGCTCTCGATGCCGAACGCTATCTTACTTAAAAGCGTATTCAACCGTGCCCTGGACAAAAACCGTCATTCCGGCGAAAGCCGGAACCCAGAGGAATCGGCATCATACGCAATGTCTGGATCCCGGCTTGCGCCGGGATGACGAGAATGAGTCCTCCCAATTCGAGAAACGCTCTAGCCGCGTCGCCCGCCCGCCGTCTTTCACACCCACACCCCGCGCCCCGCGGGCAGGGCGGCCAGCAGGCGCCCGATCTTCCCGAAAATCCCCTATTTTCCGCACTGCCGGATGGGGGCTTGTTTTATTTTCAAAAATCGGTATCTTTCTTATGCCTCTGCGTCAAGACTTCGTCAAAAACTGACGAAAAAGAGCAGTGAGTCGGCCTTGCTTTTTTGAGAAACTTTTTCTAAAATGCGCAACGCGGCTCGGAAGTTTTACCCAGAAGTCGATAGTTTTTAATTGCACCTTACTAGAAGGAGAGTTTTGCTGTGACAAAGACGCTAGATTTTACCCGAAACCCCATTGATAGCAGAGTTTCAGACTTTTCGCCATTTTCTTCCCGAAGTTGCTGTGCCCGGTCGATGTGCGCCGTGCTGACCGCTTCCGATGACGACGAAGAGGATGAAGACGAGGACGAAGAGGAAGACTGGGACGAGGATGACGAAGAATGGGACGAGGATGACGACGAAGAATGGGACGAGGAGGACGAAGAAGACTGGGACGAAGAATGGGACGAGGAAGATGAGGAATGGGACGAAGAAGACGACGAAGAATGGGATGAGGAAGAGGACGAAGAATGGGATGAGGATGAAGATGCGGACGATGACGAGTAATTCCCGTTAAAATTTGCGGACATGTTCACAATTTCCAGACAGTTTACGTTTTGTTATGCCCATCGTTTGCGGCGGCACGCCGGGAAGTGTGCGAATCTGCACGGGCATAACGGCACCGCCAAAATTGACCTGCAAAACGGCCAGTTGAACCAGCAGGGGATGGTTGTGGACTTCATCGAAGTAAAAAATCTGCTCGGCAACTGGATTGACGAGCATTTGGATCACCGCACGATATTGGAAGAGGGCGACCCGCTTGCCGCGATCCTTATGGAACAGGGCGAGTTGGTTTTGACGTTGCCGACGGAGCCCACGGCGGAGAATCTTGCGAAGTTGATATACGACCAGGCGGAGCGTTTTGGGCTGCCGGTCGTGTCTGTATCGGTTTGGGAAACCGAAAAATGTGCGGCTGCCTACAGAGCACCCTGACAAAGGAGCGTGCACTGCACAAGAGCCATCGCACACAAGAGCGTCATCCCACAAGAGCGGGGGTGCACGCACACAAGAGCGGGGGGCGTTAGCACCCCGGTGAGGCGAGGCCCACCAGCATCTACGCATTCGCGGGCGAACCCGGCAGGCCGCGGGCAATCGAACCCCGCATCTCCGTGTCCGATTGGATGTTTTTCAAACGGTAATAATCCATAATGCCCAATTTGCCGTTTGAAATCGACTCGGCAATCGCTTTCGGGATCTCCGCCTCCGCAATGACGACTTTCGCACGGCTCTCCTCCATTTTGGCAATGTTTTCCTGCTCCGCCGCGACGGCCAATGCCCGTCGGCCCTCCGCTCGGGCCTGTGCGACCCGCGTATCCGCCTCCGCTTGGTCGGCCTGAAGCCTCGCCCCGATGTTCTCGCCGACATCAATGTCCGCGATGTCTATCGACACAATTTCAAATGCAGTCTCCGAATCCAGCCGGCGTTCCAGCACGGCTTTGGAGATTCTATCGGGATTTTCCAGCACTTCGCCGTGCGTTGCCGCCGAGCCGATCGCACTGATGATCCCTTCGCCGACGCGGGCAATAATCGTCTCTTCGGTCGCACCGCCGATCAACTGTTTCAGATTCGTCCGCACGGTGACTCGGGCTTTGCATTTTAATTGGATCCCATTTTTTGCAACGCCGTCGAGCGTGATTCGGCCTTTGGCGGTTGCGGGACAGTCGATCACTTTGGGATAAACGCTTGTTTGGACGGCATCGAGGACATTTCGACCGGCCAGGTCGATTGCCGTTGCGAGTCGGTAATCGAGGTCGGCAATTTTCGCTTTATTAGCGGCGATCATGGCTTTGACGACGGCCAAGACGCTTCCACCGGCCAGATAATGGGCTTCGAGGGACTTGGTGGTAATAATTTTGTCATCGAGTCCTGCCTGTACGGACATAATTTTGCTGCGAATGATGACTTCGGGATTAACTTTACGAAAGGTCATGCCGATCAGATCGAGTATACCGACGCCGGCGCCGGCCATTTTGGATTGGATCCAAAGCGGAAAGAAGCGGAGAAAGATTGCAAGGCAGATGAAGAGGAAGAGGCAGATGAAGCCTATTCCGATGATGGTAATGACATGGGGGGGCATTGGTATACGGGACTCAAGGAGAAGTTGCCGAATGGACATTTACAGTCTACACGGAACCGGAGCATTTTGCAAGGAGTGGGCAGAATTGTCAAGAGCGGCAACATCCCGGCAGCAAGTGTCCAAGTTCCCGTCATTCCGGCGAAAACCGGAACCCAGAGGAACCGGCATCACACGCAATGTCTGGATTCCGGCTTGCGTCGGAATGACGAGAACGAAGCCAAAGCAATTCGAGAAATGCTCTGGCAACGGTTTTTCGAATCATCCAATGGAGGCGGCGGGAATTGAACCCGCGTCCCAGTACCGCTCCGAATAAGCGTCTACGTGTGTATCCAATTCTTTGAGTTTTAGTTTCCGCAAGCCCTTATTGGCGATGGTCTGTTGGAAACGATTCGACAACATTTTTAACATTTGCAGTAATCGACTTGGGCAAATGCGGTCCGAATAGTCGTCCGAACATCATCCTGCTTCGGCGACAGGATGTATTCGGGGCTGCGTTAATTAGGCAGCCAATGCCAATCTTGGTTCGGCATTTGAATTTAGTAGTCTGCTTTTTACGTGGCCTGCTGACCAACCACGACACGCAACTTATTGTTCACTAGCCCGGTCGAACCCAATTCGCCCCCATTCTAGCCGATGACAGTGTACCACGTTGCGCCGCTTTGTCAAGATGCCGGGGGGGGGCACGAGCGAGTAAGCGCAAGAGCCGGGGGCGTTAGCCCCCGGGTGAGTCTATCAAAGAATATCATATGTCGAAAAACCCGGGGGCTTACGCCCCCGGCTCTTGCGCTTACTCGCTCTTGCTCGCACCGTCCCTCTAACCATCCTGACTCGGCTCATCCACAACGCAAAAAATCTCCTCAACGGAACAATTGAAAATCGTCGCCAATTTGAATGCCAAACCGAGCGACGGCGTGTACTTGCCGGACTCTATCGCAATGATCGTCTGACAACTGACTCCCGCCCTTTTGGCAAGTTCTTCTTGCGTCATTTCATCACGATCGAAACGCAAACGATGGACGGTATTCGTGATTTTACCCATCCCATTGTGCAAGCCTCCTAAGGCAGCCTGCAGGCCCTTGTCGGCTTCTTCCCCCTTATGGTAAAGGACAAGCAGCGTTACGGAACCAACAAACAAGCCGACGAATCCACCGACAAGCAACGGCAGCCAAAAAATATCCGACGGGATGGAAAAATTTCCGGCATACCCTGATGCAATCCTGTAGATGAAATGCAATATGGCGGCTGTAGGATAAAGTGCCGCTACTAGATTTATTAAGCCGAGGGATATTGATCGTTGCACAAAGCAAAGGTCCCGTTCGTCGTATTTTTCTTTGCGAAAGGTGCCGAACCAAAAAAAGGGCAGCAGACCGAGAAATCCCAAAAAACCGAATGCCGCCGTTGCTCCTTTCGGCCCGAATGGCAGGAGAATCAGGTACGTCAACAAGCAAAGAGCCAGCACGCCCAAACAGTACCGGGCGGTGAAGAGGTTGCAGTACATGGCATTGGAAGCGGTCAAAATGCAAACGGCACGGCAGCCATTGTACCATAAATTGGTCAAAATCGCACTCCGGCATCTTTCATGGATCACACGCACACAGCCGCTCTTCCTGACTCGGATCAAGTCCATATCGCATTGCCAACGTCTCCTTCGAAATGACGCCCAGTCCATACAATATCTCGTCCGCTCGCGCCTCATTCAAACGATCCCGTGCCGCTAACATCGGTGCAATCGCATGAATAGAAATCCGATGCAACGCTCCCGACGGCAACAATCCCTGATTCTCCGCCTCGCGAAACAACATCTTGAATAATTGCTTGTCTTCCCCTATAATCTCGTACTGCAACCTCTCAAACATCCGCACCGCAGGTCCCTCCGAAACCATCGTCGATGTATAACTCGCATTCGACGTATCACTCGTCAACATAAACTCCGGCATCACCAACCGCGATGCAATCGCACGCAGTTCCGCCTGCAAAACCAAGATGTACTTGCTCGCATCAATCGCCGATGCCGGAAATTCATACTCCATATTCGCACCGCTATCAATAATCGTTCCCGGCGAAAAATGCCGAAACGTCTGAACCTGTCCCGTCTCCGAATCCACCACCTGCTTCGTTGCCTGATTCTGCACGAATTGCCGAACCGCTTCACGCTCCGTCGTTTGATGCTTGCGAATCAATGCAATGGCCGACTGAATCTCCGCAACAACACTCATATTACGCAGCAATTTTTCTGCCCGACGCAGGTTCTTCCGTACGGGAACAAGAAGCGGCAAACCGCGTTTGACATTACTATCAACGTTGGCTTTGCGGTGTTGAATGGAATCGGCATTGACCCAAGTTCCGTCGATCCAGTATCCGAGAGCGGTTTCGATGTCGTCGGGATCGGATTGGATTCCGAAACTCATATGGGGTTTGTTGAAGTATTTTGGCGGAGTCGCGATTTGTTCGGGCTCGACGAATCGGACTTGGAGGATACTATTTCGAGAGGGGAAGAGTCGGCAAAAGACTTCACCGTCCCGATCGCGTCTTCGCATGATTTCGCGTTGCCTTCGGGGCCAATCATTTTCATCGCAAAAAGTATCCAATATGTCTTGGGCTCGTTGTGCGGTATCGTCATCGTGTGGATTTTTGGCAACGGCTTGATAGCGATGTCCTTGTCCGACGGCGTAGTTGATTCGATTTTCGAGGGCATTGATGGCAAATTCGTTGGAGTAGGCGAGTAATCGGCAATCGTTTCGGAGCAGGTCGAGTGATTCGTAGGTGTGCATGGATGAGGAGTCAGGAGATAGAAGACAGGAGTGAGAGCATTCTATTTCCCATTGCGTCAGAGAATGTCAGGAATGGTTGATCCGTATATTTTTCGCGTGAATCAATGCCGCCATTCAATAAAAATCGGTGGACCAACCCGGGGGCTTACGCCAACCAACCCGGGGGCTTACGCCCAACCAACCCGGGGGCTAACGCCCCCGGCTCTTGCGCGCACTCCATCAATGCCGATGGGGATCCAATTCGCCAACATAATCCTCGATGCGTGTGATGGCCGTTACCGAACCACTCCCCGTCAGGCCCCGCAAGTGTACCGCAAGGCATCGGCCAGACTCGTTTTTCAATAAAATCGCCGCCGTCGATGTCGATCCGTCAGGATAAAAAAATATCGGCGTCGACCAAGTCGTGCCGTCACTGCCAGGCATCTCGCCAAGCCGAACTTCGCCCGTCATCAAAGCATCAATTTCATAAAACTCCTCGGCCTCAAACTCGCCAGGAGCCGATATGCCCAAATAAAACGCCGACCGCTCGTCGGCAAGGGCAATGACATCGGCCACAATCACCGACCGCGGCAATTCTATTGTTACGGCACCTCTTGCCGTACTTGCATCGTCGGGATTACGCAAAATGAAATCCTGCATATCTCCGGTAAATCCGCCGCGTTCAAAAGGGTCGAATTCGTTGCCTAAATCAAATCGGCTCGTTGTCTGGCGAGAAGAAAGCCCTGCGGTGAAATGAGTATCCAGGACGCGGTCGATGACCAAAGTGGAGCCGCCAATTTTGGCTCGCATCGAAAGAATCTGTCCCTCTTCCGCTGCCCTGACTCGGGTATCAAGCCATTCGCTGCGTATTTGGTCGGCAGAGTACCGTAATTGCTGTTGTGCAAGCGTGCCACGCAGTGCTGGGATTCCCAATGTTGCAATGAGCACCATAATGACCAGTACCAGCAAAATCTCGACGAGCGTGAAGGCGGTTCGATAGGGCATAGGGAAAGGACGGCGTTATTGGATTTGTTTGGAAACCGGCATTGCGGCGCAAGCCGATTCTTCTGGGTTCCGGCCTTCGCCGGAATGACGATGCTTCGCCGGAATGACGATGCTTCGCCGGAATGACATTAGGAGTGCCGGAATGACGATTTTGAGGGTTTGCGGGCAAGTCTGTGCGAATAAGTCTGTGCGGGTAAGTCTACAGTTCCCGAATGCGGATATTGCGGAAGAGGATTTCCGTATCGGGATCATGCCCCTGGAACTGAATCGTGCCCGGCTCGACCCGGCTGCCGTTGCGTGGATTGTTGTGCGGAGCACGCTCATCCGTCCAGTTGATGACCTGAATGCCGTTGACCCAAATGGCCATCCGGTTTCCCCGGGCGGCAATCGTCAGGTAATTCCATTCACCGTCTTTCGGGCCGACGTTTCGGGCCGTCTGGCGATTGTGTATCCCGCCCGTCGCGGAAATCCCCCCCATCGAATTGTTAAAATCCCGTTGGCTCGGACTGTTGAGGATTTGGCACTCATATCCATTCATCGTTTCGCCGGGAATGCAGCGGAAGAACACGCCGCTGTTCACACCTTGCCCCGGCGGGCGAACCGGCGTGTAATACTCGAGTTGCAAGACGAAATCGCCGTATTTCCCGTCGGATTCCAGCGAGCCGTTGCCGTTTGTGAGGCGGATGACCCCATCGACAACGCTTGCGTCGGCAGTCCCGCGAACCGTCCAACCGTTCAGGGTTTCGCCGTCGAAGAGCGGAGTCATTCCTTCAGGCCGAACGGTATCAGTTCCGCCATAGATTTGCCGGGGCACGACGCCGAAGCCCAAAAAGTACAGGGGCGTTTCGATCACGGGACCGGTGAAATGCAACTTGCTGTCATTGAGCAGGACGAGTCCGCGCCAACCGAAGACGCCGACGTTGTCGAAGGGCCGGAGAAAGCCTTCTTGCAGGTGCAGTTCGGACATCGGCACGAACCCGGTGAAAACGGGCATTTCGTTATTGTTTCCGCCGCTTTGCGCAATGGCGTCAACGGACAGGGTGATTGTGAAAGTGATTGTGCAAAGGCAAACGAGCGCGCCGGCGATTCGGTGTAACATGAGAGTATCCCGTATGGAAAAAGGAAAATGGAGAAGGGGAGTTCGGATATTTTACCGAGCGACCGGGGGAAAGTCAATCCGGCGATTGCCCTCACTCACACCCCTTGCCGTCGTTTACGGTATAATGACACATATGACGTCGCAACGCACCGCTTCCATTGTCCGAAATACCAACGAAACGCAAATTGCACTGACGCTCCAACTCGATGGAACCGGAAAACCAGAAATCACGACCGGACTCGGCTTTTTCGACCACATGCTGACCCTCTTTACCGCACACGCACTGATCGATCTGACCATCCAATGCAACGGCGATACCCACGTCGATGGACATCATACCGTCGAAGACGTCGGCATCGCCCTCGGGCAAGCGTTTGCCGAAACGCTCGGTAACAAAATCGGCCTGCGGCGATACGGGCATTTTACGCTTCCAATGGATGAAACCCTGGCAACGGCTGCCGTCGATTTTTCCGGTCGGCCATGCTTGGTTTACAATGTGGTATTTCCGTCATCCCAAGTCGGGCAATTCGATACGGAACTCGTCCGCGAGTTTTGGCAGGGATTTGCCAATGCCGCAAAATGCACGCTTCATTTGAACTTGCATTACGGGACGAATACACACCACATTGCCGAAGCGCTCTTCAAATCTGCCGCTCGGGCTCTTCGGATGGCCGTCGAAACCGACCCGAAACAGAAAAGCGTGCCGAGTACGAAGGGCGTGCTGTAGAGTTTGCCGTGCCCTAACTCCGTTCCCGGAACGCCTGCAACAGCATCGGAACGACCTGTTTGACATCGCCGACGATGCCGTAATGCGCGATTGCGAAAATCGGAGCCTCGCGGTCCGTGTTGATCGCAATAATCTTTGCCGAACCCTCCATTCCGCTGCGGTGCTGAATCGCCCCGCTAATCCCGCAAGCGATATACAACGCAGGGCGAACCGTCGTGCCCGTCTGGCCAATTTGGTGCTCCGGCGGGATGAAACCATTGTCGATTGCCGCACGGCTCGCTCCCACTTCCCCGCCCAGCGCTTCCGCAAGTTCAAAAAGAGCGTCAAAGTTTTCCTTGCTCCCGACGCCCGCTCCGCCGGCAACGATAATCTTCGCTCCGCCCAAGTTCAATCGCCGTTTTTCGACTTCCCGTTTGAGGACTTCAACCGCAAAAAGCACCGGATCCGCCAACGGAATGGATTCCTTCACGACATTCCCCTTGCGGCTGGGATTCGCATCGCCGAGCGGCATGACGCCTTCGCGGACGGTGGCCATCTGGGGCCATTGATCGTAATTGACAATCGTTGCAACGATGTTTCCGCCGAATGCAGGCCGAACCTGCAAAAGCAAATTCGGATGCACGGTGCCGTTTTTCTCGGTAACATCGGAAATTTCAAGATCGGTACAGTCGGCAGTCAATCCGCTTTTCGTTGCCGAGGCGACTCGGGGAGCGAGGTCGCGCCCGAGCGGAGTGGCTCCGAACAGAACGATTTGCGGTCGGTATTTTTTGACGAGTTCCACGAACACGTGCGTGTAGGGATCGGTACGGTAATCGGCCAGTACCTTATCTTCGACGAGATAGACTTGATCTGCACCGTGTGCGATGAGTTTATCGGCAAGCGGAGCGACGTTATTTCCGGCCAAGACGACTCCGACGGCAACTCCGAGTGTATCGGCAAGTTTCCGTGCTTTTCCGGTAAGTTCCAGCGAAACGTTCTGCAACGCTCCGTCTTGGATTTCTGCATAGACCCAAACTTCCCCTTTCGTGTTTTTGTCGATCATTTCTTTATCCGATTAAAATATCAAAGGATAAATATAGTGTTTTTGTGCGGTTTTGCAACTCCCGGGATGGCAGTCGGCAGGTCGGCATCCAAAGGTAGGCAGTCGACCGCCGGGCGACTGCGTCGGCGCAGCCGACTCAAAATGCGGCAAGCCGCAGTTGCCGCCCGGCGGTCGGCAACCTACCTTCAGCACCCGAATCGCACAAGGTCGGCAACCTACCTTCAGCACCCGAACCGCACAAGGTCGGCAACCTACCGTCATTCCGGCACACGCCGGAATGACAGTTTCCGCATAAGTCCAGTATAATACCTAAGCATCATACTCCTTTATTCCGAAAGAACACCACCAAACAATGACCCGTTCCCCTGTCGAAACGCTCCGCTGGCAAAAATTTCCCGTCCTCGATCACGGATTCGTCTGCCTCGTCGATGTGATGGGCGAAGATGCGTCGATCGTGCAAGCCGCCCGAGTCAGTTACGGCGAAGGAACCAAACAAGTTTCCGATGACCGAACGCTCCTCCGCTATCTGATGCGGCATCAGCATACCACGCCGTTTGAAATGGCCGAAATCAAACTGCTCGTTCGCGTCCCGATGGACTGCTGGCGACAATGGATCAGACACCGTACCGCCTCCATCAACGAATACAGTACCCGCTACTCCGTCGCGATTGATGCAGTCTACGCAACCCAGCCGGATGCCTGGCGAATGCAATCGGAATCCAACAAGCAGGGCAGCGGCGGAATGCTCGGCCCCGAAATGGGCCAATCGCTGACCGATGAGGAAGAAAAATTGCACCGTCTTTCCCGGGAAGTGTATGACCAGCGAATCGAACGGGGCGTTGCCAGGGAATTAGCCCGCAAAGACTTGCCGCTTTCGACATATACCGAGGCGTATTGGAAAGTGGACCTGCATAATTTGTTTCGGTTTTTGGGCCTTCGGATGGAATCCAATGCCCAGTATGAAATCAGGGAATATGCAACGGCAATAGGGGAAAACATCGTCAAACCGCTTTTCCCGTATTGTTGGGAGGCATTTTTGGATTATCAGTTGGAGTCCATTCGATTGAGTCGTCTTGAGCAGGGAGTGATTCAGCGTCTTTCGCGGTTGGGAACATCTCCGGCAACTCGGGAGCAATTTTTGGCGGAGCAGGATGCGGCATGGCGGGGGCTCGAGCGGTGTCGGGAACGGGATGAGTGTTTTGAGAAACTCTGCCGACTGGGAATCGTTCGGTAAGTGGCTGGAGCAACGGTAAGTGGCTGGCGCAAAAGGTAGGTTGCCGACCGCCGGGCGGCAACTCCAGTCGGCTACGCCGACGCAGTCGCCCGGCGGTCGACTGCCTACCTTCAGCGGCCTACCTTCGCCGCCCGCCTTCACCGCCTACCATTCCTTCGCTTCAATAAGGCGTTGGACATATTTGGCCAATATGTCCGTTTCAATGTTGACCTTGTCGCCCACTTTGCATTGGCCAAGCGTCGTTACCTTCAACGTGTAAGGTATCAACGCAACGCTAAACATATTCCGATCACACCGCACCAACGTGAGCGAAACGCCGTCAACCGCGACGGAACCCTTCGATGCCATCAAAACGGCCAAGTCCTGCGAAATGGCAAAATAATGGTCTTGCCAATCACCATGATTGTCGATTCGGGCAAGTTCCGCCTGACCGTCGATGTGGCCCGACACGAAATGCCCGCCAAGCCGGTCGCCCAAAGCCAAAGAGCGTTCCAAATTGACGAAACTGCCCGCGACGAGTTGGCCGAGATTGGTTCGGGCAAGCGTTTCCGGGCCTGCTTGGAAGGCGAAGGTGTTATCTTTTTTTTCCACGACGGTCAGACAGCATCCATTGACGGAAACGCTGTCCGCAACTTTGAGGGTCGGGGCGAGGGATGCCTCTTCGATGACCAGTCGGCAGCCCGGCGGTTCCGAAATGATTGCCGAAACACGGCCGAGGGATTCGACGATTCCTGAAAACATAGAGGTGTTCTTTTATTTGGGATTGAATGTATGCCAAGTATTATAGCAGACCTGTTCGAAAGCCGTCATCCCGAGGCCCGTCATCCCGGCGAAAGCCGGGACCCAGAGGAACCGGTATCACACGCAATGTCTGGTTCCCGGCTTTCGCCGGGATGACGGGCTTGCGCCGGGATGACAATTGTCAGGGTTTACGAACAAGTCTGGCGTAAGCGTGCACTCACGTCTTGCATTTCCCGGCAAAAAATCTAGAATACCAAATATGGCCGCTCTGCAACAATGTATCAATCCCCGATGCGAAAAACAATTCGCCATCGAAGAAGTCCTCTACGCCTGTCCCGCCTGCGGCGAACCGCTCGATGTCGAATACGATTGGAATAAAATCGCTCCGCCAAAGTCCCTAAAACACTTTGAACAATACTGGCAACAACGCTCCAATCCGCACCGACGCAGCGGAGTTTGGCGATTCCACGACCTGCTCCCCTTCCTCCCGATCGAACACTGCATCTCCATCGGCGAAGGACAAACCATTTTGCAGCAAGCGCACCGCGTTGCACCCTATACCGGTCTGAAAAATGACCGGCTATTCCTGCAATACGAAGGACTCAATCCCTCCGGCAGTTTCAAGGACAACGGGATGGCAGCCGCATTCTCCCACGGTGCATTTATCGGAGCAAAGAAAGCGGCATGTGCCTCGACCGGCAACACCAGCGCATCGCTTGCGATTTATGCGGCCTGTACCGGTTTGATGCAGTCCATCATTTTCATCGGGTCGGGCAAAATCGCCTACGGCAAACTGTCGCAAGCATTGGATTACGGGGCGAAGACAATCCAAATCCAAGGCGATTTCGACGATGCGATGGCCCGAGTGCAACAGGTCGCGAAAGAACAAAGCATCTATCTCGTCAACAGCGTGAATCCATTCCGAATCGAAGGCCAAAAAACGATTATGTTCCGCGTCTTGGAAGCACTGCATTGGGAAGTGCCTGATTGGATTGTCGTGCCCGGCGGGAATTTGGGTAATTCCAGCAGTTTCGGCAAAGCATTTATCGAGTTGCACCGGTTGGGACTCATTTCAAGGGTGCCGCGGTTGGCGATTATCAATGCCGCCGGGGCGAATACATTATATCGGCTCTACGAGCAGGAAGGATTGCGATGGAATGGCGGACAATGCGATAAAACGCTTACGCAAAAGTTTTTCGAGCGGATGACGGCAGAGGGCCGGAAGGCATCGACGATTGCCAGCGCGATTGAGATTAACAGGCCGGTGAATTTGGCAAAATGCTTACGGGCATTGGATTTTTGCAACGGTGTGGTTCGTGAAGTTACGGAGCAGGAGATATTGGATGCGAAGGCACAGGTTGGGGCGGGCGGATTGGGTTGCGAACCGGCAAGTGCGGCGAGTATTGCGGGCGCGAGGAAATTGGTTGCGGAGGGGATTATTGAAAAATCGGAACGGGTGGTGTGCATACTGACGGGCCATCAGTTGAAGGATCCGAATGTAACGGTTGCGTATCACACATTGGAGCAGCAGGGCGTGAACGAGTTTGCCAACCGGCCGATTTCCGTGGAGAATGACTTGGAGCGGATTGTCGCATCGCTGTAGGCTAACGCGATTGCTCGTGCGGCTAGAGCGTTTCTCGAATTGGTGTGGACTCGTTTTCGTCATTCCGGCGAAAGCCGGAACCCAGAGGAACCGGTATCGCACGCAATGGCTGGATCCCGGCGTACGCCGGGATGACGATGCTTGCGCCGGGATGACGGGTTTTTGTCCAGAGCAAAGTTGAATACGCTCTAACATGCGGCAATGCGTCGGCAGGCCATCTCGTAATACGTCCGCTCCACCTCGAATCCCACAAAATGACGACCGGATTCAATGGCCGCAACGCCATGCGAACCACTGCCCAAAAAAGGATCCAAAACCGTCTGGCCAGGCCGGGTGAATAATTTTATCAAATGCAATATCAAACTCACCGGCTTGACCGTCAAATGTTCGATCCCGTCCGCTCCTTCATTTTTCCTGACCGATTTCGCGACTTCCATTACCGTACCGGGAAACATGCCGTCGAGCGATTCTTTCGTATTGACCAATCCGAGTTGGTATTTTTGCCAATTTTCGACGAATGTGCCTTCTTTCGGTTTTTGTGCTAACACCATCGGTTCGATTTGCGGTTTGAGTTGCGGTGTTTTCAATCCGTCGAGTTCTTCGATGAGTTTTTGCTTTTCCGCATCCGACATCGCTTGATTTTTTCGGATAAAATGGTTTTGCGAAAAGGCTTTTGCCTGCCCTTCGTATTTCCAGGCGAGCATATCGCGGATTTCAAATCCGGCCAGATCGAGTGCCATCGCGGTACGGTGATAGAGTCGGCCCTGCGAAAACACGATACAAAACCCGCCGGGCTTGAGTATCCGCAGAAACTCTTGGCTCAGGGGTTCTAAAAAGCGTTGCAGGTTTTCGCCTTGGGCTTTGTCAAATTTCATTCCGACGGGCAAGCCGCCGACGATACCGGATTTTGCCGTTTTGGTTTTGAGTTTTTTATCATCCCAGGCATCATCCATTCCGTCGATGAAGTACGGCGGGTCGGTTACGATAAGGTGGATCGAGTGATCTGCCAGGTTTTTTATGCCGATTCTGCAATCTTCGTTAAAGAGTTGGTATGTTCCCTTTGGCATTGACCGGTTTGTTACGACGTCGGGCTCGGGTTTGCCGTCTATTTTACTACAAATATGTGCCGGGCGACTGCACCGGCACTGCCGACTGCACTCCGCATCATCTTGACATAACCCCAGCATCCGCTAAAATACCGCTTAATAAGAAAGGGTATTCCAATCAGAGGAGTTAAACCGTGCCGATTAGCGAACGAACAAAAGAAATTCGCCGAAGACGAAAACGACGCAAATACTATGCCGAAATCAAAGCAAAACTACCCATCACCGACGATGCCGTCAAGGCGAAAATTGCCGAAAAACTAAAAAAACTGACTCCCGGAGCCGACGACCTCATCAAAGCCTGGGGGTTGCAATAGGTTTGGGGTTCGATTACAATGTCGGGCGCACCGTGCCGATTGTCGTATTGTGCCGATTGTAATGATTATCCCATCCACCCCGTAACCATGTCGCAAGCAGTTCGTGTTGAATTCATCAATCCGTTTATCGTTGCTGTTTCCAAGACATTGGAGACGATGGTCGGATGCAAAGTTACCCGAGGACAGCCGCAGGTCAAAGCAGGGAAATCTGCCCTCTACCCCGTCAGCGGGATCATCGGACTTTCCGGGAATATCGTCGGGACCGTCGTCCTGACCATGTCCGAATCCCTCGCGTTGAAGTGTGCTTCGTCAATGCTGATGGAGGAATTTACCGAATTCAATCACGATGTGTTCGATGCCGTCGGCGAATTGACGAATGTGATTGCAGGAAATGCCAAGGCACAACTCGAAGAGTACAAATTGAGTTTGAGCCTGCCCAATGTGATTTACGGTAAGGATGCCGAACTGAGATTTCCCGAAAGATGTCGGCCTATTTCCATCCCATTTAATACGGATCACGGCCCCATGGCCATCGAAATAGGTTTTACAGATCCCCCCTTAGCACGTTAAACCCAATGACAAGCGTACCGGTTGCCGTCCAAACATTCCTACCGGGGCATACTCCCAAATTTGGTAAAGTTCGGGATATATACGACCTCGATGCCTTTCTGCTTCTCGTCAGTACCGACCGGATCAGCGCGTTCGATTGGGTATTGCCGACCGGGATTCCCGGGAAGGGGAAAGTGCTCAATCAAATCTCCGCATTTTGGTTTGAGAAACTCGGCATGCCGCATCACCTGATTGAAACCAACGTCAGGCATATGCCGTTGCCGGATGATACGAATTGGGAACTGTTTTCGGGCCGTTCGATGTTTGTCAAAAAATGCAAAGTCGTCCCGATTGAGTGTATCGTTCGGGGCTATTTAAGCGGATCGGGCTGGTCGGAATACCAAAAATCCGGCACGGTTTGCGGTCAAAAATTGCCGTCGGGACTGCGTGAGAGCGACAAGTTGCCGGAGCCGATTTTTACCCCGTCGACGAAAGCGGAAACCGGACATGACGAAAACATTTCCTTCGAGCAGGCGGCCGCGACGGTCGGCAAAGAATTGGCCGAAACCCTTCGGGAAAAATCGCTCGAACTCTTCAGAAAGGGTGCGGAATATGCCCTGACCAAGGGGATTATCATTGCGGATACCAAATTTGAGTTTGGGATGCTTGAGAGCGAGTTGCTTTTGGTGGATGAGGTGCTCACGCCGGATAGTTCGCGGTTTTGGAGTGCAGAGCATTATCAGCCGGGCAAGGGCCAGCCGTCGTTGGACAAGCAATTTGTTCGGGATTGGCTGTTGCAGAGCGGTTGGGACAAGAATTGCCCTCCGCCGGACTTGCCTGCGGATATTGTTGAAAAAACGCGATTGAAGTATATTGAAGCGTTTGAAACGCTGACGGGCCAGCAGTTGGTTTAGAGCAAGAGCAGCAAGAGCGGGAGGATGAGCAAGAGCGGGGGGCGTAAGCCCCCCGGTACCAAACATGACAAAACACACGCAATACATTTTTT
Organism: Planctomycetaceae bacterium; assembly: GCA_009778035.1. Lineage (GTDB taxonomy): Bacteria > Planctomycetota > Planctomycetia > Pirellulales > Thermoguttaceae > WRKP01. Next base: position 20,494 of record WRKP01000009.1, read on the forward strand.
TATCCCTTGCCGGCTGGATGCTTTTTTCCGCAACGGGAATAGCCTCACCGCCGCCGAAGGTCCTGCGCTATGCCAATCTTGTGATTCAACGGTATGACACGAACGGCGACCGGATTTTGCAGCAGGAAGAATGGGCAAAAATGCCCGGCACGCCCCGAGCGATTGACCTTGACGGCGACGGGCGGATCACAAGGGATGAACTTGTTTGGCATCTTACCAGTTTTGGGCAGGCTCGCACGATTCACCGGACGGTTGTTCGGGACTTATCGGAGCCGTACCGTTTTGACCCGGCGAATTTGCGTTTATTCCGTCCGGTTTGGCAGCGTCCGGTTCCGTTGCCGGTTCGGGAGGAGGAGCCGATTGCCGACGAACCCGACGATGCCGACGAACCCGCACCGCCGGAACCCGCGGAGCACTAGAGGTGCGGCGGTCATTGCACGTCCGCTAATTCATGGCGGACGTGTTTCGGTTTTTTTTCGGGTTTCCCCGGCGTTGTCTCTTTGATGGCATCGTAAATTTCTTTCCGATGGACGGTAACATCTTTGGGTGCTTCAATGCCAAGCCGCACCCGATCGCCACGCACCTCGACTACAAGGACGGACACATCATCATTGATGACAATACTTTCATTTACTCTACGGGTGAGAACCAGCATGGCTATATCCTTTCTGCCCCAGCGGCACGTTTTACTCACGCCTAAGCAGCGTTTGGTGATACCCTGTAGTCTTACCTCTAAACAGCGATTTGTCAAGAATTTAAGGCAAAAAATACGCAATAATTCACAAAAGCCGTCTGATTGCACTATCTCTAGCGGTTATTCCTCGGCGTGGCAAGGCGAACGCGTGTGCACCAAAGGTAGGCAGCCGACCGCCGGGCGGCTGCGTCGGCGATAGCCGACGGCTCGTGCGCATGATGCCGCCCGGCGGTCGGCATCCTACCTGTTTGCACACCCCCCCACTCTTGCCGAGATTTGGGTATATTATAACGCATGTCCTTTCTAAAATTCCTGTTTGGCAAGCCGAGATTGAACTATCGGCAAAAATACGAACTGCTCCAAGAAGCCATTTCCGGTACAATGTCCCTGGTTTACAAAGCCCGAGATAAAAAAACCGGCGAACTCGTTGCCGTTAAAGTCATCAACTCGGAAATCCTCAAAAAAGTCAGTGCCCGATGGAAAGGGGTTAAAAAACCCACCGAAGGACAAATTTCCATGATGTTCGAACATCCCTACATCGTCAAAACCTTAGACCACGGCCTGACGACCAGCGGCGAACAGTACCTCGTGATGGAATACCTCGAAGGAACCGGACTCAATAACATCCTGCTCGTTCCCGATGATCTGATGGCAGGCTCCCGAACCTATTATATGCGGCAGGTTGCCGAAGCAATTTGGGAAGTCCACAAAAAAGGGCTCATCCATCGCGACATTTGCCCGCGGAATCTGCTTTTCGTCGGCGATGCGACGGTGTTGAAGTTGATTGATTTCGGCTTGACGATTCCGAACCGTTCGCCGTTTACCGATGCGGGAAACCGGACGGGCACGCCGAACTATATGGCACCGGAATTGGTTCGCCGCAAGCCGACGGATCTTCGGGTAGATGTTTTTTCGTTTGGCGTAACGATGTATGAGTTATTCACCCGTGAACTTCCGTGGCCTCGTGGAGATACGGGCATTGCGGCGATGTCGCACAGCGAGCCGCCGAGGCCGATTACGGATTACAGGCCGAACATCAATAAAGCGGTCGCGAAGGCGATCCATAGTTGTATTGAACCGGATGTTTCGCGACGCTGTCCCGATATGGAGAAGTTTCTCAAAATGATCCAAAAGGTGCAGGAAGATGACGAGATCCCGAAAACGCCGGAATGACGATGTGCCGGGTGGGGTTCGGCTTGCTGAAGGTAGGTTGCCGACCGCCGGGCGGCAACTGCGGTACTCCGCATTTTGAATCTTTCAGTCGGCTTCGCCGACGCAGTCGCCCGGCGGTCGACTGCCTACCTTTGGATGCCGACCTTGTGCGGTCGCACTGGAAACATCACAGATTCACCAGTCGGCAATTTCGGCCTTCAGCCGCCAGCCGCTCGAAAATCGCCCGTTGCTCATCTTCGTCTTGACACGTGATCAGGATTTGATACAATTCCGGGATCTGCAACTCGGCTTTGTCGAAATCAGCAACGCAATCGGAAGATTGCGAATGCAGAAACTCTTGCACAGCGGCATTCTCCGTGTCGATTTGAGCCAGCAATTCATCCAGCAGGGTTTGGTCCGTATCGGCCAGGGCGGCGAGCGGATCAAGCGTTGCCAAAAGTTTATCTGCTTCGGCATCGTCCAAATCAAGAACGAGTACCGGCACCGACTGATGCGGCGTCGTTTCGGCACGAAGGTGTCCATCAATCAGTTGGAGCGAACCGTCGGAAAGTTCGCGAACGAGCAGGGCATCGGCATAGCCGACTTCGGAAAGAATGCCTTGGAGGATATTGCGTTGCCGATTGTTGTGCACTCGCCAGTTTTTCGGATTGGGAAGGAGAGAATTGGCCGACACGCGGCGAAAGTCTTTGATACGGTCACGGATTTGCATGGGAGGAGTTGGCTATTTTGATTTTTTTGCAAGGGTTCCCGTATTCTATTGTTCGTTGCGTCAGGGAGCGCCAGGCGTACAGAACAGGTAGGCAACCGACCGCCGGGCGGTTGCGTGCGGCTTGCCGCACCGTTGCCGAACACGCCTACGAGTCGCCTATCGGCGACGATGCCGCCCGGCGGTCGGCATCCTACCTTGTCGGGACATCCGGGAAATCAAATTGGCGCAGAGCATATCACCCATCGCACCGTGACTCAACAATGTACAGACACCTGCTCGTTTTTGTCCGGTAAAAAAAGTATAACGCAGGTGTTTCCCGTCAAACTTACACGTAAACCCCTTCTTCCGAAGGGCCGTATCAATATCGCGGCCTGAACGCACACTACCCATCGACAACCTCCGCAACGGCAAGATAGGAATCTTTGATAGATTTCGCCAACGGTTCAAGGCAGCCATCATTTTCGCAAACGAAGGCAGCCCAATTAAACCGAATATCGCCGAGAATACACTCCCATAGTTCATCCCGAGTCAGTCCGTGGGAAGAAATGTTCAATTCCGGCACATCGGCTATCAAATAGGTATTATCGCCAGGTTCCTCCGGCGGCAAAATCGCCGGCTGCACAACGAGCGGCTCGAAAAACTTGATGGTCGACTGGTCGAGCCGCACTTCCCAAATTTCAAACGGGGCAAGCAAATCGGTCTGAACGGCTGTGCTCATAAGAGGCATTATAACATGAAAAGAGTCAGAATGTTCCTTCTACCCCCTGTTTCCCGACTCCAGCAATATCTCGCGGTACTCGGCTTCGTTCATCGGACAGTCGACGAAATCCAAAAATTGTTTGCTTGTCAGATGAAGTTGCCTTGCCATAACGGCAATCAAAGGGACACTGATTGAACTTCCCATCATGCCGTGACTCATTTTAGTCCTCGCGAGCAGTTCCTTTTCGGTACTAAAAAACCGATATACGACGTGATCCGAATCGGCTGACCGCACAAAACCTTTCTTACGCAAAGCCGAATCAATGTTTCGGCCCGACCGGATACTACTCATCGCAGACCTCCTCGGCGATTGCAAGATAGTGTTGTTTAATTCTTTTGCCGTTTTGTGAAAGACGGTCATCCGGCAGGGAAACAATGTGTTTCCAGGCATCGCGAATATCGGACAAGACTCCGTTTTGGATTTTACGATGTTCGTCGCCCAGCGTAGAAATCATCAATTCCGGCACATCGACGAGCCAGTATTCTTCATTGTCGGCAATCTGTACCGGCTGCACGACGAGCGGCTCGAAAAACTTGATGGTCGACTGGTCGAGCCGCACTTCCCAAATTTCAAACGGGGCAAGCAAATCAGTCTGGACGTCAGGACGGTGCAATGTCGACATGACACTCCATTGTACCATAAACACCGTGTCCCGCAGGACGATACCGCTAACAGAACGACGCTTCCGACAGGCACGCATACGGCATGCCGTACCGCGGTGCCGTCTGCAAAAATGAAACCAATTCCCCATCAACACGCATCCACGCTCCATCCGCCGGCTCCCCAAACGTCGCCTTCACATAACGCTTGCCATGACTGTTCGTCCAAAAAACATATTCCTGGCCGTTACGCTTGAACCAAGCATTAAACGACGTCGCATGCGCCCAAGTTCCACCCAATACCGCAACCTGCACCTCGTTGCGATCAACCATCGTTCCATTGACCGCCGTCGAATTGCCCAGCGCAACGCCGAGACCCGCCCGATTGCAACGGCGAATCTTATCCGCCAAAACCGATCCCGTACCCGACAAAAATACTATCGCAGATTGATGCTGATCCGATGCCCGTTTGGAACCCTGAATAACATGCCCATACTTGTTGGCAAAGTTCGCCATCACGCCGACGGACTGGCCGCCGCGAGTATTGCCGTTTTTGGATAGCAGCCAAGTCTGATAAGGGTCAGTAACATCCCAACGCAACGGCGCCCCAAGTCCAATGCTCATCAACAGACTGGAACGGTATGCAAAATCATCGGCATGGCCCATACAGGACGGCGTGTTGCCCTGCGAAAAGTAGAGATTGGTCCTTGGCTCACGCCAGGGGAACAACGGGCAACCGTCGAGGAGCATATCTTCCAAAACGTTGCCTCGGCGTTCGAGGAATTGTTCAAAAGCGTCGTCCCATTTCAAGACGGGCATGTCGCCCGCCGTGTACAGGGTTGAAAAGGAAACGGCAGAGGACTCGAGCAGTTCGACCGTTTCGCGGGTAAAGTCATCTTCCGGCAGGCAGCCGTCGAGGAATGTGTGTGTCATGGGAGGAGTCAGGAGTAAGGAGTCAGGAGGTAGGAGGTAGGAGTAAGGAGGTAGGGGTGGAAAGGAGTTATCGTCATCCCGGCGCCGTGCGTCATCCCGGCGCAAGCCGGGAACCAGCGGGACAGGTCGCGAGTCGCTTGACTGGGTTCCGGCTTTCGCCGGGATGACGAACGGTGCCGGAATGACGATGTGTGCTACGCAACAACGCTTCCTGTTCGTCGGGCCGTCCGTCGGCATCGCGAAGTAGCACTTCAATACGCTTTTGAATCGCGTGCCAATCCGCATCGGTTCGCAAATTGGCCGTCTCGATGCGAAATGCGGCAAGCACTTCGTCGCGTTCTGTAAGCGTGCCGGATTGAATCAAATCCGCAATCGACAAACACGCTTCGGCAAGCGTCGCCCGTTTGCGGAAATCGCTTGCCGTCTGATTCGGCATGTCCGCAAGGATTGCGGCAATGGAATCGACGGCCGGTACGGGAACTTCTTTTTGCGATTGCATCGACATCAAAATCAATACCGCAAACAATAAAACAAGCAGGAGAAATGAAAGGTAAGTTCGCATGGGGGGGAGGGGGAAAGGAGTCAGGAGTCAGGAGTAAGGAGTCAGAAGACAGGAGTCAGGAGGGGAGAGGAGGTATCGTCATCCCAGCGCCGCGCGTCATCCCGGCGAAAGCCGGGAACCAGACATTGCGTGTGATGCCGGTTTTTCTGGGTTCCGGCTTTCGCCGGAATGACGATACCTACTGTCTCCTTACTCCTGACTCCTTGCTCCTTGCTCCCGTCTGCTCGAATTCCCGTCGCCATTGTACGGGCACTTCGCTGAAATGCGGATCGTTTTGCCGTTCCCGCCAGGCCCGGATCTGTTCATACCGCTGACGGTGTTCTTCCAGCAGGCTCAAGCCCAAAGGATCGGTCGAATTCGTAAACAAGGAGGTTATCGGAGACATGGTATTGCGTGTTTAGGGTCAATGATTTGTCCCACACTTTACCATACGGCCAGTCAATGCCCGTCAGACGGATTTTTGATGCTTGTCCGCAGGCACATAACCATCTTGACATTTTCCCGTTTTCGGCGACAATGGACTGCGGCTGCACTTTTTCCTCTTCACTGTTGCTATGCCCCTATTCAGGATGAATAAACTCACTTGCGTTGCCGTTCTTGCCTCGTTTGCGTTGTCGTTTTCTCCCGCATTTGCCCAAAATACGGAGCCGTTTGAGCAGGGTGCTACGGGAATCATTAACCAATCGACGCCGTCGGAGGCCGTCGAACAGGATCGGCTGAACGTCGAGACGCTGGAAAGAAATCGCAACAGTCCGGCAACGCGTGGATTGCGGCCGGCCCGAGCGTTTCAGCGTCGTTTACCCAGCGGTTACGGGCCGCTTGTCGATACCGCTCAACGCGAAGAAATTTACCGCATTCAGGCGGAGTATTACGAGTTGATTGCTCTTTTGGAACTTCGTGCGGAAATGTTAAAAAGGGAGCGTGATACCAAGATTGAGGGCGTATTAACGCCTAACCAGTTGGATCGCGTCCGTCGGCCCGCCCGCCTGCCATTGTTGAATCGTTAGTGAGTTTCTCAAATTGGTGTGGGCTCGTTCTCGTCATCCCGGCGCAAGCCGGGAACCAGGCATTGCGTGCGATGCCGGTTCCGCTGGGTTCCGGCTTTCGCCGGAATGACATTAGGATGACAGTTTTTTGTCCAGAGCAAAGTTGAATACGCATCCACTCACGCATTATCCAGCACATCCACGGCGGCAAACTTTTTGCCCTCGAGCATCTCAAGACTCGCTCCGCCGCCCGTACTGACATGCGAAACCTTGTCGGCAAAGCCCAAATGCTGAATCGCTGCCGCACTGTCCCCACCACCAATAATACTGACCGAACCGCTCTTCGCGACCGCCTCCGCAACCGCTTTCGTGCCTGCATCAAACGGCGGCATCTCGCTCACGCCCATCGGGCCATTCCACACGACCGTCTTGGCCCCCAAGACAATGTCCGCATAAAGTTTTGCCGTTTCCGGGCCAATGTCGAGCCCCTCAAAACCATCAGGCACCTCGCCCGATTTGACGATCTTCTTGTTCCCGTCGGCAGCAAACTTATCGCTGCAATGCGTATCGGCAGGCAATACCAACTTATCGCCGCCAAATGCCAACAATTCCTTGGCCAAATCGACTTTATCCTGCTCGACGAGACTGTTGCCGACTTTTTCGCCCTTCGCAAGGCTAAATGTATACGCCATCGCCCCGCCGATGAGCACTTTATCGCAGATTCCCAGCAGGTTTTTGATGACCATAATTTTGTCGGAAACCTTTTTCCCGCCGATGATGGCCACAAAGGGGCGTTGCGGGTTGGCAATCGCGCTGCTCAAGTATTTGATTTCTTTTTCGACGAGGAATCCGCACACTTTCGGCTTTGCTCCCATCGCTTTGGGGACGGCATACATCGACGCATCGGTTCGATGGCAGGTCCCGAACGCATCGTTGACGTAAATGTCGGCAAATGCCGCGAGTTCGCGGGCGAACGCATCATCGCCGTTTTTTTCGCCGGGTTGGAACCGGAGATTTTCGAGGACCAAAATGCCGCCGTCTTTCAAGCCCGCTACTTTTGCTTTGGCATCAGGCCCGACGGTATCGGTAGCGAATTCGACGGGTTTTTTCAGCAGTTCGGCCAGCCGGACGGCCGTCGGTTTCATGGTATATTTCGGGTCTGGAGCATCTTTTGGCCGTCCGAGATGGCTTGCGAGGATAATTTTTCCACCGCGGTCGAGGACGGAGTTGATGGTCGGCAGAGCCATCTGGATTCGGCGATCGTCGGTAATGTTTCCGGCATCATCGAGCGGGACGTTGAAATCAACGCGGACGAAAACGGTTTTGTTGGCAACATCGACATTTGCAATCGACTTTTTGGTCATATTTTGGAGTGAGTAGGATTATGGAACTGACAATCCCGTGATTTTATCATACCGACTCGCATGGCACAAGATTGCTTCATCCCGGCGACTTGTCAAATTTCTCGATGGCGGGTGTCGGCAACTCCTTAATCAACTTCTCAATAATATCCTCATTCGTCATTCCCTCGGCCTGCGCCTGGAAATTCGTGCTGATCCGATGACGCAATACCGGAATCGCACATGCCCGTATGTCGTCTATCGACACCGAAAATCGGCCATCCATTGCCGCAAGAGCCTTACCGCCGTGAATCAAATACTGGCCGGCACGCGGGCCTGCCCCCCAATTCACCAAATCCTTCACAAACTGCGGAGAAGACGCATCCCGCGGACGAGTTGCCCGAACGAGCCGGGCGGCATATTGGATAATATACTGGCTGACGGCAATGCTCCCGACCAATTTTTGCAAATTCACGATCAACTTGCCGCTCATAATTTTTCGGATTTCAACCTTTTCGCCCCGAGTCGTCGTTGACAGGATTTTCTCTTCTTCTTCCAGCGACGGATAGTCAATTTTGATATTGAACATAAACCGGTCGAGTTGCGCTTCCGGCAGGGGATAGGTTCCCTCCTGTTCGATAGGGTTTTGCGTCGCGATGGTGAAAAACGGGTCTGGCAGTTGATAGGTCGTTTGCCCGACGGTTACTTCGCGTTCCTGCATAGCCTGGAGCAGGGCGGCTTGGGTTTTCGGCGGTGTTCGGTTGATTTCGTCGGCCAGCAGGATGTTGGTGAAGACGGGCCCTTCGACGAATCGGAAACTTCGTTTGCCGCTGTCATCTTCATCGAGGACGGTGGTGCCGATGATGTCGGAGGGCATCAAATCCGGCGTGAATTGAATGCGTTTGAATTGGATGTCGAGGATTTGGGAGATGGAACTGACCATAAGTGTTTTGGCCAGGCCGGGCACGCCTTCGAGGAGGCAGTGTCCGCGGGTAAAAATTGCCGCGAGGATTTGGTGGATTACGGGCGTTTGTCCGACGATAACTTTGCCGAGTTCATCTTGCATGAGTCGGCAATGTTGTCCGAATTCTTGCAAAATATCGCCGAGATTGCGGGCCTTCTGGGGCGAGTGGGATGATTCCGTCATTAAATAGCGGGGCTGTCCGGGGAGTTGCCTCCATTCTACCAAAACATTGCGTGGATTCACCCGGGGGATGAACAAGGTAGGCAGCCGACCGCCGGGCGGGTGCGTCGGCGCAGCCGACTGGAAGGCTCAAAATGCGGAGTACCGCAGTTGCCGCCCGGCGGTCGGCAACCTACCTTCAGCACCCGAACCGCACAAGGTAGGCAACCTACCTGTTGCAGTCGCATTACCGCACGTACCGCATATTCCTGGCCGGTGCCGAAGACGATGACGGCAACGGAGCTCCCTCCAATGACGGAAGCGTCGGTGCAGTGAATGATACCGGTGTGGTGCCGGTGCCGCTCTGCTCGCCCAACCGCGGTAACATCGGCATCGGAATGGCCGAAATCGCTTCCGTCTCTATCACCTGGAGCGACTCGCCCGGTACAATCGGCGACTCCAACCAATGCTGCTCCTGCTGATTCGGCAAGGATTCATAAATCGTCGAATTATACCCGTGCTGATGCTGCTGATATATTCCCCGACTCACGATGCCCGGCAGCGTGAATCCGTAATTGAAATACCGGCCCGCTTCGCGTTCCCGTGCTCGGCGTTTTGCATCAAAATACGCCTTGGCCGGCCACTCACCCTCGGCTAAACAGATATTGTTGTACTCCAGCAACGAACCCTTTCGGTAATGCAGCATCATAATCGCCAGGTTGTATTCGATGACCGAATTGTAATATCCCGTTTCGGCTTCGGCTTGTCGGCGTTGTTCCTGGAGCAGCAGATCCAGTGTCGTCGTCCCGACATCGTATGCCGTCTGCACCGCCCGAACCGCTTCGCTTGCCGCCCGGTATGTTGCCAACATCGTTTGCATTTGCTGATATGCCAAAGTGATTTCCTGGAATGAGTCGTTCAGTTGATGCGTCAACTCCAATTCCTGCTCGTGCAAAAGCGCTTTGTCCTTCGCGAGGTTGAGTTGGGCATTTCGGAATCCCGCGAGTTCCGCTCTAAAACCGAGGGGCATCGACGCGGTAACGCCCAGCCAAGCCGTGTGGTCGCCTTCGCCCAAATCGCTGTAGGCACTCGGCAAGCCCTGCGAGCCGCGGCCCATAAAACCGGCGGCACTCCATCCCATCGCTCTAAAACCGCCGTCCAAATCCACTCGCGGTTTCAGAAAGTTCTTCGACGCGGTCAACTCCAGTTCCCGTTGCTTGATTGCCCATTTTTGCCGGCGCAATTCCGGCGAGCGGAATAAGGCTTCACAGAGCACATTATGCCAATCGAGTCCGATCGGTGCCGTAATCGGGTCATCAATAGGCCGGATGAGTCGGCCATCGGAGGGCGAAAGCCCCATCGCATACCGGAGCACCGTGGCTGCTTTGAATAAGTTGTTTTGTGCAACTTCGGCCTGTCCCCTGAAGGAAAAATAGTTATATTCCGCTTGCGCGAGGTTTTGAGCACTTCCCTGGCGACCTCCGATTTCCGCAAAAACCATCGTTTGACGCCAAGTCTGGTAGGCCGCATCCCGACCGGAACGGACCGACTCGAGCCGATGGTAGGCATAATACAAACTCCAATAGGCTCTTTCGACATCGGCTACGAGATCCCGAGTTGCCATCTCAAAATCGGTGATTGATATATCCGTATTGATTCTCGCGATGGCAACGCCGCCGTAGTTTCCGGGCGCACCGTGCGGCCCGGCGATGCGGTTAAACTCCACGCCGCTTCCCTGAAGCAGCGGATGCGAAAATCCTCCCTCGAAAGCCGTACGGTATTCGCTGTAGAGGCCGCCATCCGTTTTTTCGACGCTGCCGGTATGGTTGAAGAAAAATTGAGTTCCCGGCGCTGTATATTTGCTAATTCCGACGCGAAAACTACCGGTATTATCCCGCAGCCAACTTCCCGCTTCTCCTCCCCGGTAATAATTATTCCGTTGCCAATCAATACCGGCATTGAGTTGCGCATCGAAAGCGGCAAGAGCGGCCTCTTGACCAAACCGCGGGTCGCTTTCGATGAGGGCGGGATCATAAACCGTTCGGGCTTGACCGCCGGAGCGCAAAAGTGCCGTCGGTGCGCCGGCAACTCCGTTGGGTGAAAAATTGACGCCGCTCAGTGAACGAATGACTTTGCTGTTTTTCAAGGCCATCTGAACCGCTTCTTCCAATGTTAATTCCCACATCGCCTGGGGATCGGGATTCTCCAAAGTTAACGGGACTTCCGTATGGCAAACTTCGGGAAGCGAAGAGATATTGACGTTCGGATATTCTATATTCGTTGCTTTGTTGATATAATGTTGTTGCCAACGTCCGGTTTCTCCAAGATAGAGCGGTTGCTGCGGTCGGCAACCGAACTGAAAGCACAGGCTTACAATCAAAACACCTAAAGCAAACTGTGTGAGGCTTGGAAAGCGGCACATATAATTACATCCTTGATTGAGTTTCGCGATAGAATCCGTCCATCGCTTGAGTTTACAGCGTAGAAACCCGTCTCATCGGCACGTAAGGGTATGGAATTCGGGAAAATCAGGCAAGAGCAAAATTATTCTGCCGATGATTCTCTATCCCAACGACGGCCATGCGGTATGGCACGAGACTCCGCTGTGTTCTATCGAATCGGCCACATTTAGATGTCGAGTCAAGAAAAAGGCTTTCAACCGATACAAGCCGCAGCATCGGCACGATAGATATTACCGGAAAAGTCAACGCAGATTACCGGAATGTGTTAGCCCGTGAAGGTAGGTTGCCAAAGGTAGGTTGCCGACCGCCGGGCGGCAACTGCGGTACTCCGCATTTTGAGTCGGCTGCGCCGACGCAGTCGCCCGGCGGTCGACTGCCTACCTCTGCCTGCCTACCTTGTGCAGTCGCCCGGCGGTCGACTGCCTACCTTCGACTGGCTACCTGCAATTTGTACCTCCCGTTTACGGTATAATAAACCAACACCACCTCCATGTTCCAAACATTTTCCGTTGCTTTGGCGGCAATTCTCGCCGTCGTCTGCATCGCCGGCGTCGGACTCTTCTTCCGACGAACCGGACGACTTACCCACGAAGCCGAACAACCCCTACTCCGCCTGACCGTCGATCTCCTCCTCCCCTGCCTCATTATCGACCGAGTATTAAAAACCGATGCCTTCTCCAATCCGCAAAACCTTTGGCTGCCGCCCCTGTTGGGCTTCGGCCTCGTTGCCGTCGGTATCCTGCTCGGTTTAGGCGTCTGCCTGCTGTCGAAAAAACTCAACGGAATGGAAACCTGGAAACAACGCCGGACCTTCGCAGGCTGCGTCGGGAACTATAATTACGGCTTCGTGCCGATCCCGTTGGTCATCGCGATGTTCCCCAACGATGACCGACTGCTCGGCGTGCTGTTCGTCCAAAATCTCGGCGTGGAATTGGCCGTCTGGACGATCATCCTGTTTACCATTTTGGGCAAAGTCGACGGCAAATCGCTCCGCCAGGTCGTCAACGCCCCGAGCATCGCCATCGTGCTGTCGGTATCGCTCAACCTGTTGGGCAATAGCCGATTCATTCCCGAAGCGTTTCACGAACACGTTGCCCCGCGTTTTGATTTTTTGCTTCAGGCCATTCACCTTTTGGGTGCAGCCGGCATTCCGCTGTCGATTCTCCTCATCGGAGCCATTTTCGCAGATCATTTTCACCGCAAAGAGATGGGCGAACGGTTGCCGAGTATGCTAAAAATCGCATTTTGGGCGATTTCGATTCGCCTGGCCGTGATGCCGATGCTGTTTATCGCCCTGGCCGTTTGGCTGCCCTGTACGGATGAAATTAAAAAAGTCTTGGTCGTGCACGGAGCAGCGGGTCCCGCTATCTTCACGATGGCATTGGCCAAACATTACGGGGGCGACTCGAAGACGGCATTCGACACGATTTTTATGAATTCGCTGTTCTCGATCATCACGCTCCCGATTTGGATGGCCATCGGGCTATGGCTCATCGGGTAGGCTTATCGGGTGGGGGCAATGACCGTTCGCACACCCGGGCAAAGACCTGTACGGCAATTTCCCGCTGCCGGGGATCATCCGTCGAAATGCGAATTTCATCCGCCACATCCTGAAAACGACTGCCTGCCGAATACATCACCGAAACCATCTGCACGCTGCCCGAACGCTCCGAAAAGGAAAATCGAAAACGAGCATCCGATGACACGATCCTCGTGATTCGGAACGGCACCTCGCTGCGAATCACGATATTCTTCATTACCGACTCGCCCGGCGCTAAAATCCCCATCGACAACGGCGACGGCTTCACCTGCATCGCCGCCGTTACCACTCCCTGGATGGGCAAGACAATTTCAATAGGCACCGGCCTGCCCGGCTGCATTTCATTCGTCGTAAAACGCAACGCATCCCGAATATACCCCGCCGGCGCATCATCCCGTAATACCGCCGTGATTCGATACGCGACACTTCCCCGATCGCGGCGGATTTCCTCCGCTCTGGCATAGATAAACGGCAACGTCCGCTCGACGCGTGTCAGCGCCCAGCCGGGCCGACCGGTATATTCCAGCAGCAAAGTCCGCTCCGCGGTCGTTCCTTTGCCGACCGCTCCGAATTCGATGCTGCCCGGCGTGAGCATCACGTCAGGCCGAATGAAGCCCGAAACAAACAGTTGCACCGTATCCACCCGCCGGACGCCGCCAGGCGAATTGTCGGTCGGCAGCGTGAGTTGGACGGTCAACACGGCCGACTTGTTCCGCAAATGCTGGCCGGTTGTGTTGAGTTTCGCAATGACCGCTCCGGTTTCGCCCGGCCGCAAAACCGTCGTTGAAAGCCGGGCGGAAACGCAGTTGCAGGAAGAGCGAACGCTTTGCAATTGGATGGCTTGATTATGCGAATTCGTCAGTTCAAACCGGAATTCGGCATCAGCACCGAGCGCGACGCTGCCGAAATCGTGCCGTTGCGTGCTGAAAAGGGCCGTCCCCCAGGACTCACGGGCAATGCCCCAAGATTTGCTTGCAATGATTGCCCCGGCAAAGACGACAAAGCAGAGAAACAGCGAGAAGAGTGATCGATTCCGCATTGCCAGGAAGGAAAAAAACACCTCGGAAGGCAGCATTGTGGAGGCCCGAAGTTTACGGGGGCACCTGGAAAGAAGCCTTTGTGATTTACTCCGATCGAATAACGATGCGAAGCAACTATACATGCGGCCAATTTCTTTATAAAAGTTCAGGCTCCCATCGGGCTTAGTATCGACCCCCCGGATCGTAGATCCGAAATTGTACCACCTCGCCGAGGTATACCTATTATAACAAATATCGGGAAAAAATCAAGACCAATTCTTCAATATTTAGGCCGGGTGCCAAAGGCAGGCCGCTGAAGGTAGGCAGCCGACCGCCGGGCGGGTGCGTCGGCGCAGCCGACCGGATGGCTCTGTATGCGGCAAGCCGCAGTTGCCGCCCGGCGGTCGGCAACCTACCTTCAGCATCCGAATCTCGCACAAGGTCGGCAACCTACCTTCCGCATCCGAATCTCGCGGCAATCACCCTATTGCCCGATCACGCTATTATACACATACATTGCCCGCCAGTAATCCGCCCGGCTGGAAATGTACATCCGGTACGTTTCGCGGTAAGTCCGTTCCGCATCCAACACATCAATCAACGGACTGCCGCCCGCCTCGTAAGACTGGATCGTACTGTTCCGTACACGTATTGCCGTCTGCACCTCCTTTTGGGCATACGTCGATGCACGCAAATACGCACTTCGGAAATACTGCTCCGCCGCCTCGACCTCCGCACGCAACTCAATCATGCCCGACTGCAATTCATAATGACTCTGACGCAAAACCGCCTGCGATTTGGCCCGCCCGCCCTGATTGCGGTCAAAAATCGGCACCGTCATCGAAACGCCAATCCCCCAGCCCGGCTCACGTCCCTCTTCCAAATACTCCCTGATGTAACCGCCCGACAAAGACACCTCGGGATACGCATTGCGACGCTCCAATTCCCGATCCGCCTGCGCCTTGTTGACCTGAATTCGCAATGCCCGTATGTCCGGTCGATTACGCTTCGCCAACTCAAACGCCTCTTCCGTCGGATACGGCTGCACCGTCATCGGAGCATCCAAACTGCCCCGAACATCGAAATTCCCCTCCCGGTCTGCTCTTCCAAACCGAGCCCAAAGCCTCGCTTTGGCAACGTTTAACTCCGCTTCCGTGTGGAGTATTTCCTGTCGGCGTCTGAAAATCTCCAGACTGATTCGGTCAAGTTCCACGCTGGGAACTCCGCCCGCTGCGACGGCTCTTTGCGTTACGCTTTCGACGCTGGTCAGGATTTCCAAATCCTGTCGGGCGACGGCAAGCAACGCTTTGGCCTCCAATACATCATAAAATGCCGTTGCGGTTTCCGTGATCCGTTGCCGAACAAGGTCGGCATACTCCGCCTGGCTTTTTTGCACATCCCAGCCTGCACTGTGCCGTTCGGCAGCGCGTTTGGCAAAAAGAAACCAATCGAGAGGCATCTCCATTTGAACGGAAAATTCAGGCTCCATATCAGCACCGCGGCGATGGAAAGGAATGGATGCGCCGGCAATTTCCAGTGAGGGATTCGGCAAAAGCGAAGCACCGAGCAGTTCCGCTTTGGCTTGGCTGATTTCGCCTTGCCCGATGCGAAGAACCGGATCGGATGTAAGCGTTGCGGCAATTGCTTGGTCAAGCGTCCAGGCGTGCGGGAAATCCGCATCGGCATCAATCCTGATTGCCTGCGGCGGTCCGGCACTGGAATCGGTGCGGGAATCGGCGGGTGCGGATGCGATACGGACGGGAATCGGCGAATGGATGTTGTAGATCGGCTCCAGGTAGTGAACACGGCGGACGGGTTGCGGAGTATCATTTGCCAAGCAGACGGTTGCCGGACAGACGGTTGTTATGGCCAAGATGGCGAGGAAATACCGATGCATGTTGTGATCTTCCTTGAAACTTGTGCATTCTTTCGTTTCATCGGCATTTTGATTTATCGGTTATCCGCAAAAATGGAATCGTGCCGTTTATGGGGATTGTAGCGTCAAACGCAAGAGCGAAGGGCGCGCAAGAGCCGGAGGCGTAAGCCTCCGGGTGAATCCACGTCGAATCAACCCGGGGGCTAACGCCCCCGGCTCTTGCGCTTGTTTATGCTCTTGCGCCCTACCTCGGCAAAGTTAACACAAACGTCGATTTTGGTTCATATCGAATCGAGCCGCCAAGCAACTGCATGATCCTCCACGCCTTGGGAAGACCAAAACCAAGCCCACGACCCGCCTGCCTGCCCGAATAATAAGGATCAAATATCAACGGCAACTCCTCCTCCGAAATGCCAAACCCATCATCCTGCACAACAATCTCCCAACCGCTTTCCACTCGCTGCAAACGCAACCAAACGTTGCCGCCCGTCAGTTGCACCGCTTCTCGCGCATTGTTGCACAAAATGCCGACCGCCAAATGCAGCAGTACGGGATCGCTTTGCACCACCGGCCTGTCCGGCAAATCAATTTCAACATGAAAAGCAAGATTCGCCTCCTGCATCATAGGAACTTGTTCGGCAACGAGCGTATGCAGTTCTTCGGACAGGTCGAATTCAACGATTTCCGGCTGCGGCGGCCTGGCAAAAAAACGAATATCCGCCGTCATTTCGTAAGCCCGTTTGACCTGAGCAAGAATAATCCCGAGATGTCGGCGATGTTCGGGATGCTCGATTTCTTGAAGCAAGATTTGCGTTCGGCCAGCGATGATCGCCAGCGGATTGTTGATTTCATGTCCCGCTCCGGCAGCGAATTCGGCCAATGCCGCCAATTTGTCGTGCTCGTGATCATCCATATTAGGAAAATGTAAGGTACCCGCAAAGGTAGGCAGTCGACCGCCGGGCGGGTGCGTCGGCGCAGCCGACCGGAAAGTTCAAAATGCGGAGTACCGCAGTTGCCGCCCGGCGGTCGGCAACCTACCTTCCGCACCCGAATCGCAAAGGTAGACACCCGACCGCCGGGCGGGTGCATCGGCGATAGCCGACCGAAACACTCTAGGCGAACACATCAATATGATCGCCCAAGCCGGGCGTTTTGACCGGGGTTTTAAGCCCTTGCGGAGCGGCTCCTTCGATCAACCCGACGAGCATCTCGCCGATGTCCCGTTGGACATCCATACTCTTTTTGAGCACGGACATCTGCACTTTCATTGCCGTCTCCGCCTGCTGCTGTTGCACGATGCCTGAAATAATGGGTTCCATAGTAAACCTCCTCTGCGTGTTAAAATACCAAATCGACTTATTTTGCCCATTTTAACATGAATTTTATTTTTTTGTAGTCTCGGGCAAGCGGATCGGGCATTATTTTCGCGAAATTTTGCATTTTGCTATTGCAACGTTTCCGATTATTTGGGATACTCCGGTAATGCGGGCAGATTCCGCGCTTGAGCAGGGAGAAATTTCGCGAAAAATGGCAAAATTTCCAAAAATACCCACGACATCCGGTTCGGCTATTCCGTAGTATAGTGTATCAGTCGGCACATTTCGCCGCCTGCCATTACAAAACTGCAAAGCACACCGCTGCAATATGAAGGAGCATATCATGACGATCACGAATTTATCCACAGTTCAATCAGCACAAAACGTACAAAGTTTGCATCGCCATCAGGCGGGCCCGGCGGGCCTGGAGCAAAAACGCCCGACCGCTTCCCTGCAGGATACGGTTTCGTTTTCCGAAGAGGCCCTGCGTTTGAGCGATGCGGCAAAGACCACGGAGTCGACGAAAATCCGATTCGATTTGGTCAATCGGATCAAAGCGGAAATCGCCGCCGGCACCTACGACACGCCGGATAAAATGGATGTCGCCATCGAGCGGATGGCCAGCCGTATTTTTTAGGGGGTAGGCTAACAAAGGTAGGATGCCGACCGCCGGGCGGCATCGTCGGCGTAGCCGACCGTTTTCCGAGTCAGTGCGGAGTACCGCACGCAGTCGCCCGGCGGTCGACTGCCTACCCCCTGGTTCCCGGCTTGCGCCGGGATGACGGAGGGGTGTCCATCACACCTTGACTTGACGGGACGCATTTGCTAGAATTCCCCTCTACAGGATGTGGCCTTCCACAGGATGTTGATAGGCAAAACGGATTTTGGCAAAGAAATCAAGAAAATCACGGAAGACGTTCTTCTCCCTGAAGAAAATACTGCGTTCACGACGCAATATCTTTTCCCTCGCCGCCGCCGCGCTGATTGCGCTCGGATTAGTCAGTCCCGATCTGCGGGACCGCGCTGCCGATGTGCTGGAACCGCTCGTTCCCGGCATCTCCAGTCTCTTCAAACCGTTATCCTCAAGGGTTCAAGGCCCTATCGAAGAAGGCATCTGGACTGTCATCCACGTCGTCGACGGCGATACGCTTGATGTCGGCGATGCGGATAATCGTTACCGGATTCGCTTAATCGGAGCGGATACGCCCGAAACGAAAAAGCCGAACACGCCGGTCGAGCCGTTCGGGCCCGAAGCCTCGGCATTTACCGAACGCAAAATTGCCGAAGCGAAACACAAAGTTCGGCTTGCGTTCGACGGCGATCAAGTTGACCGCTACGGCAGAAATTTGGCGATGGTGTATCTGCAAATGCCGAACGGCCAGGAAGTTTGGCTCAATGAACTGTTAATCCGCGAGGGTCTTGCTCGGGCACAGACGCAGTATCGGTTTTCCCGTGGGGCCAAAAATGCTTTTCGGCAAGCGGAAGCGGACGCAAAAAGCGCCCGGCGAAACTTGTGGAGCGAGTGAGCGCAAGAGCCGGGGGCGTAAGCCCCCGGGTTCTTCGACATATGATATTCTTTGATAGATCAACCCGGGGGCTGACGCCCCCGGCTCGTGTGTGAGTGCCCCCGGGGCAACTTACCCTTTCCCATACACTTCGCTGGGATTGAAAATGCGTTGTCCGATGATTTCGCAGCCTTCCGGCGTAATTTTTCGGAAAAAACAACTTTGGTATCCCTCGTGGCAGGCGGAGCCGCCAACCTGTTCGACTTTGAGCAATACCGTATCCGCATCGCAGTCAATGAAAATTTCGGAAACGTGCTGCACGTTCCCGCTTTCTTCACCTTTTCGCCAAAGTCTTTTTCGGCTTCGGCTATAATAGACGGCTCGGCCCGTCTGGAGCGTTTCGTTGAATGCCTCTTCATTCATATAGGCAAGCATCAAAACGGTGCCGCTTTCTTTATCTTGGGTGATGACGGGCACGATTCCGTCACATTTTTCAAAATCAGGACGTAATTCTTCAGACATAATGTTTTGTCAACAATAGGACACGCTCTACGCGACTACCCGTCAGTGTAACATTTTTCAAACGGAAATCAAGCGAGAGCCCGACAAGGTAGGCAGTTGACCGCCGGGCGACGGCAAGCATCGCAATTAGGTAGGCAGCCGACCGCCGGGCGGCTGCGTGCGGTACTCCGCACTGACTCGGAAAACGGTCGGCTGCGCCGACGCACCCGCCCGGCGGTCGGGTACCTACCAATTTTACCGCCCGGCGGTCGACTGCCTACCTTGGGCAACCTACCCTTTTCGCTGAAATGCCACGATCATCGGTCTATTTCAAACACGGGCGTCGGCGATGCCGAAGACGGGCCTGCAAAAAGATGCGTCGGCAACTTGCCGTCCCACTTCTCGACTGCCGAAAGCCAAATCAACTCCATCGTCGCGTACTGCTTTTTCAAGCCCAATGCCTCCGCTTCCGCTTTCGCCTTCGCCATAATCGCATCGGCTTCGCCCTCTGCCGTAACCACTTTTTGCTGGGCCTCAAAACGATAACGCTCCAATTCCCTTTCGGCCTGCAATGCCCGTTGGGCCGCCGTAACTTTCGCTTCGATTGCCGCATTGAATTCCGGCGAAAAATCAAAGTCCGTGATGCTGACCGCATCCACAAACACGCCGAACGTCTCCAATCGCGAACTGATCGACTCGCGGATCCCCACCGAAACGGTCGCCCGTTCCGTAATCAGTTCTTCGGCGGTGTACTTTGCGGCTTCTGCCTTGAACGCTTCCTGAATGCCCGGATTGATGACGGTAATCAGATAATTCACGCCGATTTCCCGAAAGAGCGTAACGGCTTGGCCCGGATCGACGCGGTAATTGACGACGATAGCCGCATTGACCATTTGGAGGTCATTGGATGCGGCAGCGGTTTTGACTTCCTCTTTTTGGATGCGGACATTGAGTTTATGGACATAAGTGATGAAGGGAATGACAAAATGGAGTCCTTCATCGAGGGCATTGGGTTGTGCTTCTCCGAGTCGCACGACGATACCGACGCTCCCGGGCTGGACGATTTCGATGGAATTGAAGATACCTACGATGAACAGGAGAGCGAGGGCTCCGAGTATAATGATACCGGAATTAACTTGATTGGGAGCGTGATGATGTTTCGGCATTGTTTAACGGCAAAGTATGTTTGTGCCCTTATGCTATCACATTGCGGGTCAAAAGTCCAGCCGGAGTGCGAGAGCAAGAGCACAAACAAGCGCAAGAGCCGGGGGCGTTAGCCCCCGGGTTCGACATATGATGTTTTTTGATAGATCAACCCGGGGGCTAACGCCCCCGGCTCTTGCGCGAGGCTCGTGCGCATCCCCCGGGCGATCCGTTTGGTATAATCACCCAAGGCAGTACTCCAAAACGACAAACCATGCCGGATTTTGACATTCTCTACGAAGTAGGTCCCTGTTTGGCCATCAACAAGCCCGCCGGCGTGCTCACGCAGGCCCCCCGCTGGATCGACTCGCTCGAACGACGCGTTAAAAAATATCTCTGCGAAAATGAAGGCCGACCCGAAAACGGATACCTCGGCATCCCACACCGCCTCGATCGGCCCGTTACCGGTGTCGTGCTTTTTGGAAAACATTCCCGAGCGGCACACCGGATTTCCAAACAATTTGAAAAACGCGAAGTGTCCAAAAAGTATTGGGCCATCGTTGCTGGCAACATAGAACCCCACACCGGCACTTGGGTCGATTTTATGCGAAAAATCCCTGATGTTCCCCAAGCGGAAATCGTTCCCGAAGACCATCCCGATGCGAGAAAAGGCATTTTGCACTACACAGTTTTGCAGCCGCTCGTGTTTCGCAGCGAGCCGGCAACGCTTTTGGAAATTGAATTGGAGACGGGCCGAATGCACCAGATTCGTTTGCAATCATCCGTTCGCGGCCATCCGATTCTCGGCGATGCGATGTATGGTTCGACCGTTCCGTTCGACGAGCATTTTGCGGATGAGCGTGCTCGTTCGATCGCGTTGCATGCGATTTCGCTTGCATTTTGTGATCCGATGACTCGCCAGCCGGTCACGTTGCAGGCACCGCTTCCCAAGCCGTGGCAACAGTTTACGCTTGCGTTACCGGAGCCGGGGGATGAAAAAGAGCCGGGGGCGTTAGCCCCCGGGTTGGTCTACCAAAAAACATCATATGTCGAACCCGGGGGCTAACGCCCCCGGCTCTTGCGCGCTTTCGCTCTTGCGCATCTATTGCCGACCATTCCAGCCGAGTTTGGATCGCAGTGCCTTGTAATAGCAGAATCCCGGTACCGCAATCGTCTTGAACGTCTGATCGGCCCGAGTGATCCGAATGGTGTCGCCCGGCTCTATGACCGAAACATTGTTGCCGTCTATGATCAATTCCGCCCGCTGTTGCGTTCGCAATTCCATAAACCGATCCGGCGAATCCACCAACGGACGATTGCTCAAAGTATGCGGACTAATCGGCGAAATCACGATGGCATCAATATCCTTGCGGAGAATCGGCCCGCCGCTCGATAAACTCATTGCCGTCGAACCGACCGGCGTGCTGACGATCAAACCGCTGCAACGATACGTCGTAACAAGTTGATGATCAAAAGATAATTCAATGCCGATGACATGGGATGCATGAATCGAATGGATGACCACTTCGTTCAGTGCCCAATACCACGAAACCGGTTCGGTTTGGTTTTTTCGGAACAGTCGGCAATGCAACACGAGATGCTTGATGATCGGCAAATTCAGCAAATCGGGCCGATCCAGCAGGGGAATGAGTTCATCGGTTTGTATGGTCGAGAGAAAACTGAGCGTTCCGAGGTGGACGGCAAGGACGGGCAGTTGGTTCGTTCCCATCTGGCAGACGGCTCGCAGGATGGAGCCATCACCGCCGAAGACGATGGCGAGATCGGCTTGCACGCCGGACATATCGTGTTGTCCGGTAAAATCTTCGGCGAGGACGCGGGCACGGCGTATGATTTCCGGCTTCAATCGTTCGACGGCTTCCCTAACGCCGGGCTTGGTCCCGTTTCCTAGAAGTATGACGTCCATGGTGTGAGAAACCGGATTATATCCGAAAAGTGTCTTTTAAGTAAGGTAGTTGCCGAAGGTAGGCGGTCTAAGGTAGGTTGCCAAAGGTAGGCAGTCGACCGCCGGGCGACTGCGTCGGCGCAGCCGACCGTTTTCCGAGTCAGTGCGGAGTACCGCACGCAGTCGCCCGGCGGTCGACTGCCTACCTTGCGCTCCGGCGCGTCGCGGCTTGCGGCCTAATGAATAAAAAATCCGACGGCGTACCATGCCCCGTTTCTGCCGAGCGTCATGTCATAACCGTAATGAGTATGATATTTTCTCGCAATCACCCAGTGTGCCGACGAGTTCCGCCACGCACGCATACAACTGATCGCCCCCTCAAACAATCCCAAGCCCGGCCGACTCTGTGCGCAAATCTCCGACGGCATTCCGCCGCCCAATACCGCCTTGGCCTGATAACTCCGAACGCCAAAATTATGGTGTCCCAATATCCCCCGTTCCGCCTGGAATACCGCATGTTCCGTACTTAACTGCACGACAATCGGTGCCGGGATTCCATCGCTGCTCAACGGCTTGTCGGGATGGATGCGGACGGCATAGGTCAGCGTCCGCTGCGTGAGCGTGCCCGGCGGCAGGTTCAAAAACACATCCGTCTGCTTCGCGTTGGGGCTGTCGCCGTGCAAAAAGGGCAAAATCCCGACGACTTCGCCGTAATAAGGCATATCCCGTCGGGCAAAATCCATCACGACCAAACCGGGATACCCCAGCATGTGTTCAAAGCCCGGAAGGGTGTAAATCGACTGTTCGATGCCGTCTTCATCCGTAATGAGAGCATCCATCGGCAACTTCAACGGCACAAACCAGTCGAGGCCGGCTCGAACAAAAGTGTCGTCGAGCACGACGGTCTCAAAGTTCCGGCATGCCGGTATGATCGGGAGATTCGCAAAATCCAGGGGAATATCCTGATCATGGTCTGCGTAAAGGTAAATCAGCAGGCAACGGGCGGAGAGTTCGGCAGTCCGTTTTGCGTATTCAAAGTCGGTTTCCCAGGAAATCGGCACGGAATGCTGGGGAGTGAAGACCACCTCCGGCATTTTATCGTCTTGCACAGCACCGTCGGGCACGGTATCGTCTTGCACATTACTTGGAGGTGCCGGCTGGACGTAGGTTTGCGTAGTTCTGAGAATTGGGCGGTTGACGGTGTAGCGTAATTGGGCAACGGCGAGTGTGGAGAGAGCGACGAGGAGCATTGAGGTCAGCAGAAGCCTGCCGAGATGGGCATATGATGAGTGTTTTAGCATTTGAATCCTTCCTTTTGTCGGCAACATGAGTCAATTTGGTGAGTTTATAGGAATTAGGCCGACTTTGACGATTCTGATTATAACCCGGGTTCGGCAACCATGCAAGGTGTCCCTCGGGTAGGGACGCCGACCTTGTGCGAGATTCGGGTGCTGAAGGTAGGTTGCCGACCGCCGGGCGGCAACTGCGGCTTGCCGCATTCAGAGCCATCCGGTCGGCTGCGCCGACGCAGTCGCCCGGCGGTCGACTGCCTACCTTTGGCTGTCTACCTCGCACCCTATCTCGCACCCAACTCGTCCAAAAGCCGCTGGGCTTCGTCAATCTTTCGCAATGTCTCTATCACGACCGCGACATGAGCCGATACGCTCCGACTCCGCTCGTCCGAATAAACAAAATTGTTCGATAATGCGTAAATGTTGCCGTCAAAAAGCGTTCCAACCACTTCGCCCCGCGTGTTGATCACCGGACTGCCGGAATTCCCCCCCACCGTGTCATGCGTCGTAACAAAATTAAACGGCACCGTCATATCCAAGCGCTCCCGAGCGTCAATCCAACGCGGCGACAGGTCGAAAGGAGCCCGAAACTGCTGCGCCTCCGCTCGGTCAAAAATGCCCGAAACATGCGTAAACGGGGCAATTTCATCACCATTGCTGTCCGTATACCCCTTGACGATGCCGTAGGATAAGCGTAAAGTAAACGTCGCGTCGGGATAGACATTCGTCCCGAGTTCCGCGAAACGACGCTGGGCCAATTCCGCATACGCTGCCGCAAGCGGGGCTTCGACTTCCTCTTCGTACATTTTACGCAGTTCTCTTGACGGTCCATCTATTTCCAACGCCATTTTTATCATCGGGTCATCCGACGCTTCAATAGCGGCAATCCCGCCTTCCATAAGCCGTCTTCGCTCCGCAACATCGCGAACTTTGGAGCCGCGAATCGCTTCCCGTGCCGTCGCCATTGGATCCCGTTCATTTCGCTCTGCGTGCCTGCCAATAAATCGTTCTCCATTTTCCGCAAGCATGAGCAGCGAATCGGTCAATTTGAGAATTTCGACATCTTCGTGAATCGGCGTGTCCGCAAGCAATGATGCCCGAAGCGATTCGAGATTTCCATCGCGGTATTCCCGCAATCGCTCATCGTTCGGCTTTTCCAATTCATATGCAAGCCGAACCAGCGTTCGGGCAATCTGAAAAGTCCGGGAATTGAACGCTTCGCCGAGTTCAAACAGGTCGTGCATAAAGAACAGGCTACATTCCCGAGCGGCATCATTCGCATCTTTGATTTTTTGCTCCGGTGAATTTGCTCCCGCTTTTTCAACCGACGGAATACTATCGCTCCAGAGCGATGGTGTTTGCAAGCCCAGTGATTGGCCGATTGCCCGTTTACGCCAATTTTGAATGGCCGTCAATTCGGTATCGACCCGGCGTTGGTTTTCAATCCCCTTGCTGGCAAATGCCGACAAAATCACCTCCCGGCGGTACATTTTTTGCAAACGCCACGGAAGGAATACATCACGTTGGAATTCGAGATGTTCCCGGGTGAACGCCCGATCCGTTCGGCCTGGGAAGCCGGAGACGAAAAGCAGTTCGCCGTCTTCGATACCGTCGAAGTTCCATTTCAGATAGTGTTCGATTTGGGCGGGTTTGTCGTCTTCGTAGGCCCGAAAAAAGGCGGCATCGACGCAATATCGGGGGAATTCGTAATTATCGGGATCGCCGCCGAACGCTCCGATGGAGTTTTCCGGTGCCCAAACGAGCCGAATGTCGGTATAGACTTTGTAGCCGTACATATAGTACACTCCGCCGTGAAAGAGCGACGTAACTTCGCAGTGCAGGCCGGTGCGTTCGGCATATTCCCGTTCGAGTCGGGCAATGTTGGCATTGCGAATTCGCTGGGCTTCCTCGGGCGCAAGAGCGGGGGGAGTCTGCCCCCCGGCGATGCCGGCATTGACTTGTGCGGTAACATCTTCGGCAAGCATTGTAACGAGAATTTCCACGCCGGGACACTTGATTTCATCTTCAAAGGTTTTGGCATAGAATCCGTTGGCGTAGATGTTATTTTCCGGCGTACTGAGGTTGTGTATGGTGCGTAATCCGACGTGATGGTTGGTCAGGATGAGTCCTTTCGGCGAGACGAAGGAGGCACTTCCGCCGCGTCCGAATCGTGCGGTGGATTTTTGGACGTGTTCGAGCCAATCGTCGGTGAGTTCAAAGCCGTATTTGTCTTTGATTTGTTGTTTTGGGGCGATGTCAAAGAGCCACATTCCCTCATCGGCTTGGAGAAATGCAGGAAGGAGGAGTAGAGCGAGGAGCAGGGCGAGCGTTCGTTTCATGGAGTGGTTGGGGATAAGCATTTGAAGATAGCAGTATAGGGGAATCGCCGCTGTGAGTCAAGCACTCAGCGGGGCATCCTACATCCTCCGTGTTGGGCAGCGCTCCGCCTGCTCCTGGGAAATCCGACGCGTCTTCGGAATCGGAATCGACTTCTTGCCGCTTAAATACGGACCTGTTACCGATCCCCGTTTCCTGCCGAGCACCGCCGGCGTCCCCTGCGATACGATCTCCCCGCCATGCACGCCCGCCTTCGGACCAAAATCCAATACATAATCCGCACCGGCAATCACATCCCGATCATGTTCCACCACCAACAGCGTATTCCCCAAATCCCGAAGTTTATGCAATGCCGACGTCAACCGCGTATTATCCCGCGGATGCAATCCAATCGTCGGTTCGTCCAACACATACAGCACGCCCACCAATCCGCTTCCAATCTGCGCAGCCAAACGAATCCGCTGCGTTTCGCCCCCGGATAAACTCGGTGCAGGCCGAGAGAGCGTCAAATAATCCAAACCGACATCCACCAGAAATTGCAGCCGATTCTTCGTTTCCGAAAGCAGATCGCCCGCGATTTTGCGTTCCGTAACATTCGGCTTCCAGGCACTGAAAAACGGCAACAGTTTCCCCAACGGCATTCGGCAAATTTGGTCGATCGTATGTTCCATAAATCGGACTGCCGAGGCATCATCCCGAAGCCGACTGCCCATACAGTCGCCGCATTCCACTTCGCCGATCAGTTCCATATTCTGCATCCGCAACGATGGAACGAGCCGCATCGCTTCCTCCGATGCCGGATAGAGCCCCTTGTACTGGAATTCAAAGGCTTGCCCTTCAAACTTCGCACCAAACGCCGCACGATACCAGGTGCTGCCCGTCCCGTGAAAAATCAGCCGACGATGCCGGGCATCCAGTTGCTCGAACGGCACGTCGAGCGGGACATCCACCGCGGTCGCCCAGGCGGTGAGCATCGCTTCGCCCAGCGGGTTACCCGCCGCGGGGAAAAGTTGTACGGCACCCTGCCGCAAGGTCAATTTCGGGTCTTCCAGGAACAGAGCGGGATTGGTTCCCCATTGCGTTCCGAGTCCTTCGCAACTCGGGCACCAGCCGAGCGGCGAATTGGCCGAAAAGTTATGCGGTGTGAGGCGTTCAAAACTTCGCCCGCATTTCCCGCAGGATAAATGTTGGCTGTGAATCGTCCGTTTCCACTGCGGCTCCGGCACCGCATCGCTGGCTTCGATCACATGCATGATACCCAAACCCCGGGAGAGTGCGGATTCGACGCTTTCGGCCAGTCGGGACCGGTCATCCGACGCGTCGCGTGTTGCGGCTAACTGGATGCGGTCGATGATCAACTCGACATCGTGTTTGCGGCGGCGGTCGATTTCCGGCGGCGACTCCAAGGAATGCGTCGTCCCATCAATCCGAACGCGTTGATACCCATCCGCTCGAAGACGCTCCCAAAGATCGTCGTAGTTTTGCCCGACTTCGACGACGAGCGGTGCCGCGATGAGGAGTCTCCCGGACTTATGCGACGGGCTCTGCTGCGACGGGCTCTGCGAAATCTTCGCGACGATTTCGTCGAGCGTTTGCGTGCTGATCGGGATTCCGCATTCGGGACAGTACGGCGTACCCAGCCGGGCGAAAAGTACCCGAAGATAGTCCTGGATTTCGGTAATCGTGCCTACGGTGCTTCTCGGCGAATGGGAAGCGGCCTTCTGCTCAATCGCGATGGCCGGCGAAAGGCCGTCAATGTGTTCGACGTGCGGTTTTTGCAACTGCCCGATGAACTGTCGGGCATAACTCGAGAGACTTTCGACATATCGCCGTTGTCCTTCGGCATAGACGGTATCCATCGCGAGGGAGGACTTCCCGGAACCGCTGCGTCCGCTGCAAATCGTCATTTTGTCGCGGGGGATTTCGACGGAAATGTTCTTCAAATTGTGTTCCGTCGCTCCCCGCACGACGATTGCGGGCACGGTCGATTGCCGACCGCCGGGCTTCTGTCGGTGATCGCCGACGTAACTGCCCGATGGCCGATTGCCTGCCTCTAACATTTTCTGCAACGACTTGCCCGTATACGACTTTTTGCATGCCGCGACAACTTCCGGCGGGCCCGCCGCGACGATTTGCCCGCCGCCCTCTTCGCCGCCCTCCGGTCCAAGATCAATCACCCAATCCGCCGTTTTGATCACATCCAGATTATGCTCAACCACCAGTACCGTGTTGCCTGCATCGGCAAAGTCATGCAGGATACCCAAAAGCATTTTTATATCGGCAAAGTGCAGTCCGGTTGTCGGTTCATCCAGCAGATAGAGCGTTTTGCCGGTACTGCGTTTCACGAGTTGCCGGGCAAGTTTGATTCGCTGGGCTTCCCCGCCGGAAAGCGTCGGCGACGGCTGTCCCAATTTCATATAGCCGAGCCCTACGCGGTCGAGCATCGTCAAATAATGCCGTATTTTCGGGTGATTCTCAAAATGATTCAGTGCTTCTTCGACATCCATATCAAGCACGTCGGTAATCGACTTCCCCTTGTATTGCACGGAGAGCGTTTCGTGATTGAATCGCGCTCCCTGACATGCGGGACAGGTGATGTAAATGTCGGCCAAAAAGTCCATTTCGAGTTTTTGCGTGCCTTTGCCTTCGCAGGATTCGCAGCGTCCGCCCTTCACATTGAAACTGAATCGGCCTGGCAGGTATCCCCGAACTTTCGCTTCCGGCAACTCGGCAAAGAGCGAACGGATTTCGTCGAACAACTTGATATACGTTGCCGGATTGGAATGCGATCCGCGACCGATCGGCGATTGGTCGATGTTAATCATCTTGTCGAGCAGTTCGAGGCCTTCGATTTTTTCGTGCGGGCCTGGACTGCCGACACCGCGGTTCAAATCCCTATTCAATGCTTCGACGATGATCCCGTTGACGAGCGAACTTTTCCCGCTCCCGCTCACTCCGGTAATGCAAACGAACGCCCCGAGCGGGATTTCGACATCGACTTTTTTGAGATTATTATGCTGGGCGCCGAAGATTGTAATTTTTCGTTCGGGATTGATTTGCCGCCGCGTTTCGGGAATCGGAATCGACTCTTCACCCGTGAGATATTGCAGCGTCAGGGAGTTCGCGGCATCGTCGTCGGTGCGTTTCCGTCGTCCGTGCGTGTCGCTCACGGCATCAATTTGCCGTGCGAACCCTCCATGCACGCCTGGGCCGGGCCCGAAATCGACGATCATATCCGCCGCCCGCATCGTGTCCTCGTCGTGTTCCACCACGATGACCGTATTCCCCAAATCCCGTAATTTCGCCAGCGTTGCCAGAAGCCGATCGTTATCCCGGGGATGCAAACCAATCGAGGGTTCGTCCAGGATATAGAGCACGCCGACGAGTCCGCTGCCGATTTGGCTGGCCAGGCGAATCCGCTGCATTTCCCCGCCGGAAAGCGTCGGTGCCGTACGGCCAAGCGTGAGGTATCCCAAACCGACGTTGACGAGAAATCCCAGCCGATTGCGGATTTCCTTCAATGCTTCGGCGGCGATTTTTTGGCCCGATTCCGACAGGTTCAAACTCTTGAAAAATGCCGGTAATTTGCTGATCGGCACGCTGCAAATCTGCGGCAGGCTCAATTTCCCGTCATTCCATCCGGTTTCCGCGGTTTCGATTTTGAATGATCGGGCTTGCTCGTTGAGTCGTTCGCCGTTGCAAAAGCCGCAGGGCTGTACCCGCATGAACTTTTCCATCGCAAGGCGTTGCATTTTGCTTTTCGTTTCCCGATATTGCGACATCATTTTGGGGATGATGCCTTCATACGGCCCGCCCCATTTTTGTCCGCTTCTTCCGTCAGTGCCGCCATTGCGCCAGGTGTATGTGATATGTTTGTCGCCGGTTCCGTACAGGATTGCCTTTTGCACCCGCCGGTCAACTTCTTCCCAGGCGGTTTCGAGGACGGAGTGCGGCGGCAAATCGTACATTTTTTCGAGTGCTTCGGCAACGCCTTGGAAAATATGCCGACGCCATCGGCCCATATCCCGCCATTTCCCGATGGGGTCAACGCAACCCTGCTGGAAGGATTTTGTCGCGTCGGGAATCAGCAAATCCGTCGCGAAAGAATGGATTTCGCCGATGCCTTCGCAATGGGAACACATCCCTCGTGGCGTGTTGAAACTGAACAGTTGCGGACTCGGCGGATCGAAATTGATCCCGCAATCCGCACACGCATATTTTGCCGAAAACGTCAGTGTCAGCCGCGTTGCCGTCTGACGCCGACTGCCGGTCGGCAACCCACCTTTTTCGCCGTTTTCTTCCGTACTCACGACGAGATTCCCATCCCCTACGGCAAGTGCACGCTCGACGGCTTCGGCAAGCCGCCCGGAATCATGCACGGCATCGAAGGAATCTTCGCCCAACCGGTCGATGACAACGTCAATGTCATGCCGCATTTGCCGATCGAGTTTCAGGTTATCGGCAAGCCGAACGAGTTGTCCATCGACGCGTGCTCGGTTGTATCCTTTGCGTTGCAGGTCGGCAAACAGGTCGCGGAATTCGCCCTTTTGCCCGCGAACAAGCGGTGCCATAACTAACAGCGCAGGAATCGCGTGCGCATGAGCCGAGGGCGCGTGCGCACGAGCCGGGGGCGTCAGCCCCCGGGTTTCCCCCCGCGTTAGCCCCCGGGTTCCCCCCCGCGTCGGCGACCTACCCTGTTCGCCATTCCAATGCGACATAATCTGCTCGACAATCTGCTGCCGCGTTTGAGCGGTAATGGGTTTTCCGCAATGGGGGCAGTAGCCGGTAGCGACGCGGGCGAAGAGAACGCGGAGGAAATCGTAGATTTCGGTGATGGTTCCGACGGTGCTTCGGGTATTTTGGCCGCCGGTTTTTTGCGAGATGGAGATTGCGGGCGAGAGGCCGGCGATATGATCGACATCGGGTTTAGCGAGTTGTCCGAGGAATTGTCGGGCATAACTGGAAAGGCTTTCGATGTATCTGCGTTGTCCTTCGGCATAGAGGGTATCGAAGGCGAGAGAACTTTTCCCGGAGCCGCTGACACCGGTGAAGCAGATAAGTTTATTTCGGGGCAGTACGAGGTCGACGTTTTGCAGATTGTGCTCCCTTGCACCTTTGACGATGATGTCGGACATGGATGTATTATACACGATAACGAGCCAAGGGCGCACGAGCACATCGCGCAAGAGCCGGGGGCGTTAGCCCCCGGGTTGATCCATCAAAAAATATCATATGTCGAACCCGGGGGCTAACGCCGGAATGGTGGGTTGTGACGTTAGGTATACAAAAGGGGAATGATCCATTGAGGAGTTCGAGATAGCATTTCGGAGACTTCGGTCAATGCTTTACCGAATTGTTCGTACGCACCCCTCTTGGCGCAGATGCTGTTTTTTCATACAATCCTTGGATCGACACACTGAAATGAACCGAAGTTACACTTGGTATGGATGTAGAGTTTCGTATTGAAACGGACTGAAAAAATCCATATAATGCACGGACAGAATGGGCGTTTTGCCCTTAACTTGTGTTCTGAAAGGCGGTATTATACCCTCCTGGACATTGGGGTATTTTGTGGTATGATACCGTCATGTGGGGAGGTAGCGTATATTGGTCCGTGTTATGTGATGCGGCGGCTATTGACCTTTTAACCATTCAAACAGGAGACCGTAACAGTGGAACAACACATTAAAGAGGAAATGCGACTGTTTTTCCAGAAATTCTGGAGTAAGCAACCGAAGAACGATGAACAAGTCAAGATGAGAGCCGATGAAAAGGCAATGTCGGTGAACTGTCGGTTGGTGCGTGGCAATATTTCTCTTATGAATGGCTATGTTTCCACTGACAGGGAATTCGAAGAGTGGTGTAAAGAACTGTGTGCGCCTAGTCCCGAATTGGTTGCCACTAACTGATTGAAACCACCTGTTTTGCCCTTATGAGCGAGCGCCTCCGAGTTTGTTTTCTACGAATTCGGGGGTGCCTGTTGACGTTGTGTTTTGTCACGGTTGAAATGTTGTTTTTATTAGTTTCCAATTAAAAATGTTTGATACCAGAGTCACAAAAATTTTTGAAGAAGCAATCAAGAAGTTTGCAGGAGTAGAATCTCTTCTGGCAACATATTCGCGGGAGTATAGCGATGTGGATGAATGGGATTGCTGGTGTGTTGCCAATGAACTTAGATGTGCAGGGCAACATTTGTGTAGAACGCTTACCGCTAGAACTCTTCGTAAAAAACGAATCGAAGAACAACTTACGAAAAGCCATTGTAGGCATGCAATGCATGACGCTAGCGACTTTTTGATTCTCTTCTATAGGGAACATATAGGGAGAAATTTGGAAAAGGCGAGAAGTGAAGGTGAAGATTTATCCAAAATCCAAAAATTTCAAAAGGAATTCTGGAAAATTTGTTCCGAAATAGCAAAGAACCGTAGAACGAATAAAGGGTTTGAGCTGGCAAGACAGGCATGCATAGCCAAATTACAGGAAATGTTTCTTACGATAAAGGAACCTGATAGATGCTGGGATCACTCGCTGGATTCTTCGAATCCGCGACAAATTTACGTGTTGCCACTGAAGGGTTTTGATAAAAATCCCAGAGACATTGAACTTGTTGAATGTTACAATAAAGCCGAAGAGTATTTAAAAAAACTAGAACTCTTGAAGGGTACACTAAATCCGTTCTTTGTTCAGCGAATCTTTGACGCGGCTTGCTGTCTCGTCCCTCAAAGTGGCAATGTTGACAAAGAAAAATTTATGCAGAGGTGTGGATCAGTACAAATACTGATACTACTTGACGCGTTATTTTTTTTGATGAAGTCCACAGGCTCAACAAAAACCGAAATTGATACCGAAAAAGCGCACTATGCAAAGCTTGTTCATGGTGGTTGCGATTATAGTACAGTAAAAGAAAAATTACTATTAAGGATAGAGTATTTCATTCCAGAGTGAGGTGAGTCCCCTTACAAAGGGTGCAAGTAACTCACCCGGGGGCTAACGCCCCCGGCTCTTGCGCCCTTATCCCCTAGCCGATTTTCGCCTTCAACTCCTCAATCAGCCGCACCGCCTGGCTGATCTCCGCCTTCTGCCGAGCCGGTTCGGATGAAAGTTCTCTCTCTATCGTCAACGGTCCCGTATACCCAATTTCATGCAAAATCCGCAAAAACTGTTCCGCTCCAACTTCGCCAGTTCCAAACGGCACCTCGCAACCCCAATCCACACCGGGTGTGCCCGTCGTTGCCGTCGCGTCTTTGCAATGCACTCCGCGAATCCGGCTCGCCACGGCCCGTAACGCCCCCAGCGGATCGCCGATCCCGTACAGAATCAAGTTGGCCGGATCAAAATTGATGAAAATGTTCGGCCTCGCGACATCATCCATAAAGGCCATCAGCAAATCGACCGGCTCCTGGCCCGTCTCCAAATGCAGCGTCTGATTGTTTTTCGCCAGATAATCGCAAAGCGTCTGCGTGGTTTCGACAATGCTTTTGTATTCCGGCGAAGTGCGGTCATGCGGGACGAAGCCGATGTGCGACCCGATGGCCGCCGGTTTCGACATGACGGGACCGAGTTTGGCGGCGAAGTCGGCAATTTCGTAGGATTCGGCAAGCCGAGCCGCTCGGGTTTTTTCGGGAACGAGCCCGACGGTTTCGGCGGTTCGGGCAATTGATTCGTAGGTTTCGCCGTCGAAGCCGAGGAAGACGGTCGTTACGGTAATGCCGTATTCTTGCAATTTTTTCAGGAATGCCTGGGCATTTTCGTCGGTTCTGCTTGCTTTTGTGGGTGTATGCAGTTGAATGGTTTTGATACCGAGTTCTTTCACGACTTCGAGCGGCACGCCGTAGCCGGCATCAATGCTTGCAAATACGCCAATCGGGTTATTCATCATGATTTGGTTCCTTTTTGAGTGTTTCCTGATGCGTGCATTGTATGCGAAAATGCCGCGGAGTGCAAGCATGCGCACCCGGGGGCTAACGCCCCCGGCTCTTGTGCGCCCTCTCGTGTGCGTACATTATATTATTAATAAATTTATAAATTCAGTAGTGGTATTAACGTTTGCAAAAATTTTGTCGATAACCCCGTTTTTCAACCGCAATTCCCTATAAAGTACGATGTTATGCAAAATTGCAAAGCGGAAAAAACCGTCGGCAAGCGGTCGGGAAGCCGTCAATATCATGTC
This sequence comes from Planctomycetaceae bacterium, assembly GCA_009778035.1. Lineage (GTDB taxonomy): Bacteria > Planctomycetota > Planctomycetia > Pirellulales > Thermoguttaceae > WRKP01. Next base: position 54,437 of record WRKP01000009.1, read on the forward strand.
GGCAAAAATGCCTTTCCGAAAACGAGTCCGCAAAGCAGAAAGAAATGAACAAAAAATCCAGTGTTAACCGACAGGTTATCGACAGGTGTTGCGCAAGAGCGTGTGCACACCCATTACTCCTCTTCCTCTTCCGGTTCTTCGTCGAAGAAGCCGAAATCAATCGTCCCGCCCGGCTCAAACGGCTCGTCAAAACTGAATCCCTCGCGGAAATCGTCCAAATCCGAAACTTCCACCACGCGAGCCGCCATTCGCTCGAGAAACATCCGCGTTTCCGGCTGCCGAAGCAAAGTCAACTGGCTCGCGGCACGACGGCCCAAAAAACTCTCCGACCAACGCTCCGCTACCATTTGGTATGCCGCTTCGGCTTTGGCAAAATCATCACCCACTCGGGCTGCCGAAAGCGATTCCCAGGCTTGGCCGAGGCCGAATCCGGCTTGTTGCAGAAGCGAAGGTTCGCGGGCCGCGGTTTGCACCTGCTGAAACGACGCGACGGCCCTTTCCAAAATCGCGATGGCTTCGGCTTTGTCGCCGGTCATCAAACGCGAGCAGCCTTCATCGAGTTGGCGTTGGGCCAAGGCCAGCCGGGCATGCACGCCGACGATGCTGGATGTCGAGTTGGCAAGGTGTTCCCATTCATCCATCGCGGTGGCTGAACCCTGTGCGGCATAATAGTGTTTCCAGGCGGTTTGATGGTTCCAGGTATTAACGCGAACGGTTCCGTAGATGACGGCAACGACGATGAGACCGCCGATGACGGCATAGCCGAGCCAACTGCTATTTGGTTTGATCCAATCTTCGTAGACGGCACTGAGGTATTTCGCCAGTTCATTTTTTTCCAGTTCTTGCCGAGCCTTGCTATCCATATTTCGGTTTGGTTGTGATTCAAGAGATGGCCAGTCTACCAAACATGGCGGAAAATGTCAAGTTCGCCCGGGGGTAGGTGTGCGGAAGGTAGGTTGCCGACCGCCGGGCGGCAACTGCGGTACTCCGCATTTTGAACCTCCGGTCGGCTGCGCCGACGCAGTCGCCCGGCGGTCGACTGCCTACCTTTGCGCGGATCGGGTACCTACCTTTGGCGGCCTACCTTTTCCGGCCCTCACGTTCCCGGCACCACAATTTTGAGCGGCAAACTCGGATGATCCGCAAATTGAAAATCAATGCCGTAAATCCGACGCAATGCACCCGTATCCATCAAGTCGCCCGGACTGCCGTCAAAGACTATTTTCCCCTCCGATAGTGCAATCACGTGCGTGGCATCGAGCAGAGCCCTGTTGACATCATGCGTAACTTCGATTACAGTTTTACGCTGTTCTTGGTTGATCATCCGCAACTGTCGGGCAATTTCGCTCTGGTATTTATAGTCCAAATACGTCGTCGGCTCGTCTAAAAATAAAAGATCCGTCTGCTGAACGAGAGCCGTCGCGAGATGCACTTTTTGCATTTCTCCGCCGCTAAGCGTTTCGACCGTCCGGTCGGCCAGATGGACGATTCCCATTGCACGCATTGCATCATCGACGATTTCCTTGTCGTGTTCGGTAAGCGTCGCGAGCCAAGCCAGATGGGGAAACCGGCCCATCTCGACGAGTTGCCGAACGGTAAACGCGAACAATGTCGAAACGGATTGCTGCACGAAGGCGATGCGTTGGGCTAATTGGAGTTGTGGGATTTTTTTAAGGGGCGTGCCGTCGAGCAGGATGGTTCCGGTCCAATCGGCCAGGATGAGATCGAGGCATTTGAGCAGGGTTGATTTACCGGCTCCGTTTGGCCCGATGATGGTCAGAAATTCGCCGCATTTTACTTGGAAGGAGAGGTCATCGAGCAGCGTTTTGCCGTCTGTGCGGTAGGTCAGGTTGCGGATGGTGAGGAGCATTGGGGGTATCGAGTATACGGCATATAGTAGTGTATACGGTAATTGCAAAATTGCAAATCGGGCATTTTTTTTTGTCATCCCGGCGAAAGCCGGGAACCAGCCAGGGGACTCTGCGACCTGTCCTTCTGGATTCCGCCTTGCAAGGCTATAATAGATTGCAATGCCAACGAATGAAATCGTGATCAAGCCGACGACCGACCTGTTTATCGCAGCACTTTGGTCGGCACCCAAGAACGAGCCCATCCTGCGTTCGCTTCTCAATGCCGTCATGACCGACATCGGCCAACCGGTCATCGTCAAAGCAACGGTTTTGAATCCCTTCAACATTCAGGATCGTGCCGTCGATAAACAAATACGGCTTGACGTGCTGGTTGAAGACGAAACGGGTGCCATTTATAATATCGAAGTGCAAACCGACTCGCACAAGGGTTTTTTTGACCGAATGCTCTATTACTGGGCAGAAATATACGGAACGGGATTGCAGCGAAGCGAGCGGTATGAAGACCTTCGTCCGGTGCATAGCATTGTGATTACGGAGTTTTCGGTATTTCGGCAGTTGAAGCAGTTGCATGCGGTATTTGAAATTCGGGCACGGGAAAATCCGGCGGTGTTGCTCTCCACGCATTTTCAGATGCATGTTTTGCGTTTGGGCGATTTGCTGCGGAATAACCTTTCGGGCTTGGATGATTTGTGCAAGGATTTACAGCGCTGGATGCAATTTTGGGCTTTCGGCAAACAATTAGAGGAGAACAAAATGAATGCGATATTACATGATTCGCCTGACGTTTTGCAGGCGTACGAGGAGTACAAGCGATTCACTGCCGACACGGTGATGTGGGAAAAAATCAAGGAACGCGAGCGGTTTTTGATTGACCAACGGCTCCTTCGCGGATATGCAATCCGGGAAGGACGCGAAGAGGGACGTGAAGAGGGAAAAATCGAAACCGCCCGGAATTTGAAACGGCTTGGCGTTCCTGCAGCAACGATCGCAGAAGCAACAGGCCTTTCGTTAACGGAAATCGAACGGCTGGATTAGCCGCTGTCCCGTGGCTTACCCTCAATAGCAATCGCAGTCTTCTTCGGCGAAGGGATTGAAATACAATGCCTCAAATTCCTCGCCGGATAGCCGTACGGCATCCTCCGCTGGATCGCCCAACGCAACCAACGCCTGCCGGTGTGCCGAATACCGCCGAAGCACCTCGGCAAGTCGCATTGCCCTATCCGACTCCAATACTCCACGCTGCGGCAACGACAACGCCCCCATCGATTCCAGCCAACCCGCCTCCCAGCCTGCCTCCGCAAGCCAAACCAATATCCGGCTACGCTCCAAATTCGACGGCAACGATTCCAACATCTCCGCAATCGGCAAATAGTCGGCAACCGACGGAACTTGCCGAAGGTCCACAAGCACCTTACCCAAAAAACATTGTTGCCGATAACGCTGCATCCGCAACGAAATCGCTGCCGCTGCCGCCTCACTGCGTTCCAAGAGTCCGTTCGCCGGGTCGCCTGCGAAATTCTTGCCGAAATTCCTGCCAAATATCCGAAGTTGAACGGCAAGCATCTCCATCATTTCGTCGTCGTTTTCTACAATCGCAATCCCTTCGGCAATCCGGCAGGCCTTGGCAAAATAAAGAGTCTGCCGCTCTTCAGGAACGACCCGACTCATTTCCCAGTACGCCCAGGATTGGCGAATCGGCAACGACAACGCGTCGGCATAGCGTTCCGCTTCATCGTATCGGCCTTGTTCGGCAAGGTATTTGATCAGGGCGAGCGATGCCCAGTCGCGGAATGGGCTCGGGATGAAAGAACGGTAAAACCGTTGCACTCGGCTCCAATCGTCGGCATGGATTTTCGGCAACAGTTTTTCCAAAAAATCGTATCGCTGTTGTTCGGATTCAAAGGGGTCGAACGCGGTTTCGACGAGCATCCAAGCGGTATTGTAAGCCGTATCATCCCGCGACGCGTTCAACATGCCGATCGCGATGCGTCCGGCAAGGCGTTCGGTTTGCGGATGGGATTCGAGAAGTTCGACGAGCGGTTTAACTTTTTCGGCGGGGAGTGCCGCAAAGTCCGCTCCGAGAAGAGCGATGCGTTGTTCGCGGGGGTCAGGCACATTGGCGAAAGTTTGCAGGGCATCGCTGAAGAGGCCGGCAGCGAGTTGAAGTTGGGCGAGTTCGCCGAGCAGTTGGGATTGGAGTCGGGAATCGGCAAGAGAGTTTGCCGCAAATTCGGCGACTTCGAAGGGTTGCGGAGCGTGCTGCATGGCTGAAATTGTACCGGAAAATGAAGGCGTATGCAATTGTCGCATAGGTAGGCAGTCGACCGCCGGGCGACTGCGTCGGCGCAGCCGACCGGAGGCTCAAAATGCGGCTATGCCGCAGTTGCCGCCCGGCGGTCGGCAACCTACCTTGCGCGCCCGCCCGGCGGTCGGGTGCCTACCATCGACTGCCTACCTATGCGGCAATTTTTGGTACAATACCCCCCCATGTACACCGACGAAGCAGGACAACGCTACTCCGATCCGCCCTACCGCCAAATGACCTTCAACGGTATCACCATCGAAGGATTTTCGCGTGCCGCTATGCAAACATATTGGCGGATTCCCGAACTCAAACTCGGATTCGACCTCGGAGGACAACCCTGGGCATTCATGGGCACCCCGCAATGGTTCATCTCCCATACCCATATGGATCACCTCCTCGCCCTGCCCGCCTACGTCGCCCGGCGGAGAATGATGAAAATGGAACCGCCAAAAATCTACCTGCCCGCTCACGCCGTTACCCGCGTGCGACAACTACTAGACATTTTCACCCGACTCGATCACGGACGCCTGCCCTGCGAGTTAATCGGAGTGCGACCCGGCGAAGAATACGAACTCTCCCGAGAACACGTCGTTACCGTCGTGCAAACGGATCACTCCATCCCGTCGGTTGGCTACGTCGTTTGGGAACGGCGAAAACGACTCAAACCGGAATACCAGTCGCTTTCCGAAAAGGAAATCCGTCAACTCGCGATTACCGGCCATCAAGTTTCGGCAGAGCATCGTTTTCCCCGTGTGGCCTATCTTGGCGACAGCACGCCGTACGGGCTGGACGACAATCCCGATATGTACAAGGCGGATATTTTGATTTTGGAGGTTTCCTTCATAGCCAAACGGCACCGGACGGAAAAGATTTATCGCCGCGGACACATTCATTTGGACGACATCATCAACCGTCGGGACAGGTTTCACAACGGATTGATTGTGGCATCGCATTTCAGCACGCGGTGTACGGACAGGGAAATCGAGCGGATCGTGCGTCGCCGCGTGCCTGATATGTTCGATGACCGACTCGTCCTGTGGTTTTAGGGTGCGTCGCAAGGTAGGCAGTCGACCGCCGAGCGACTGCACAAGGTAGACAGCGCAAGGTAGGCAGTCGACCGCCGAGCGACTGCACAAGGTAGACAGCACAAGGTAGGCAGTCGATCGCCGAGCGACTGCGTCGGCGCAGCCGACTGAAAAATTCAAAATGCGGCTACGCCGCAGTTGCCGCCCGGCGGTCGGCAACCTACCTTACGCATCCGAATCGCACACAAGGTCGCCATCCCTACTCCAACGGGTCCAGCAGGCCGCGGTCTTCGTTGCGATTGCGTTTCACCTTCGGGAAAAGCGATTTTTTCCGCTTCGGAAGATACTCTGCGGATAAGCAGGGCATATCGGGATTTTGCTCCATTCGCTGCAATTCCTTGATGAAGTCATCCGCATCGTTAAATTGCCGATATACGCTCGCGAACCGAACGTATGCGACTTGGTCGAGTTCGCCGAGATAAAACATCACGCGTTCGCCGATAAATTGGCTTTGCACGTCCGTTTCAAAAGTTGAATCAATATCCCTTTCGACTTGGGCGATGAGGGTCGAGATTTGGGCATCGCTGATTTGCCTTTTCCAGCAGGCTCTTTCGAGTCCTTGCCGTAATCGGCCACGGTCAAAGGGTGCTCGGGAGCCGTCGCGTTTGACGACTCGCACTTGCGTTGCTTCAATTCGTTCGTAGGTGGTGAATTTTTTTTCGCAGACGCAGCACATTCTTCGCCGTCGGATGACGAATCCATCAACGCTGCTTCGCGTATCGCTGACTTTGTCATTATCCTGATGGCAAAAGGGACAGCGCATAATGTGCTATTCTATCCGATCCGCCGGGTTTTCGCAAGAGCAAGCTCTCACGCTCTAATCCACAAGTGCGAAATCGAACACGTTTTGCGTTTGAGCCACCACTTCGGCTTGCAAGCCCGAACGCTGTACGTCATTGAAACGAACCGGAAGAACTTCCCGAATCGTGCTCTGGCCGCCGCCGCCCCGATTCATCAACTCGTTATACGTAATTTCCCCCTGCTGGTAAAGCACACTGTCAGGATGCGGCGTTACTTCGGTCTTCCGAATCGTAACATTGTAGGTTCCCTGGAGTGCTCCCCGCGATACGCCGGCATCTTGAACCGGAGCCGCTAAAACATACCGTCCCTCCGCATCCGTCGTGCCGACGGCCAGGATTCCATCGGGACTTGCCGGGATGAAAGAAACCGTCGCGCCTTCGACGGGATCGCCGTTGAAGGTTACGATTCCCGTAACCTGACCGAGATTGGGATTGCCGCCACAGCCCGCTACCATCGCAAAGGCCGTCAGTATTGTAATCGTGTATAGTGTTTTTTGCATAAGTTAGTGTATGTTAGAATTGTGTTGGTGTTGGCCGGGGGCATCAGCGCAAGAGCCGGGGGCGTTAGCCCCCGGGTGAATCCTCGTCGAACGAACCCGGGGGCTTACGCCCCCGGCTCGTGCGCGGTCGCTCTTGCGCTCTCCTTTCTTCTGACTCCTTTCTCCTTCAAATCACAGCGAAGCCGTTTCGCCTTTCGCGATCGTTCCCAGTGCTCCCCAAACGCCGAAGGGAGATGCACCTTGGCCGAAACCGCCGCCGATTCGAGTGCCCGCTCGCAATCCGCCGGTATCCACGCTGTCAGTAACGAACCGCACGCTGCCGTCGACCTTGCAGACATTCACGCCGCCCGGATGATGACTGCTGGCCGCGACGACAATCCAAATTTCGTCGTATCGGGGAAGCCGAGCACTGATTCCGTTGGGCGGCATGTAGGTGTAAAATATCGTATACAGGTCGTATCCATCGCCCCAACGGGAGCCGGAACCGCCGTGGTGGCCGCCGTTACCATCCCGACTCACCCGATCCGGGTCGATTTGCCGGGGATTTCCGGGACTGACGCAGGCGAAAAACTGCGACGCATCCGGGTTTTCCGCTTGGCCGTTGAAGTCATAGTCGGTTCGGCATATGCCTCCTTTGATGAGGGCACTGCCCTGTTCTCCGATGACGGCTTCGGAAAAAGCGATGGTATTGCTGGTTCCATCCTGCACGGAAGCAAAATTGCGGAGGTGCAGCGTTTGCGGGCCGAACAATCCGCGGGATTCTTCACGCTGATCCCAGGCAACAGGCCGGTCGCCGCGGCAGAGCCGATAGTTGGTCCCGGCAAGATTGCGTTCGCGGAGCATACTGCTATTGGGGTCAGACGGGCACGCGAAAGCGGCAACGAGCGTCGACCAGGCGTTGGGTTGTCCATACCAATCGCCATCCCAGGGGAAGCCCTGCCAGGGGACCAAGTCGCCGGCCGTGGTGTTATTTCCGCCGGATTGTCCTTCCGGGATGACCCGGCTTGCTTCCCTTTCGAAAAGTGCGGTTTGCTCGATGTAGGGCAACAGCATCACGAGCCCGCTATGACGGCGGAAGCCGTGATCGAGAAAGCCGCCATCGTTGCCGGGCCTGAGATTTCTGATGGGAACCTGGTTGGTCGTGCCGGGAAAGTTGTTGAAGGTATCGTGATGATTATGCAGGGCAATACCTAACTGTTTGAGATTGTTGGTGCATTGCATGCGTCTAGCGGCTTCGCGGGCGGCTTGGACGGCGGGTAAAAGCAGTGCGACGAGCATGCCGATGATGGCAATGACGACGAGGAGTTCGACGAGGGTGAAGCCTTTCGGGCTTTTTTGGCAGCCTAGATTGCCCCCCC
>WRKP01000010.1 GCA_009778035.1 Planctomycetaceae bacterium
GTTTGTCGGTTTTTTGGCAACCTAAGTTGCCCCCCCCCCCCAAGTTAACATTTTTTTGCGACAATTCTGCATAGTTAGGTTCTCCTTTTTGGTTTGGATGAACATGTGTAATGGCGTCAGTGTAGCAAGTCGGCAAGGCGGCGTCAACTAGGGGGGCGGCGAGCGAGTGTGCGCAAAGAGCCGGGATTTTCCCTTCACCGTTGACTAGAGAAAAAAATGGGTTACAATCACCGAATCCCGTTACGATCGCAATTCCAAGGTGATGGAATAAGGCTTATGCAACCGTATACCACGCACACCGGCCTAGTCGCTCCGATAGACCGCTCTGATGTCGATACCGACCAAATTATTCCAAAGCAGTTTCTCAAACGAATTGAAAGGTCGGGCTTCGGACAATTCGCCTTTTTCGACTGGAAATACGATGAAACCGGAGAACAACTCAAGCCCGATTTCGTTCTTAATAAACCGGAATACCAAGGAGCATCCATCTTGCTCACACGGAAAAATTTCGGTTGCGGTTCCAGCCGAGAACACGCACCCTGGGCATTGCAAGATTTTGGATTTCGAGTGATCGTAGCGCCGAGTTTTGCGGACATTTTCTATAACAATGCCATCAAAAACGGATTGTTGCTGATCCGTCTGTCGGAGGAGCAAATCGACGAACTTTTTCAGTTAGAATCGGCAAACAAGCCTTTACATTTAACGGCCAACCTTGAAACCTGTATGATTACCGACGGCAAATCCCTGTCGTTGCCCTTTCAAATCGAGGCATTTCGTCGGCAATGTCTGATGCAGGGACTCGATGATATTGGATTAACATTGCAGGCCGAAGCAAAAATTATTGAATACGAAAAAAGCCGCGGTATCGTTTAGGGCATATTCAGAATTGGTCTGGACACACCTCCTGTCATCCCGGCGAAAGCCGGGAACCAGGGAAACAGTATGCACGCCGTTCGGCTGGATTCCGGCTTTCGCCGGAATGACGTTTTTTCCAAAGCAAAAATGAATACGCTCTAGGAGAACGGCGCGTCGCTCGGTTGACTCTCCCCTGCGTTGATGGTATCCTAGTCGGCATAGTATCACCCCCCCACTACAATTCCCATGTCCAAAAGACTTTTTACGAGCGAAGCCGTCAGTATGGGACATCCCGATAAACTGGCCGATCAAATCTCCGACGGTGTTCTCGATGCCCTTTTTGCCGAAGACCCGATGAGCCGTGTGGCCTGCGAAACCCTCGTCAATACCGGCCTCGCCGTTATCGCCGGCGAAATTACCACCAAAGCGAAAATCGACTACCAAACCGTTGTCCGCAACGCCATCCGAGAAGTCGGATACACCGATGATGAATGGGGGATCTGTGCCGATACCTGTGCCGTTATGGTCGCCCTTGACCGCCAAAGTCCCGACATCGCCCAAGGCGTGAATGACGATGCCAGCGGGAGACACGCCGGACAAATCGGTGCTGGCGACCAAGGGCTGATGTTCGGCTACGCCTGCCATCACACGCCGGAATTGATGCCGCTTCCCATCGCGCTTGCTCACCGAATCACCAACCGGCTGACCGATGCCCGATTCAAAGGGGAAGTCAACTGGCTCCGGCCCGACAGTAAAAGTCAAGTAACCATCGAATTTGACGGCCTCAAACCCGTGCGAATTGATACGGTCGTCGTTTCGACGCAGCATGACCCGAGCGTTGACCAAAAAGCGATTGCCGATTATGTGATTCCGAAGATTATCGAGCCGGTATTGCCGAAAGATTTGGACACGAAAGGAATTAAGTATCATATCAATCCGACGGGCAAGTTCGTGATTGGTGGTCCGCACGGCGATTGCGGTCTGACGGGCCGGAAAATTATAGTCGATACTTACGGCGGTTGGGCATCGCACGGCGGCGGTGCATTCAGCGGCAAAGACCCGACGAAGGTTGACCGAAGTGCGGCCTATATGGCTCGCTACATTGCAAAGAACATCGTCGCTGCCGAACTTGCGGATTCGTGTGAAATCCAGTTGGCATATGCGATTGGCGTGCCGGAGCCGGTCAGCATTTTGGTCGATACACGCGGGACGGGCAAGGTTGACGAAGAGAAATTGGCGAAAGTTATTCGGGAGGTGTTTCCGTTGACGCCGTCGGGAATCATTGAAACGTTGGATTTGCGTCGTCCGATCTACCGCAAAACGGCTGCTGGCGGACATTTTGGCCGAAGCGATGCCGATTTTACCTGGGAAAAGACCGACAAGGCCGAAAATTTGAAAAAATTGGTTTAGGGGGAGGAATCTGGAGTTAAACTTGTTTGGAGTCCCCTCAAAATCGCCATTCCGCACAAGCCGGAACCCAGAGGGCAGGGTGCCACGGCTTGCGTCGGAATGGCAGTTTCCTCAATCCTTTACAACTATGAACACACGTGATACCCTTTGGGCCCCGTGGCGGCTGGAATACGTTGCCGATGAGGATAAGCCCGACGAACAACCAGAATGTTTTCTCTGTCAGGCCGTTCTCGACGAATCGAACGATCGCAAACGCCTCGTCGTTCGCCGTACGGATTTGACGGTTACGCTGTTGAATCGTTTCCCTTACAACAACGGACATTTGCTGGTTGCGCCTCGATGTCATTTCGGCAAGTTGGCGGAATTGACCGAGGCGGAAAAGTTGGAATTGGTACAGGAAATCGACCGCTGGACGGAAATACTGACCCGGGAAATGTTGCCGGATGGATTTAACATTGGCCTCAATTTGGGCGCGTCGGCTGGAGCGGGCATACCGGGCCATTTGCATTGGCACATTGTTCCGCGTTGGAGCGGCGACACTAATTTTATGCCGACGATCGCATCGGCCAAGGTCATTCCGCAGGCGTTGGAGAGCCTTTGGGAGAAGTTGATCGCAAGAAGTTGATCGCCTGGCCGTAAAACTTTAAGGCGCATTCAGAATTGGTCAGGACGCCCCTCCGTCATCCCGGCGAAAGCCGGGAACCAGGAAAACGGTATGCACGCCGCTCGTCTAGGCTCCGGCCTGCGCCGGAATGGCGGCTTTTTGTCCAAATTTGTCCAAAGCAAAATGGAATCGCTCTAATACGTCAGCAAACACTTAATCACGCTGCCCGTCCGGCTCGCAGCCAATGCGTCATTGATCTGCTCGAACGGAAATGTGTGCGTTACAAACTCATCCGCTCGAAGTTTGCCCTGGCGAATCCAATCGCAGATCGGCTGCTGTGCCTCGCGCTCCCGAAACCGCGTCGGCCATTGGTGCACGAACAGATTAAAATTATAAGGCCCGAGACTCTTTTGCACCGGAATCGTGTCATGTGCCAACACGCCGTAAATGCAAACCGATCCCCCCAATTTGATGAGCGGCAGGGTCATATTGACGATATTTTCGTTGCCAACGGCATCAATAATCGCATCCAACGGGCCGCGAGAATCCTTCAACGCAGAAACGTCCGCCGGCAACATCACCTGACTCGCTCCCATTTCCAGGATTTTTGCGTGCCGAGCCTGATTTGGCTCGACCACGCCGATCCAATTCAACCCGAGCAATCGGGCAAACTTGACGAAACTCAATCCGACGGGGCCCGCTCCAAAGATTAAAATGTCATCGCCGGACTTCAAATTGAAATCACCGAACGCCGCCAACACTTCGCGCCAAGTACAGAGCAGTGCCGCCTCCTCAAGCGGAATGTCCTTATCGACAACCCGTTGGATTTCGCACGATTCAAACCAACCGTTTTCGTCATTGGCCGCTCCGTCTGCGACCATCGCATCGTGGTCATGGACGAGCACATATTCGCAGAATCCGCCCCAACCGCTGTAGATGTCCGGGCCGCCGCCATTCAAATTTTCGATAGTGCCGAGCATTCCGCCGATTGCGTGGTCGCCAACCTTGAAATTACGGACTTTCGAGCCGATTTCCTCGACGATTCCGACGCCTTCGTGTCCGAGGACGAGCGGATACTTATCGACACCGGGAAAGTGTCCCTCGATGAGTTTGCGGTCGGTCGCGTTGCATATCGAGGCGACCTTGTTTTTGACCAAAGCCTGGTAAGGGCCCGGTTTCGGCTTGGCGACCTCGATGATTTCGACCTGGTTCGGTTTGACTGCTGCGATGGTTTTCATAATTTGGGGGTTCCTTTGTTTGGAGGGTTATCGGTGAACATCCCTGGCCGATGCCACGGGCTCTGTGAGCACCGGTTTTGTGGGCCTGGGTTCAATTTTTCGCCATATCGGCAAACAAGTCAACGAGCGAGAAATACGCCTTGTCGAATATCGGCTTCATTTTAGCATAACGTGCCTGATTTTCCCTGTTCGGCTCAATGGTCTCCTCAATGCGGATAAATCGGTTGATGACCTCAAAGTTGGGGAACAAGCCGACCCCAACACCGCCGACGACGGCCGCTCCCATCGACGTTGCCTCTTCAAGAAAATTCGGACGCTGCACCCGGACATTGTAAATATCCGCCATCATTTGCAGCCAAATGCTTGATTTCGCTCCGCCGCCAATGATCGTCATCGTTTCCATCGGCACATGATTGCGGAAAATGTCCACGATGATCCCGAGATTATACGTAACCCCTTCCATCACACTGCGAATCATATCGGCACGCGTCGTCGCCAGCGTCAGGCCGAGAAATCCGCCGCGTGCGTCGGGATTCCAACGCGGACTCCGCTCGCCAAGCAAATACGGCAAAAAGAGCACGCCGTTCGCGCCGGGCGGGCTCTCCATTAGCAACGCATTCATAATTTCATAGACATTTTGGTTGAGTTGACCGGCACGGACGGCCTCCTCGGTGCAGATTTTCTCCTTGAGCCAATGATATGCAGCCCCGGCGGTTTGCACGGAGCCGGATGGATGCAGGTATCCCGGAACGACATGTGCCCAATTCATCGTTCGCATAAGCGGATCAACGATCGGCTCTTTGACGGTCAGAGCGACCCAACTGCTGGAACCGAGATAATTGTAGGACGTGCCGGGTTTAATGCAGCCGACGCCGACACCGGCACAACTTCCATCACCGCCGCCCACGCAGACGGGCGTCCCTTTTTTCAAGCCGGTTGCCATTGCTGCCTCTTCGGTGATTTCGCCGAGTACGGTCGTCGAATCAAACGCATCGGGAAACATAGACCGTTCCACGCCGGCTGCACGAATCATCGTGTCCGACCATTGCATCGTGTTGATGTCGAAGGCGTTGGTCCCAGACGCATCGGAAAAATCGGTCGCAAACTTCCCGGTCAGGCGAAAGTTGATGTAATCCTTCGCACAGAGGGTCATTGCGGTTTTGCGGTAGATGTCCGGTTCGTTGTTTTTGACCCACATCAATTTTTCGAGCACGTAGACTGCCGCAACACGGTGTCCGACGATTTTATAGGCGTCTTCCATCGAAATTTTGGCGAGGATGTCGGCTGCTTCTTTTTCGCTGCGTTGGTCGCAATAGAGAATGGACGGCCGGAGCGCATTGCCCTGCCGGTCAACGCAGGTACACCCCATCATCTGCCCGCTGAGAGCGACGACGGCGATGTTTGCCGGATCAACTTTTGCGTGGGCGAGCAGGTTTTTGCTCGATTGGCAGATTGCATTCCACCAATCGGCGGGATTTTGCTCAGCCCAAGTCCGGTTGAAGTAATTCGTCGGATACGCAATGGTTTCGCTGGCGACGAGTTCGCCTTCTTCGGAAAAAAGCGTTGCTTTATTTCCAGATGTTCCTAAATCGTGTGCTAAAAGGTATTTCATGTTGGCCTCTATTTTCTTAATCACAGTCTCGCTCCGGTAAATCCGATGAGTCCGACGATTGCACCGCCAGCGATGCCGCCCAAAATGACACTGAGTGCACGGGGGAATGACTCGCTAAGCAATGCCGCTCCGCCCGGAAGCGTGGGGTCAAGTTTCTTCGCACGAAGCCGTTCCAAAAACGACATCGTAAACAGTCCGACACACACGGCAAGGCCCATATCAACCCAAGGCCCGGTGCCGTGAAATGCCTGAACGATCAGCCCGTATTGGTAAATGCCGAAACCGGCATCATGCGGAATTCCGCCCGGGGCGATTCCGATTCCAGGCAGTTTATGGTTGATGACCCAAAAAGTCCCGACGATAACACCACCGCCGAACAGACCGCCAGCGGCACCGTATATTTCGACGAGTTTTCCCCAGCAGATCGCGATGAAAAAGGCAACGAATGCACCGCCAAAAATCGTCGTAAAAATCGAAGCGTTACACATTCCCAGCGTCGGGTTATAAGTCCCCAGCCAAACGGCCAATGCGGAAGGTTGCTTGGCCGGGTCCGTGATAAGCGTCTCGCCGGTTTCGGTCAAAATTAACTGATTCGTAACAGTATCAAATGCAAGGCTTTGCGTTTTGGGATCCGTTGTGTCGGCAAGACAGGGAGCAGCCAAACAGACCGACAGCGTGAAAACCACGCACAATGCAATGCCGGTTAACAATTTTGGATTTGGTAATTGGAATTTTGTCGTCATGGGTTTCACGTCTTGAAGTTAGGGTTATGTTGTTTGACATAGTATGCAGCAATGCCGCCGAGGATACCGCCGATAATGAGCAGAAAAAACGTCGGCAGGCAATCGGTAAAGTCGGCACCGAAGCGCACGATTGCCCAAGCAATCCCCGCCGAGGCGATCGGCATCCCCTGATCTATCCAGATTTTGCCGTCGGGATTGCTAAAAAGTCCAAGCCAGTGGTTCATAAACCAGCAGAGTCCGATGATAATGACAGCCGACAGCCAGCCGCCCATAATGCCGTAGGACTTCCACATTTCAGGCCAAATGCCAAAAACCAATGCGCCCGTTATCATGGCGCCGATGAACATGGGTGTGTATTTCATAGGGGATTTCAACCGTTAAAGGCAAAAAAATGTTCGATTCTTCGCAAGAATCCGGGGGCTTGCATCCCCGGCTCCTGCGTTTGCAACTCCTGCGTTACTTCACCAATTCCAGCGATGTGAGTGTAAACGGTTTCGTGTGTCCCGTATTCACCTTATCCGGGCCGGTTACGAGATTAAAACAGGAAATAATCAGTCGGCCATTCCAAACAATCGGCTCGGCAGGTTGATTCAATTCGCCGTTGGCTCCGTTGGTGTCCGGCGAAATGGCAATGCGGTAGGCCCGAGAATCCGGCTTGATGACCGCCATTGCATTTTCCGAAAAGTCGGTAACATACAGGTTGCCGTTCTCATCGAAGCAGATGCCGTCCACCGTGCGGAAGTTTCGCAGGTCTTTGGCCCAAGTTTCGCTCGTCAAAACATCGCCTTTTTCGTTAAATTCGACTCGGATAATCGAGCCATCGCCGAAGTTGCCGAGATACAACGCTCCATCCGGGCCGAATGCAAGGCCGTCAAGACCGTATTGGACTTCCTTGTTGTAGGTCAAGACCGTCAGAATCAGGCTCGGGTCGTCTTTCGTGTTGGTAACTTGCACCGTCGTGTCGAGGTAGGGATCAAACCGGTGCAGTCCGCTGACGAGCAGACCGCTTTCGTGTTCGATTTTGGTCATCATGCTGTTGGTGAGATAGAGTTTCCCGTTGTGATACCGCACACCGTTGGGGTGTTCGATTCCATCGGCAATCACCCGCATGGTAACGACGGCGTCATCACCCATTCCTTCGACTCGGCAAGCCAACAGTCGGCCTTTGAACTGTCCTTCGGGTGTTCCCATCCAGGGTTGATTGTCGGCAATGTACAGAACGCCGTCCGGGCCAAATGCCATCCCCATAGGGTTTGCCCAGCCGGTTTCTGGAATCGTCGGGACATTGAACCATTTTCGGACATTTCCCTCTTTGTCGATTTTGACGATGCAGCCGGGTTGCGATTTATCGGCGAAATTTGGGCAGGAGAGAATGAGATTCCCCTCGCTGTCGATCTCGAAGCCGTCGGGAGTGGGGCAATAATCAGGAAGAGTAATAAACAGTTTTGGTGTTTGCATCGCAGGGGCATCATCTGCTGTTGCATTGAGAGCGAGGCTGGCCGTAAAGCACACGGCAGCAACCAAAGTCAGAGCGGTTCGAATCATTTGTTCTCCTTTTTCGTGTTAAGTGTTGACGGGTTCGTTTAATTGCCCCGTAGTGTACCCCATGTCGGCGGGAAAGTCAACGATGTGCGTCGTCTTGCTTTTTTCCGGTTCTTCCCGATAATGGAACGCACTTCCATTGTGCATTCTTCATTTTGTTTTTGTGAAACTTTTAACCTATCCGCATCCGGCCCTGAAGCATAAATGCAAGCCGCTCCAAAGAATCAACCAAGAACTTCGGGACATCGTGGCGGAAATGTTTGAAGTGATGTACGCTTCCGGCGGAGTCGGACTGGCCGCCAGTCAAGTCGGACTGCCTTTTCGCCTGTTTATCATCAATCAGACCGGGAAAAAAGAAGAAAAAGAACAAGAATACGTTCTCATCAATCCCGTCATTCTCAAAAAAAACGGCAATGTTGCCGACAACGAAGGGTGTTTGAGTTTTCCCGACATTCATTCCGACGTCGTCCGGGCCGAAACGATTGAAGTGGAATCGATTTCCCTGACCGGCGAAGTGCAACTGTTTACCTGGAAGGATCGCCTTGCCCGAATCGTCCAGCATGAAATGGATCATCTCAACGGAATATGCTTTGTTGACCGTTTGGCCTCGACGGCTAAACTCGAAATTAAACCGGAATTGGAAGATTTGAACACCTTATTTGAGAGCAATCAGCGGCTCGGTTTCGACCAGACCGATGCCGTTTTGCGAGAAATGGCGGAGTACGAACGGAAATTTTGCTGAAAGGGGGGAAGGAGATCAGATTTGTTCGTAAACCCTGACAATCGTCATTCCGGCGCAAGCCGGAATCCAGACATTGCGTGTGATGCCAGTTCCTCTGGGTTCCGGCTTGCGCCGGAATGACCGTTTCCCCACAAGGCTATTATTCCCGACTGAAAATCGCAATGACGGCTGGCGGATAGGAACGAATCCGCTTCGCGTCGGGCACACGCGGCAATAATGCTAAATCGAACTGCTCATCCGCCTCTATCACAAAAAGCGACTCGACCGGAGCAACTTCATAGAGCCGATGCAGCATTGCCAACATTTCTTCCCGTCGGGAGGCATAAAACTCGTAAGGCGGGGAGCAAAAAATGATCCAAGGCGATTCCTTCGGGGGGTGTTCGGCATCGTTTTTGACCCAAAAAAACGCATCCGTCTTGCATAAATTGCAAATCGGCAACAGATTCAAGGCTTCGAGATTTTTTTTGAGCATTGATGCCGTCGGCAAATGAAGTTCGATGACCGTTGCCGATGTTGCCCCTCGGCTGATGGCTTCAATCGCCATCGCGCCGGTTCCACCGAAGAGGTCAATCGCGTGCATTCCCTTGATGGCGGGGCCGATGAGATTGAAGACGGCTTCGCGAACTCGGTCTTTCATTGGCCGCACCCGGTTATCACCGGTATATTGCAACTTGCTTCCGCGAAATTTCCCGCCGATAATTCGCAGCCCAACCGGTTCCTTTGCACCGGGCTCGCTGCCGACGTTGCGTGGAGCGTGCCGGTTCTGCGTTTTCGGCTGCGGCTTATTGGGTTTGGCAATGTCGAAAACGGTTATTTCGGAGTCGAGGGTATCAGAGTGTTTGGCTTGTTTTTTCACGATTTGCTTTGTTTAACATGCCATATATCGGCTGTCCAATTTGCGGGTTCAAACTTCACAACGACGGGAGTGCCCTCCCTTAGTACATATTTCAAATTACTCTGGACAAAAAGCCGTCATCCCGGCACACACTTTGTCACCCCGGCGCACACATTGTCATCCCGGCGCAGGCCGGGATCCAGACATTGCGTGCGATGCCAGTTCCCCTGGATTCCGGCTTGCGCCGGAATGACGAAAACGCATCCAGAGAATTTGAAACTCGCTCTAGTGCATCGGCACTTACTGCTCGCCGAAGTGCCGATTGTCAAATTCCTCCTGCGCCTTCAGATCGCTCCACCGCCGAAGTTCCGAATTGTTGCTCCCGAGTGTCCAATCGACAGGAGTTGCGTCGAATTCCGGCAAATTTTCGCCGAGTTTATCGCGGTTTTCCATATACCACTCTCCCCACGCCTGGGCATCGTTGCCGAAGTTTTGTCCCGTCAGACGAACCAGCGAAACCTGTGCATCCAAGCGTGTGTTCATGTTGAAATGGTAGACCAGCGGAATCAATTCCGGTATCGCTGCCGGATTGCCGAGCATTCCCAATGCCTTGGTCGCATAATGCCGATGAGCATTATCTTTGATAACCTTCTCGGCAGCAATTTTAACGAGCGGTTGCAATGCCTTGTCGCTTTTGATCATTGCCAAACCCAAAATCGCTTCCATGTAGGGCGTAACCCTGTTGAATCCAGGATGTCCCGGCTCCGGTTTTGCCAGTTCTTCGAGCCAGCGTTGTTCAAACGCGTCGCGGTCATTGCCGACATCGTAATCCTCTGGATCGTAAGCGTAGGCGAAGAGACTTTCGTCCCATTGGACGTATCGTTTTTGCAGTCCGGTCAGTTTTTGATACCAGTCGGACTGTTCGATTTCGGGCATTCGCGGGCTGGGCAGCGACTCCTGCGGCGTTTTTTCATACGCATCGAACATTTCCTGCGTCAGTCGTTCCGTCCTGATGTATTCAAATTGCGGAATGGATTCAATCATTTTTTTGAACCCATCCGGCGTGGATGTCAGGAAGTATGCAATCAACTTGCCATCCTCCATTTTGGGCCGGAAATAACTCGAACGAACGCCGAATTCTGCGTGTTTAGGATTCGCGAGATTTAGATAATCCATTCCATTTCGCGGACTGAAGTCCCCTGTTGGCCCGAAAACGATCATATGCGTCATGGTGCCTGCCAGTGTAGCAACGCCGTCGGATGCGACTTCACCATTGGCGTTTCTGTCCTGGCAAAATGCTGAGGCAACGCTGACGAGCAATGCGGCCGTCAAGATCAATGCCGTCCAGGCCTGCGAACTCGCGAGCCTCCTTCGCTTACGCAATGGACTTTGGATTTGTTCGATGCGTTTCTCGAATCTGCTCATTTTTAGAACTCCTTTTGTGAAAATGGCCAAAGTAGCTGGATTATAACATATGCCGTGTCCGATTGCAATTGCAATATAGACACCCATTTCGATTGTCATAGTTGCTCTGCCATGGTAAAATGTCCAGCGGCGGTGTCCCGTACTCGGCCCGCCGCCGTTGCTCACCAAACGCTTTCAGAAAAAAACTCCACATGCCGCATACTATCTCTTTCGAGCAAGCCGATAAACTCGTCGGTGAGGCTACGTTTCTAGACCGGAAACAACTCGAAACATTGCAGCAGGAACGACTCTGGGAAATCCTCCACTACGCAAGAACGCATTCCCCCTATTTCAAGGAAAAATACAGCGATTTGCCGGAACGCCCGAATCTGGCAGAGATTCCCGTTTCGTTCCGCTCGGAACTGGCCGCTCGATTTGATGATTGGGTTACCGATCCTGAAGTGAAACGCAGCGAAATGCAGGCATTCGTTTCGGATTTCGCGAACCTCGGCAAGAAGTATCGGGATCGTTATGCCGCCCTGACAACGTCTGGCACGACGAGCGAGCCGTTGATGCTGCTTCGCGACGACCGGCACGGTGCCGTCAACGGGGCTTTGCTGAAGCATCGTTATCTCGGCGGTCCCAGCCTGAAACATGTGAAGGGATTGAAAGACCTCGTTGACACGAAGGTATGCGCAATTATTTCCAACAAGGGATTTCACTCCGCTTACCTTTCGTTTTGCCGAATGCAGGCACAATTTCAAGCGTTAGGCAAGGAATCTCGCATTCGCCTTATTCCGGTCGATTCTCCATTCGACGACATGATAAGCCAATTGAACGAATTCCAACCGGAGATGATTGCCTGCTATCCGTCGGCACTGATTACACTCGTTCCGGCAAAGCAGGCTGGTATCCTTGATATTTCTCCGCAATACATCGCTTGCTCGGCGGAACAACTTTCCGATACCAATCGGCAGTTGTTGAGCAAAACCTTCGGTTGCCCGGTTTTGAACAACTATTGCAGTTCCGAAGGAGGAGAAATCGCGATGAGTTGTCCCGAAGGTCATTTGCACGTCAATATCGACTGGGTTATCCTCGAGCCGGTCGACGAAAATAATCATCCCGTGCCGCCGGGAACGCAATCCAACGGCGTTTTATTGACGAACCTTGCCAATTTTGTACAGCCCGTTATCCGGTATCGCCTTACCGATAGGGTAACTTGGCATGACGAGCCTTGCCCTTGCGGTCTGAAATTGCCGTTTATTGAACTGCAAGGCAGGGAAGAAGATATTTTGACTTTTGGAAGCCTTAACCGACAGGTTCCGATTTCGCCGATAGTGATGTTGCTTGCCACCCTCGATACCGAAGGGTGCAATGGTGCTCAGTTTATCCAACGCGCTCCCGACAAACTGGAAGTCCGCTGGGATGTTAAGTATGGAGCCGAACGCAATGCCGTTGGGGAAAAACTGAAACAATATATCCAAAGTGTGTTTGAGGGCAATTCGCTGAGCGTTGAAGTCATTCTTTCCGAAGAACCGTTTATCCGTACGAAAGGCGGCAAGTATCGTGCGGTTTTTCGGGAATTTTGACATCAAAATTTGAGAACGCCGAAAAATCGCCTTGTGGTCTGCTCGGCAAACATTAACCCCTTAACCCGTGTAAAATCATGACGAAGAAAATCACTTTCCTTCTGGTCTGCTTGCTTGCACTGCCGATTGCCGCCGAGCAAGCCCCACCGCCGGAAGCCGAACGCAAACCCGGCGACCGTATAGAGTTGAAAATCAACGACGTGGAATACGCATTCCGTTGGTGTCCGCCGGGTAATTTTATGATGGGCAATGAGCCGGGAGAGGTGTCCGTAACGCTATCCCGCGGTTTTTGGATGCTGGAAACGGAAGTAACGCAGGGCATGTGGGAAAGCGTGATGGGAAACAATCCGAGCAGCAACAAGGGACCTAATCTGCCCGTAACAGATGTTTCCTGGAACGATTGTCAGGAATTTATCGCGAAATTGAATGCGGAACTAAAGAGCGGGGGACGTCAGTCCCCCGGTGGAACCGCTCTTGGTGATGGGTATAAATTTTCCTTGCCAACGGAGGCCCAATGGGAATATGCCTGCCGGGCGGGCACGACGACGGCGTATCATTTTGGCGACACGCTGACGCAGCAACAGGCAAACTTTGGGAGCCGTCAGACGCGTGATGTGGGCAGTTATCCTGCGAATGCTTGGGGATTGAAGGACATGCATGGCAATGTTTGGGAATGGTGTTTGGATTGGATTGATTATTATCCCAGGGGTGCGGTAACGGACCCAACGGGGCCTGACAGGGGCTCGAATCGGGTGCTTCGTGGCGGGAGTTGGTACTACGCTGCCGAGGCTTGCCGGTCAGCGGTTCAGGGCAGCTACGCTCCGGCGCACCAGAACGATCGCATTGGCCTCCGTCTGGCCTTGGTTTTGGAGTAGAGTTCGCCGCGATGCGGCAGACTCCCCTGATTGACCGCACTAGCAATATCAACTATTCTGTTCATTCATGTATCCATTGCTTCCCCAGCGTTCTGAAAAACGGGATTTCTACCCGCTGACGCAAAACCAACTCGGCGTGTACATCGGTTGCGAAAAAGAGCCGGATTCGCTGATTTATAACCTTCCGTTTTTCCTGGAATTCAATCCGCAGACGGATGCCGGTCGGCTACACGAAGCGTTTCGCCGGGTAATTGAAGCCCATCCCTACGTGAAAACCCGGCTGGCAAGAAAAGACGGCGAAATCGTCCAAACCCGGCGGGACAGCGACCCCGTCGAAATCTCCATACAGGAGTGTTCGGAAGAGGTGTTTATGGAACGAAAACGCCGTTTTGCCCGGCCTTTCGACTTGTTTGGGGAATCTTTGTATCGTATCGAAATTTTCAAGACGCCGGGCAACCTTTATGTGCTGCTTGACTTTCACCATCTCATTTTTGACGGCTTTTCGGCAACGCTCCTTTTGCGGGACCTCGTGGCGGCATACAAAAATGAAGAATTGACGGCAGAAGATTTTACGGCCTTCGACCACGCGGCAGCGGAACGGGAGGAATTGTCCGGCAATGCGTTCGAGGCGGCAAAACAGTTCTTTCTCCAAAAATTGGGGGGCCAAAAATTGGGGGATGGAGAAAATGCCACTTCGCTTTACCCTGACAAGGCGGGGGAAAATGGGATCACGCGGTACGCCTCGCGGATGATGGACCGTGCCCGATGTAAAAATACGGCAAAAGTGCTCGGCGTCTCGTACACCAACATGTTCCTTGCTGCCGTTTCTTTGGTACTCAGCCGGTTCGCTCGAACGAATAATGTCCGCTTCGCCACCGTCCGCAACGGACGCAGCGATGCACACCTGCAAAATTGTTTCGGCATGTTCGTCAAGACGCTTCCGGCAGTGTTTGACGTTGCTCCCCAACAAACGGTAACGGAATTTGTGCAGCAAACACAGGCGGCGATGCTTGAAATTTTGGCTCACCAGGCATTTCCGTATGTCAATATCGTGTCGGATTTCGGATTCCGCCCGCAAATACTGTTCGCATTTCAAGGCGGAATCAATACCGAACAGGAAATGGAGGGGCAAAACATTTCGCTTCGGGAATTGACCGGAGGAATCCAAAAATTTTCCATTGATCTCAAAGTCTGGGAAGCAGGGATGAATTACAGGCTGACGGCGGAGTATGATGGTGCCCAATTTCACGAGTCCACAATAACAGCACTCATCGAGTGTATCGCTCACGTCGCGGAAAATCTTGCGGACTGGCGTGATCTCCGCCTGGAAGAGTTATCAGTGAAGAGTCCTGCTCAAGCCGAGCGTGTCGCCGCTTTTTCAGGTAGTATTGCCGATACCGGCGGCGATACGGTCGTCAGTCTGTTTGAAAAACAGGTTGCCGAAACGCCGGACGCGATTGCACTCATTGCAACCGATGCAACGCTGACCTATGCAGAACTGAATGCAAGAGCGAATCGCTTGGCAAACGAATTGATCCGGCATGGCATCAAGGTGGAGGATAAAGTGGCCTTCGTTCTTCACCGGGATAGCCGGGCCACAGTGGCGACCTACGGTATCCTGAAAGCGGGAGCGGCGTTTATCCCGATTGATCCCGAATTCCCGTTGGGCCGTATTACCCATTACGTGACCGACAGCGAGGCAAAGTTTACGCTGACCGACCATCGTTACAAGCAGGATTACACCAATTCCCTGGACATCGACGATCTTCTTGCCGAAGGGATGAACGAAGCGAATCCGAATCTGCCGCTTACCGAACGCAATTTGTTTTGCATTCTGTACACATCGGGCTCGACCGGCATTCCCAAAGGCGCACAACTGGAGCATCGGGGGCTGGTCTCTTTCTCCCGGAACAGTCCCGAAAATATCTGTATCGCCAAAGCGTTGGAAATGCAAGCGAATGTCGCCTGCATTTCGACGCTGTCGTTCGATGCCTCGCTCATCGCCCCTTTGACCTGCCACATCAATGGCAAGTGCCACATCCTCGCCAGTGATGAGGAGTCCAAAAACCCGATTCCTATGGCGGAACTGTTCCAGCGGACGAAGACCGAGTGTCTATTCAGCACGAATACGCGGATGATGGATTATCTCGATAGTCCCGAATTACAAAAAGCGATTGCGGATGTCAAAATCATTATGCTTGGTGGCGAAAAGTTCACCGCCGCTAATTATGAAAAGTTGCGGCGATACACCAATGCCCTGATATTGAACGGCTATGGTCCGACGGAAACCTGTATCTTCAGCAACAACAGGATCATGACCGATCCGCAGAATTTGACGGTCGGCAAGCCGCTTTTTAATGTGGTGGAAATCATCACGGACAATGCCGGTCAGCCGCTCCCCATCGGGGCGGTCGGGGAACTTTGGATCGGCGGCCCCCGAGTCTCCCGGGGATACCTGAACCGGCCTGAACTCAACGCAGAGCGGTTCGTAGAACGCGACGGGATCCCCTTTTACAAGACGGGCGACCTGGCAAAGTGGACAGATGACGGCGAAGTGCTTATTCTCGGACGCAATGACAATCAAGTCAAGTTGCGAGGCCTGCGGATTGAATTGGGGGAAATCGAGTCCGCACTCTCAGCGGTTGCTGGCATCAAACAGTGTGCGGTCTTGGTTCGTAAAGACCGGGGACAAGACCGGCTATGCGCGTGGTTCACGGCGGATCGAGCCATCAGTGCCGGGGAACTGCAGGATGCACTCTCAAAAAATCTGACTGATTACATGGTGCCTACTGCGTATATGCAACTGGCCGAAATGCCGCATACGCCGAACGGCAAACTGGATACGAAGGCACTCCCGCAAATCGAGTACCATGCTGGCCCGATTAAGGAACCGAGCACCGATTTGCAGCATCTCATCGCCCGGATCGCCGCCGAAATCATCGGCATTCCCGACGAGGAATTGAGCGTTGATGCCAGTCTTGTCGCAGCCGGAATGAGTTCGCTTTCCGCTATCAAAATCGCGGCCCAACTTTCCCGGGAAACGAGCCGTACGGTAACGGGCCAGCAGATATTGAAAGCGCGAACCATCGAGGCGGTCGAATCGGCCATTCTCGCAAGCGGATCGGTTGATGCCGTTCGTCATTCCGAGATAAACCGGCAGTATTGTCCGTTAAGCCAAAGCCAACTCGGTGTTTACCTGCACTGTGCCAAGGATCCGCAGACGACGCAGTACAACATGCCGTTTGTTCTGGTTTTCGAGCGTGAAAATGACAGCATTTCTCCAGAGCGGTTGCGGCAGGCATGGTTGGATACGGTCAACGCACACCCGATCCTCAAAACGCATCTCGCCATGCACGGTCGGGAATTGGTGCAAGTCCTCGATGACAACAGAAACCTTGACGTCCCGCTGGAACGCTGTGCGGAAGAGGAAATTGCCGGAATTATGGAGGGGTTTTGCCGGCCCTTCAATCTTTTTGAGGGGCCGTTTGCAAGAGCGGCCATTTACGTGTCGGAAAAAGCGATCCGGCTGCTGCTGGACTTCCATCATCTGGTTTTCGACGGCGCATCAGTGGAAATTTTCCTCACGGAACTCGCAGACGCCTATCAGGGAGCAGAATCGAAGAGCCGGGAAGCAGCGGATGAATGGACCGCACAGGATGCAACCGCTGCCGAACGTGCCTTTGAACAATCCCCCCAATATGAAGAGGCGGCAGCATTTTTCAAGGAGCAATTAAGCAAGGCGGATGAGCCGACG
The DNA here is from genome assembly GCA_009778035.1 of Planctomycetaceae bacterium. Taxonomy (GTDB): domain Bacteria; phylum Planctomycetota; class Planctomycetia; order Pirellulales; family Thermoguttaceae; genus WRKP01. The sequence goes on from WRKP01000010.1 coordinate 17,204, forward strand.
TCGATCCCCCGCGACCGGCAAACGGAGGAGCCGGGGGCCCCGATGGGAATTGCCGCATTCCGCGTTGACCGGGAGAGTGTCCGGCGTTACTGCCAAGAACGGGATTTGACACCGGCAGGTTTTTTCCTGGGCGTGCTCGCAATGGTCGTCAGCGGATTTGCGAACCGGAAAGACTTGCTGCTCTTTGCCATTTCATCGGGACGCGACGATTTAAGGCGTCAACGAACCATCGGTATGTTGGTCAAAACGATTCCGGTGGTAATTTCCGTCGAGCCGGACTCGCCCGTGTTTGATTTCCTGACGGAGTGTCAACGGAAATTTTTCGACTCGATTGCCCGGCAGGATTATCCCTTCCCGAAACTTGCCGGAGACTACAAACTCAAGCCGCAGATTATGTACGCCTTTCAAGGCGGGCTTCTCGGCGGGCGGTATTCGTTTGCCGGGCAATGTCCGGCATTTGAAATGATGGGTCGGCTTTCGGCGAAATTTCCGCTCTCGGTCCATGTCAATGATGAACCGGATGCCTTTCGGGTGGAATTTCAGTACGACTCATCGCTCTACGACACGGAAACGATGCAGACGTTCGGCACATCGTTTGCCGACGTTGCCCTTCGGCTGGCGGGCCAGTCGCCGGATGACTGGATTGCCGTCAGGGATGTCCGATTATTGACCGCAAAGCAGCAGGCGGAACTGCGGGAAATTGCCGGAAGCATCACGGAAAACCCGGTGCCGAATCTTTTCAGTTTGCTCGAATCGCAAGCAAAAACAAAGGGGGAAAGCCCGGCATTGCTTGCCGACGACCGGGAATTGGCATTCGGGGAACTCAATGCCGAAGCGAACAAACTCGCCCACGGCTTGCTTGCCCGCGGGCTTGCCAAAGGGGACCGCGTCGCCTTCCTCCTGCCGCGAGACAGCCGACTGCTCGTCGCGATGTTCGGCATTCTCAAAGCCGGCGGGGTCTATATTCCCATTGATCCCGAGTATCCGACCGGACGAATCCGCCAGATACTTTCCGACAGCGATGCACGGTTCGTGCTTACCGACGGCGAACGCGGCGATTTGGAGAATGCCCTGCCGTTTGACGCTGTACCGATACAGGGTGCAACGGAAAATCCCGGCGTGTCGGTCAGCCCGGACGATACGGCATATATGATTTACACGTCCGGCTCGACAGGCCGTCCCAAGGGAGTCGTTCTGACGCATCGGGGAATCGTCAATTACGTGCTGCCCCGCGAAGCAAATCGGCATGTAATGGCACTTCTCCGCGAGGATTGCCGAATGCTTTCCGTAACCACCGTTTCCTTCGACATGTTCCTCAAGGAGGCGTTTACGGTCTTGATGAACGGCTTGACGCTGGTACTTGCAAACACCGAACAAACCCGGAATCCGCGGGAACTTGCGGCACTGTTTAAGGCAACGGACGCCAACGCCTTCAACGCGACACCCTCCCGGCTTGCCCTGTACCTCGAAGATGCCGAACTTCTCAATGCACTGCAATCCTGCCGCGTGATCATGGCGGGCGGCGAATCCTATCCGGCATCGCTGTATCATCGCCTGCGGCAAGCCGCCCCGCACGCAGTACTGATCAACACCTACGGCCCGACGGAAATCACGGTGTCTAGCAATGCCAAAATCCTTGACGGCTCGGCAATCACCATCGGTGCCCCGCTCTGGAATGTCGTGGAATCGGTTCGCGATTTCTGCGGTCGGGAATTGCCGATGGGCGTTACCGGCGAACTCTGGATTGGCGGAGAGGGAGTGGCACAAGGGTATCACGGATTGGAAAAATTGACCCGGGAACGATTCATCACCGTGGATGGACTCCGGTATTATAAGAGCGGCGACCGCGCAAAGTGGAACCAGCAGGGTGAAATTATTCACCTCGGACGCGGCGACCGGCAAGTCAAGTTGCGCGGGCTGCGAATCGAACTGGAAGAGATTGAAGCAGCATTGAAATCAGCACCAGGAATCAAAACGGCATTCGTTCAAGTCCGGGAAATTGATGGCCGCGAACATCTGGCCGCCTGGTATCAGCCGGAGATCGCACCGCCGGAGCCAACGCCGACCAATCTTCGGGATCACGTTGCCGTAATGCTTCCCGTCTATATGTTGCCGACCGCCTGGGGACGATTGGATGCAATTCCCATGACGCCAAACGGAAAGGTGGATTATGAAAAATTGCCGCAGCCGCAACTTATGGAACGCAAGGAATACGAGCCGCCGGGTAACGAAACGGAACGGCAATTCCAGGAGATTTTCGCGGACATCCTGAAATTAGACAAAATCAGCGTCCTTGACGGTTTCTTTGACTTGGGCGGCTCATCACTGCTGGTTACGCGGGTTCTCAGTGCCGCCCAGTCGCTCGGATTCCCGCTGAACTACGGCGACGTTTTCCAAAAAACGACCCCCCGGGAACTTGCCGAATTGGTACAAAACCGGCTGGGAGACTCGCAACAAAAACAGCACTCAGGCACGGCGGACGTTTCGAGGGCAAGCCGCGATTCCGAGGGATTCGACTATGCCGGGATTGATGATTTGCTGGCCCGTAACACCATTGCGTCGTTCCGCCAAGGCGTGCCGCAACCCATCGGCAACATGCTGCTGACGGGCGCGACGGGATTTCTCGGCATTCACGTTCTCAAAGAATTTTTGGACAGGGAAAATGGCATTGCTTACTGCCTGATTCGCGGCACGAACCCAGCACAGCGGCTCAAAAATCTCCTGCATTTTTACTTCGACAGCACTTTCGAGGAATTGTTTGGCTTGCGGATCGTCGTGCTGGAAGGGGACATCGAAAATGCGGAAACGCTGGACAAAATAAAACGGTTCCCGATTGATACCGTGATGAATTGTGCCGCAAACGTCAAGCATTTTTCTGCCGGAAGCGATATTGAAGATGTCAATCTCGGCGGTGTCCAGCATCTCCTCGAATTTTGCCGGACGATCGGGGCAAGGCTTATTCACGTTTCGACGACTTCCGTAGCCGGTGTGTCGATTGACGATTCGCCGCCGCCGTCAATGTTGATGAACGAGCAAATGTTGTGGTTTGGGCAAAATGTCGAAAACCAGTATGTCGGCAGCAAATTCCGGGCGGAACGCCTCGCGCTGGCGGCAATGGCTGCCGAGCCTGAAAATGCCGCCGTCAAAATTATGCGTGTTGGCAACTTAATGGGGCGGCACAAAGACGGGGAATTTCAAATCAATTCCAACTCGAATAGTTACATTGGTCGGCTCCGTGCCTACAAACAGATTGGCTCTGTTCCGTACGATTTTTTGACGATCCCGACGGAACTCGCTCCGGTCGATTGCACGGCCGAGGCGATCCTCGCACTGGCTCGCACACCGAAGGAATGTTGCGTGTTTCATCCCTATAACGATCACTTTATTTTCATCGGCGATGTGCTGGACGCAATGAATCGCCTTGGGTACAACATACAATCCGTTGAGCCGGAGGAGTTCGACAAGGCGGTCCGGCTTGCGTTGCAGGATGAACGGAAAGCGGAACACTTGACCTCGATGATTGCCTACATGAATCGAGCCCAGGGACAGCGTACAGCCGTTCTCAAGACGGAAAACACTTACACTTCGCAAATCCTGCGGCGGCTGGGTTTCCATTGGCCCATCACGACCGACGAATACCTGGACAGGTTCATCGCAGGCCTTGATAGCCTCGGATTTTTTGATTGAAAAAGTGCCGAAATGCACTGCACCAAAGAGAAAGGAACACGCGACACATCAATGCCTGGCTATTATTTCACCGATTTTGAGAACGTCACGGAAAAACAATACCAGCACTGGCTTTCGGGCGTCTCGGAAGAGCGAGTCAAAATAGCAACGGCTTACCGATACCGAAAAGATGCAATGCTTTCCGTTGCCGCTTATCTGCTGTTGGAATACGCCCTCAAATGCGAAGGGAATGCGAAGGACAATCCGCCGGTTTTTTATCGTAATGAACACGGAAAACCCTACCTTTCGCCGCTGCTTGCACAAGGTTCAGGGCCGTTTTTCAGTTTGAGCCACACAGACGGCATTGCCGCGTGTTACCTTGCGGAAAACGAAGTTGGAATTGATGTCGAACAGACAATCACATCGGGCAGCGAACTGGTGCCGACGATTTGTTCGCCGGAAGAGCAGATTTTTTTCGAGCAATCGGGCTTCTCGGACGCCTCTCTCACGCGATTTTGGGTGCTCAAAGAAAGTTGCCTGAAATCCATCGGCGCAGGGCTTTCGATTGATCCCCGTCATCTCGATTTTAGCCGTTACCGGGATGAAACAATTTTTTCCGCAACACTGCTTTCCAAGGAATTTTCGTTTCATCTTTGTCCGCTGCTGCCGGGGACGCTTGCCGCCGTGTGTGTGCAGGGAATGCCGGAAAATATCCAATGGACGCGGCTGGATGCCAGCGAACTGCAATTGCCGATTACCGCTTCTCAACCAGTATGCCGTCCAAGCCGGTAGAGAGAAACACGCTTTGGACATCGTCCGATACATTTTCGCACCGGAAATTTTCCTTGCCGACTTTTTTGTGGTACAAAACGCACAGACGCAAAAAAGCCGAAGAAATGTATCGGGTTCCATTCATATCAAAGACGACTTTAATTCCCGGCGTGCGTGCCAATGCCGACTCAATCTGCTCGGCCAACACGTGAGCAACGTCGGAACACACGTTTGCGTTCACACTTTCTTCAAATCGGCAATAAATCGTGCCGTCAATTTCGTCAATTTTCATGGGAAAATGTACTCATTACTGGTTAAAAATTCGCAAGCGGCAGTTGTTGAGCCCCAAATGCAGCGCACTCTCGGCATCCGCCGCCGGAACATCAATCAACGGCAAAATATCAAGCGGCGACCCATTAAACCGCAAGTGGATCATCGCCCCGTCCTGGCCGATTTCAATCATCAAATCAATACGGTTTGCCGGCTTTTTGATATTGGGAGCCGCGAAAACCGCCGCAACGGCTCTTTCGGTCAGCCGGAGGAGTCGTTCCGTAAAATCCGCCGACAGGTTTCTTTGTCCGGCAAAGTCTCGCATCCCCGAAACCAATTTTGTCAGGTCGTCCGCATTTTTGACGGAAATCGTTGCATCGAACAGGCCAAGTTGGCCGTTTTTGCCGACGGGTAACAGGAGGAATCCCCGAGTACCGCCCGCCGAGTACCTCGTATTGTACACGTAGTAGATGACATAAACCAGTGCCGTCAGGTAGGCCGCGAGAACATAACCGCCCCAGATGCCGTAATACCCGAAGCAGAGTGATGCAATCCAGAGCACCGGCAGCATCGCTCCGATATTTTCGACAAACACAATCGCCAAGGCAAGCATCGGGCGGCCCGTCGCCTGCGAATAGGCACGCATAAGGCTTGAAAGGGCGATTCCGCCAATTGCCGGTGCAAACAAACGCAATGAAAAGCAGCCGATTTCAAGGATATTCGGTTGCGTAATGCCGAACAGCCCCAGAAGAAATGCAGGGAAACTTTCCAAAAACAGAATCAGGAGAACCGCACAAAAACTGACCGTTGCCAGGGAAAGTTGAAACACGAACCGCAAGCCTTTCCAATCTTTTTCGCCGTAAAGAACTCCGATCATCGGCATCATGGTTTGTGCTGTTCCGGCAATGAACAGGCTGATGATCAAAATGCTTGACATGATGACCGAATAAACGACCAACCCGTCGGGACCGCCGTGCTGCATCACGAGCCTGTTGACGCAAAAGATCATAATCGGCGACAACAAACCGGCTGCCGCAACGGGAAAACCGTTTTTCGTCAGGCTCCAAAAATCACGGAGCAACCACAGGGAGAATCTCCATTGCAGCGTCCGGCTGGGTGCTCGAAAATAGGCATACAAGCCCAAGGTGGAGCATCCATAGCCGACAAACATCGCCCAAGCGCAGGCGGAAAGATTCCCGATCAGGTGGATGAATACCGGAATGAGAATGAGATTCAAAATGTTGGCGGTCAACAGCAGCCCGGAAGCCAAAACCGGCTTGCCGTCGGTTCGGATATGGTAAACCATTCCGAGCGTCAGAATGAACATCGGCGATGCGAGGAACAACGGGAAAAGATAGGCGGCCAGGTGTTCGTAAAAGACGGGTTCGTTGCCGGATAAAAGAGCGATCAATTCGTCTTGGAAACCGAGTCCGAGTCCCATAAAAAGGAGTCCGGCGGCCAACATTCCCAGCAGTGATAGGGTAAAAATTTCCGAGCATTTTTGGTCTTGATTTTCTCCTTTGTGCATTGCGACCAGCACGGTACCGCCGATTCCGAAAAAGGCACCGCAGGCGACGTAGACTTGTATGAGGGGCAGGGCCAGATTCAGAGCCGCGAGCGGTTCGGCTCCGAGGTAGCGACCGACGAAAATTCCTGCGATGACGAAGGAGAGTTGCATGGAGGCTGCTGCAAACACGGTTGGCAACAGAAAGCGGAAAAAGCATCCTGCAAGGAGGCGGCGATTGCGGACGAAGGGATTGGGAGCACGGCTCACGGAGAATACCGGGACAAAGGGTTCTTGGGTTGATTATCGTCCAAACGGCGTGAACATTCAATAAATGCGTTTCGTGTGCTCATCGTTGTCGTGGACAATAGCGGGCTCGGTCGTATTAGCGCAACCAGTAGGAACGAGAAAAAAATTCCTATTGCCCAAACGCAAACACATTTGCAGAACGGATTTTGCATGGCAGGCTTTGCATGGGTTGTTTTGTACGCCAGGAACTCCGGTATTGTAGCATGTATCAGGCGGGGGGGGCAAAGGCCATCCCTAAAACTACCCGTTTTTTCGCACATTTGGTACTCTATTAGAGCGTGTCCATTTTGCTTGGAACACGCTCGAACAGTACGGCCGCAATCTTACGTTTGCGGCTCCGTCAAACACTACCCGACGCTGTGCTCCGGTTGATCGACAACCACTTCGGCCTCCTTGTTACGCTTCGGTGCCGCATACAATAAATTGAGGTTTTCCTTGGAACTCTCATCCACGTCGTCAAACATCTTGCCCTCAAATATCAACTGCTTTTTGTCGCCGACCATCTTCACATTGACCAATACAACCTCCTTGCCCTCAAATTCGCCCTTGAGCAACTCCTCCGACAACGGATCCTCCACATTGCCCTCGATCGCACGGCGAAGAGGCCTCGCACCAAAATCCAAATTGCTCCCCTTCTTGATCAAATGCAAACGAGCCTCATCACTCAACAAAAGTTTAAGTCCTTTATCAAACAGACGATCGCGAACCTTTTTGAGTTCCAAATCGACTACCGAACCAAGATCATTCTCCGTCAAGTGCCGGAATACGATAATATCGTCGCACCGACCGACAAATTCCGGCCTGAAAACCTTCTCAATCTGCTCATGAACACGCTCCTTCATACTCTCGTACGTCGCATCATCCGAAGGCTTTTGGAAGCCGAATGCAGACTCATTCTTGATCGCCTCCGCACCCGCATTCGTCGTCATGATCAATATCGCATTACGGAAATCGACGTTTCGCCCAAAACTGTCGGTCAAACGGCCCTCTTCCATAATTTGCAGCATCATGTTGAATACGTCAGGGTGTGCCTTTTCGATTTCATCCAAAAGCACCACCGAATAGGGACGCCGACGGACTTTTTCGGTCAGTTGACCGCCCTCTTCGTATCCGACATAGCCGGGAGGAGCACCAACCAATCGGCTGACATTATGCTTTTCCATATATTCGCTCATATCGAGTTGAATCAGAGCATCCTCGTTGCCGAACATAAATTCGGTGAGGGCTTTGGCCAAAAGCGTTTTCCCGACCCCGGTCGGACCGGCAAAAATAAACGCCCCCGTCGGACGTTTGGGGTCTTTCAGACCGCTTCGGCTCCGCCGCACCGCCCGGGAAATCGCTTTGATGGCCTCATCCTGGCTGATGACACGGCGATGCAGTTCCGTCTCCATTTCCATAAGGCGTTTCGTGTCTTCCATCGTCATTCGGGTCAGCGGCACGCCCGTCATTTTGGAAACAACTTCCGCAATGACCGGCTCATCGACCATCCCGACTTTGTCTTTCAATTTTTTGAGCGACTCGTTTTTCTTTCGGGTCAATTCCTCGATTTTATTGCGGAGAACCAAGGCTTTCTCAAAATCCTGATTGCCGACGGCCGTCTCTTTTTCCTTGCCGAGCGTCTCGAGTTCGGTATCGAGTTCCGCGACATCTGCTGGCTTCATCATCGACTTCAGATGGACTCTCGCTCCGGCTTCGTCGATTACATCAATCGCCTTATCGGGCAGGCACCGGCCCGTAATGTACCGGTCGGAAAGTTCAACCGCAGACTGGATGGCCTCATCGACAATTTGGACATGATGATGCTTTTCATAGCGGTCACGCAGGCCTTTTAATATATCGACGGTTTGTTCTTTGCTGGGCGGGTCAACCATCACGATTTGGAACCGCCGGTCGAGAGCACTGTCTTTTTCGATATATTTTCGGTATTCATCAAGCGTTGTCGCTCCGATACACTGGATTTCGCCTCGGCTCAAGGCGGGTTTTAGAACATTAGACGCATCCATCGCGCCTTCCGCACCGCCGGCTCCGACGATGGTGTGGAGTTCATCCACGAAGAGGATGACTCGGCGAGTCCGCATCACTTCGCCCATCAGGGCTTTGATTCGTTCCTCGAATTGGCCTCGGTATTTCGTACCGGCAACCATCATTGCCAGGTCGAGGGCGATGACGCGATGGTTGCGGAGTAATTCGGGGGCTTCGCCGTCGGCGATGAGTTGTGCGAGTCCTTCCGCGATGGCGGTTTTCCCGACGCCGGCTTCTCCGAGCAGGACGGGATTGTTCTTTGTCCGCCGGGACAGGATTTGCATGGTGCGTTCGATTTCTTTTTCGCGTCCGATGACGGGATCAAGTTTTTTGCGTTTGGCGAGTTCGGTGAGATCGCGGCCAAAACTGTCCAATGCGGGCGTTTTTTTGTTGTCTTTTTTCTTATTGGAGGGGCCGGATTCGATGCCTTCATCTTCCATTTCGTCGTGGTCGGCGAGGGCGATGTTTCCGCCGAGATCGACACCGTGCCCGAGGAGATTCATCACTTCGCGTCGGACTTCATCGAGTTGAAGGCCGAGGTTCATAAGGACTTGAGCGGCAACGCCCTCCTGTTCCCGGAGGAGTCCGAGGAGGATATGTTCGGTGCCGACGTAATTGTGGCTGAGGTTTCTCGCTTCTTCCATGGCGTATTCCAGCACTTTTTTGGAGCGTGGAGTTTGCGGAAGTCGCCCCATAGTAACGGTATCGGGGCCGCTTCGGACGAGTTTTTCGACTTCGTGTCGAATTTTTCGGAGGTCGATATCGAGGTTTTTCAGGACGTTAGCGGCAATGCCGGTTCCTTCTTTGATGAGTCCGAGTAGGAGGTGTTCCGTACCGATATATTCGTGATTGAACCGTTGGGCTTCTTGGTTAGCGAGTTGCATGACCTTGCGTGCCCTGTCTGAAAACCGTTCGTATGGCATAAAGTTATCCCGTTCGTGTTCGGAATCGAGTGCCTTTATTATACAGTAAATTGCGAATTTTGCAATGCTAAAAAGAGGGGAAATGAGATGATAAATTTGTTTGGGAACACGGTCATTCCGGCGAAAGGCGGAATCCAGCAGGACGACACTTTCGCCGGAGGGACCATTTTGAGGCTTTCCGACACAAATCCAATGTGTTATAATAGGCACTGCATTCCGAATTACGAAAATCTATGTCCAATTTTTTCACCGACAACAACGACATCCAATTTCTGTTCGACCACTTCGATCTCGCGGAAATCGCGGCCATCCAAGAACGCGAAACGCCCAACGGCACCGCAGATTACCTGCCCAGCGACCTCGATGACGTCGTCGATAATTACCGAAAAATACTCGAAATCATCGGCGACATCGCGGCCAATACGCTCGCACCCAGTGCCAATCAAGTCGATGCCGAAGGAAATACCCACAACGCCAGCGAAGGCACTGTAACCCTCCATCCCCTCGTTCGGCAAAATATCGACCGCCTCACTCAAGCCGATATGATGGGCTTCACCCTCCCCCGAAAATACGGCGGACTCAACTGTCCCATCCTCATTTACACGATGGCAACCGAAATCATCGCCCGCGGTGATTGCTCCTTCATGAACCTGTTCGGCCTGCAAGGTATTGCCGATACCATCTACGCCTTCGCCTCCGAAGAAATCCAAGATGACTATTTGCCCAAATTTGCGTCCGGCGAAGTTTCCGGTGCAATGGTTCTCACCGAACCCGATGCCGGCAGCGATTTGCAGGCCGTCCGGCTTCGTGCCGACGAACAACCCGATGGTACTTGGGTTCTCAACGGCGTAAAACGCTTTATCACCAACGGTTGCGGCGAAGTCCTGCTCGTACTCGCCCGAAGCGAACACGATATTAAGGACGGACGCGGGTTGAGTCTGTTCGTTTGCGAACGGTCGCCCGCCGTCAAAGTCCGATGTCTCGAAAAAAAACTCGGCATTCACGGCAGTCCGACGTGCGAATTGACGTTTGAAAACACGCCGGCTCGGCTCATCGGCGAACGCAAACGCGGGTTGATTACCTACGTCCTCGCTCTGATGAACGGTGCCCGGCTGGGCATCGCATCGCAATCGCTGGGCGTTGCCGAAGCGGCCTATCGGCTTGCCCGAACCTATGCAAACAGCCGCGAACAGTTCGGGGCACCCATCGAACGGCTGGCTCCCGTTGCGGAATTGGTCGTCGAAATGCAGGTCAAAATCGAAGCGATGCGGGCACTCACTTATGAAACCGCCCGGGTTTGCGACCTGGAAAACAACACCAACCGTTTGCTGGAACGCAATGCCGACGCTCTTTCCGACGAGGAAAAGAAGGTGCTCAAGCAAAATAGCCGAACGTACAAGCGTCTTAATGCGATGCTGACTCCGATGAGCAAGTATTATGGAGCGGAAGGGTGCATTTCCGTGGCGACGGACACGATTCAGGTGTTGGGCGGCAGCGGTTACATTAAGGACTATCCGGCGGAGCGTTATCTTCGGGATGCGAGGATTACATCGCTGTACGAAGGAACGAGTCAGTTGCAGGTTGTTGCGGCAATTAAGGGGATAACGAGCGGTGTTTTTGCGAGTTATGCGGAGTCGTTTGAAAAGAAATCGTATAGCGAGTCGTACAGCGATTCGGAATTGGAGGCATTGAAGGCGGTATTGATAAAGAATCGTGAGGAATTGCAGTCGGCGATTGAGTTTGTGAAAACGCAGAGCGGAGCATATGTCGAGTTGGTTGCGCGTCAGTTGGTCGATGCGGCGATGTCGATTCTCATTGGCCATTATTTTTTGGGGCAGGCGGAGAAGAATGACCGCAAAAAAAAGGTCGCGGAGTTGTTTATTACGAATCAGACGCCAATTATCGCGATGAAGTGTGCGCAGGCGAAGCAGGGCAGTATGCAGGTGTTGAGCGACTACGAATTGCTGGCGGGTCCGGTGCCGGCGGCGTGAAACAGAAACACGCAGAGCCGAAATCTGACAGGCCAATTCCGAATATGTCCCAGAATCACAGAAAGCCCTATCGTTGAAAATTCAACGAAGGGCTTCTAAAGTGTCTCATTCGACAGTTTTGACAACGGGGCTCCAACCTGCTAGGGCTTCGGGAGGCAAGGAAGCGTCTAGTTTAGCGGAAGCAGTTGTTATCGCAAGGTCGAACTTCTGCACACGGATCGCACGCACCACCATCATTGCATCGGCTTCGAAGTCCGCCAAACAACCTTTGGAGGTTGAGTCGGGGGAGTTCAAACAGATGTCCGCGGGGACCGCAGGAGGTGTCGCAACCGTTCGGATCGCAAGGTCCGCAATCGCCAACGATGTCGCAAGGGCCGCAGTCAACAACGCCATCGCACGGGCCGCAATCGGTGAAGCAGCCTTGGTTCGAACGCAAGTTGTTGAGCAGACTTCGGAAAGGTCGGAATCGCGGGGTGCTGCAACCGTTGTCCGTGATGTCGCACGGGCCGCAATCATTGACGAAGTCGCAAGGACCACAGTCAAACGCTGCATCGCAGGGGGAGCAAGCGTCAAACGCATTGCAGGATCGCGAGGCAAGCAGGTTTCGCAGACGACCGCCCATTCCGAGTCGGGGTGTGCCGCAAACCTCATCGCAGGGGTTGCAGATGGGAAATACGTCATCGCATGGATTGCAGGCGACAACCGGGTCGCACGGATCGCAGTTGTTCGCTCGGACGCCGTTGACCAGCCTTTTCAGACCGGAAAAGAGATCGCCGCCGCGTTTGGCAACAAAGTGATCGCATGCTCCGCAAGGGGTTACGCATGCCGAATCGCAAGGATTCGCAAACCCCTGAACTCCCAACATTAGGGTGGCAACAAGTGTTGCCAATAGGACTTTGACTTTCATCGGATAAATTCTCCTTTTCAAAGGGTTCCTTCCGGGAAGGAACTATGGTTAACTGTGCCAGGCCCGACGGGCCGACACACGGCCCAAATTACCCAATCGGTTTCTGACTCATCCCTGAATGTGCCTCCCGCACGCCGTAACTTTTTCAGGGTTATTGGGGGGTATCGTCAACCGGAAGGGGAAACCTTGAGTCGGGAACGGGAAAATACCAATAATTACGGGATTTTTGCATTGGGAGAATTATATGGATTATGCGGCAAAATAAGACTATTGCGATTATCCTGCCCCATCAGGGGGGGAATCGAGCGTGTGGGAGCCTCCAGCCCGGCTGTTTGGCCTAAAAACCGCAATCGAACGATTGGCGGCTCCGTCAACGTTTGGTAGAATACTCTCATGCAAACCTACGACAATCCGCTCATCGCCCGATACGCCTCGAAGGCGATGTCGCAACTCTGGAGTCCGCAACGAAAATTCAGCACCTGGAGGCGACTTTGGCTCGCACTCGCCGAAGCCGAAGCGGAACTTGACCTGCCCATCTCCCAGGAACAACTCGCCGAACTCCGCACACAACTCGACGACATCGACTTCAAAAAAGCCGACGAATACGAGCGTGAACTCCGACACGACGTCATGGCACATGTCCACACTTTCGGCGATTGCTGTCCCAAAGCAAGACCAATTATACACTTAGGCGCGACCAGTTGCTTCGTTACGGACAATGCCGATGCGATCCTGTTGCGGGAATCGCTGATTTTAGTCCGTAACCGGTTGGCAACAATCATTGATCGCCTCGGCAAATTCGCTTGGAAATACCGCGATTTACCCTGTTTGGCCTTCACGCATTTGCAGCCGGCCCAGCCGACAACGGTCGGACGCAGAGCATGTCTTTGGGCATACGATTTGATCCTCGACCTCGAAGAAATCGAATACCGAATCTGCAACCTCAAAACGCTCGGCAACAAAGGAACGACCGGTACGCAGGCGAGTTTTCTCAAATTGTTCAACGGCAATCACGAAAAAGTGCGACGACTCGAAACACTTTTTTGCGAGAAAATCGGGCTGGCTCCTTTTGCGATTACCGGACAGACCTATCCCCGCAAGATGGATTCGCAGATTTTGGATGTGCTTTCCGGTATTGCCCAAAGTTCGCACAAATTTGCGAACGACCTGCGGATTCTCGCTCACCGCAAGGAAATGGAGGAGCCGTTTGAACAGCATCAAATTGGTTCGTCCGCGATGGCATACAAGCGGAATCCGATGCGGAGCGAACGGATTTGCTCATTGGCGAGATTCGTGATGAGTCTGCAAACGAGTCCGCCGATGACAGTCGCAACACAATGGATGGAAAGGACTTTGGATGACAGTGCCAACCGTCGGTTGGTGTTGCCGCAGGCTTTTTTGGCGATGGATGCCGTGCTGATTTTGTATCAAAACGTTGCGGAGGGATTGGTTGTTTATCCCAAGGTGGTTGCCAAAAATCTTCAAGCGGAATTGCCTTTTATGGCAACGGAGGACTTGTTGATGGAGGCGGTGAAGCGTGGCGGCGACCGCCAGGATTTGCACGAGCGAATTCGCCAGCATTCGCAGGCGGCGGCATTGGTTGTTAAGGATGAGGGCGGCGAAAATGATTTATGGGAAAGGCTTTGCGGAGATACGGCATTTTCGGGAATTGATATGGAATCGGCATTGGAGCCTTTGGCGTTTGTGGGTCGTTCTCGGGAACAGGTGGATGAGTTTTTATTGGAGCAGGTCGAGCCGATTCGCAAGCGTTACGGCGATGTGTTGTATGCAACCAATGCCGATGTGCGGGTATAATGGGGGGTTAACTGAGACGCAATCGTAAAAATTTCCTTTATGCCCAAGAAAATTCGCCCTGACCGCAAAGACATTCCAAAAGGGAAGTCGCCGTGCAATTATTGTCCCGGCAAATGTTGCCGGTATTTCGCCCTGCCGATCGACACGCCGGAAACGCGAAAAGAATACGATAATATGCGTTGGTATCTGTTGCATGAACGCGCGGCGGTGTTCGTCGACGGCGATACTTGGTATTTGCTCGTCTATTCGCCGTGCAATTTTTTGGATCAGGCAACGAATCTCTGCTCAATTTATGAAACACGGCCCAACATTTGTCGGGAATACAGCAGCGATAAGTGCGAGTACGAGGATTATCATGTGTACGATCAGTATTTTGAGTTACCGGAACAGATTGATGAGTATGCCGAAGCGGTGCTTGGACCGTTGCGGGGCCACCCGTTCCGAACGGCCAAACCGGAGTGAGAACAATAGCAAAGAGCCGGGGGCTTACGCCCCCGGCTCTTGCTCCCCCCCCTAGTTGACGCCCCCGCGCCAATCTGCTACACTGTTGCCATTACACATGTTCATCCAAACCAAAAAGGAGAACCTAACTATGCAGAATTGTCGCAAGAAAATGTTAACTTGGGGGGGGGGGGCAGTTTAGGAAGCTGCGAAACGACCGCTTACGCTTCCCATTCCGTTCGCAAGCGAGGTTTCACGCTCGTCGAACTCCTCGTCGTCATTGCCATCATCGGCATGCTCGTCGCACTTTTACTTCCCGCCGTGCAGGCCGCTCGCGAAGCCGCACGGAGAATGCAATGCACCAACCACGCAAAGCAAATTTCGCTGTCGCTACACAATTTCCACGATAGCCATAACCGTTTTCCCGCTTCTGCTTTCGACCGGATACAATCGGCAAATAGACTCGTGCGGGTTGGACCGGTGATGTTTTTGCTGCCTTCTCTCGAACAAACAGCAATGTATGACGTTATGTCCGCGCCTTACCAAGAAGGTGCTGATGGTGATGCAGGAGTTCATTGTCCGCAAAACAGACGAGCGGCAATACGAGCACTTCCGACTTTCCTTTGTCCTTCCGATGGGATGGTAACAAACCCAGCACCGCCGTCGGATGAAACGATCTACAATGCCAGAAACTTTGAATGGCCTGAGGGTTGGGCTATGTCGTTTACAAACTATCGCTTGAGCCGCGGAGATATTCCGGGACCGGACTGGAGCGGTAACTCGATGGCGGGAGTCAATGATGTTAATCCCCCAGGACACATGGTGCGTGTTTCCCGAAGTTGGCTACAGCCAGGGCAGTATGCAGCAACGATCGCTTCTATTACGGACGGTTTGAGTAATACCGTCGCTGTGAGTGAAGGTCTGATTAGCGACGTTGCGAACAGTAATCCGCTCCTAGTCCAGGGAGGTTCACTCAAAAGACGGGTTGCACTTCCTGATGGCCCGTTTATTTACGGAGAAGATGGCGGTCGGCCACAAATCTGTTTGAACCTGAGAAATTCAGGCTCGATGGGGCAACTTGCTGCCAATCAAGATTCGGTAGGCGATAGCGGATTGCTTGGACGCAGGGCATTTGACAACCTTGTCGTGTCCTACGGTTTCCATACACTTCTGCCGCCGAACAGTCCGAGTTGCATGCAGGGGAGTCGGGCGCAGCAGCATCGTGTGTTGATTTCTGCAAGCAGCAATCATCCCGGCGGTGTGTCCGTCGGCTTCCATGATGGTTCAGTCCGTTTTGTGACGGATAGTGTGGAGGTGCGGAATTTGGACCAGCCAATCGACGTCGCAAATCCGATTTTTCCCGCACCGGCTATGCCGCGGAATTCCGATATTGGAACATTCTCGTACGGCATTTGGGCGGCATTGGGTTCCATAAACGGCGGCGAATCAGCCTCGCTGTAAGCAAGTTTTCGTCATTCCGGCGAAAGTCGGAATCCAGGGAAACGCCTTGCAAGCCGCTCGACTGGATTCCGGCCTGTGCCGGAATGACGTTTTTTTTGTCCATAGCAACGCGTGAAACGCCCTCACTGACGCTGCGGGCTCTGTATGTATTCTAACTTCTAACCTTAACAAGACACAATGCGAACATTAACACTATTCACACTTTCGATTGCTTTATTACTCCATGCCGGCTGCGGCGGACAGCACAATCCCTATGATACCGCTTTGGTTGAGGGTTTCGTAACGCTGAACGGCGAGCCGATTGAAGGAGTAAACGTTATTTTTACCCCTCGCGGACAGACCATGGCAGCAGGGGGTATCACTGAAGGAAATGGCCGGTTTGTATTAACGACGGCGGCGGCGCCCGCTGGTTCGGGAGCAGAGCCGGGCGAATATGATGTTACATTTTCCAAATCCGAAGTCGAAGGCAGAGATATGAGTGTCGAAGAATTCAATAGAGTTTTCGCCCATCGTGCACCGGTTCGGATGTTTATTGTACCGGAGCGGTACGGCAACGCTCGCACATCGGGCCTCGAGCCTGTAACGGTCGAGCGAGTGCGGATGAACACATTTCGGTTCGAGTTGACGGCGGAGTAATTGCGTAAACCGCACGCCAGAGTGTATTTTGATTTGCTCTGGACAAAATTTCGTCATTCCGGCGAAAGTCGGAATGACGGGGGCAAGTCCAGAGCAGTTCGAGATTCACAAAAACATTTCACGCACCCTTGATTAGGCAACTTTTTATAGTACACTTACCACTGTATCCGAATGTTTTTCGGACGTTTTCGGCAATTTCGAGATGTATTTTTCGCTGATCGACAAAATTGACTCGTTGGAACACAACAAACGCATCGTCGCAACAAAGTCGCTCTCCTTGGCAGAAGAGTATTTGCAAGATCATTTTCCGAATTTCCCCGTGATGCCCGGTGTCCTGATGCTCGAAGCACTCACGCAGGCCTCCGCCTGGCTCATCCGCGTCAGTGAAGATTTCGCCCATAGCGTCGTTGTCCTCAAAGAAGCACGCAATGTCAAATATGCCCGATTCGTCCAGCCCGGCCAAACTCTCCTGATTACATCGGAAATCGTCCAAGAAGACGGAAATCTCATTACCCTGAAGGCCGAAGGGTCCGTCGAAGGCCAAAATAATCTGAAAGCAAGATTGATCCTTTGCCGGTACAACCTGTCCGATACCGATTCCACACAGGCCCTTGCCGATGAGAAAATCGTCGCCGAAATGCGGCAACGGCTCAAAAATTTGTATAGACATTAGCAAACATCCCGCCGTCGGCCTCCGCTGCGGTGCTGCGTTCCCTCCCGTCGGTTCCTTGAAAAGAACGCTTTTTCGGCACTACGCTCAAATTCGTCATTACAGGCGCCGAATCCGGGCCAGAAAGGACTTAATGCCGTAATTTTTTGCTGAAAAACCCCTTTTTGGCCGATACAAGGACATGAAGAGGGGAATAATACAGTTTCCCTCTTCAGAACCCCCCAAAAACTACGTGTCCTGGCGTCTTATTCGACAATTTTCGCTGATATTATGGGCAGTTTTTCTGCTTGCGAGTTGGAACAGCACCGTGTTTGCTCAATCCGACCCAAGGGCAATGCCGAACCGTAATACACGCGATCGGATCAGCAACTTGGCCAGCGGCCAATTTCTAAACGGACAGCCTGCAAACTCCACTGCCGCGGCTGCCGAATTGGTTCGAGAAATGCGAGCCTCTTGGCAAAATCTACCTTGGCAAGACCTGTCGTCCGATGCCCAGTCTAAAATCCGCTCGGTCATTTCGAGCAATCCTCTTTTTCACCGCATGCCGTCGCAGACGGTCTATTCCGATCCTGAAATATACCGATTTTTGCTGCAAAATCCGACCGTTGTGATCGGCTTTTGGGAACAACTCGGCAGCACGCAACTTTCGCTCCAGGAAGTCAAGGCGAACCAGTATATCCTCCGCGAAACCGGCGGGACGGCCGCGGCCATCGAAGTCCTCTACCGAACGGATGAACTGTGTATTCTGTACGTCCGCGGGGAATACCGCGGCCCATTGCTCGCGAAATCCTATCAGGGAAATGCGGTCTTGGTCTTGCGGACGCAATTTACGCAAGATGATGTGGATGAACCAATGATTGTTTGCGATCTTGACGTGTTTGTCCAAATCAACAATTTGGGGGCGGATATGCTCGCGAAATTGTTTTTTTCCTCGTTGACCAAAGTTGCGGATAACAATTTTGAGGTTACAATATCGTTTATCAGTCAGGTTTCCAAGGCGGCGGCATATAATACGCTGGCATTGAAAAGTACAGCCGAGGAGATTTCTTCCATTTCTTCCCGCGTCTATGACGAGTTTTGTGAAATCGTCGATGGGGCGGCAGTTCGTTTTACCCAGCGTAATCAGGCAACGCCGTTTACCGCGGAGTCAACCCGTCATCCCGTGCAAAGGGCAAATATGGAAAAGCCGAGAAACGAGGTGCTGCCGATGGTTGCTTCGTCGTTTTATACAGCACCGCCGGAACACTGGAGCCAGACGGATTTGGGTACGGATCGTTTTATAGACACCCCGCTTCCGCCGTATACGGCCATTCGGTATCAGCATGAAAGCGGACTGAGTGCTCCGAAGCCTTTGGTTTCCAATCCTGCTCGGCATATTATTCCGCGATTGCCGAGGCGTTAGGCCTGGTCCGTTACTACCCGATAGCCCGGATCATAATCGGAGCGGCATCCGTTTCGCCGGCATTGCTGTTTTCGCCCGATTCGACGATCCGCAACTGTGCCCGACCGGCAGCGCGTTCGCGCACAATTCCCCGTTTGGTCGATAACAGGAACTGCATCAGTTCCGCGGCAGGCCCCGTCGAATAGTTGTCCTGAAAAGCCTGCAAGATTTCTTTCCAGGCTAAATTGTTTCGGTAAAGCGTAAAATAGGCATTTTTTAGCATTTTCATTTCTTCGGAAGTTCGTCCATTGCGTCGCAATCCAATCAGGTTGAGGCCGACAATTTTGCCCGTCAGGCCATCGACCGTCATAAATGGCGGTACATCTTGGACGACTCGTGCTTGCCCGCCGATCATCGCAAGGGATCCAATTCTGCAATTTTGGTGGATTGCCGACCCGCCGCCGATCATCGCCCGATGGTATATGATGACATGTCCGCCGAGTAGGACATCGTT
The DNA here is from genome assembly GCA_009778035.1 of Planctomycetaceae bacterium. Taxonomy (GTDB): domain Bacteria; phylum Planctomycetota; class Planctomycetia; order Pirellulales; family Thermoguttaceae; genus WRKP01. Next base: position 36,485 of record WRKP01000010.1, read on the forward strand.
GACGAAGATGTTATTGTTTCCGATGGTGCAATCATGTCCGACGTGGGCACCGGCCATGAAGTAATTTTCGTCGCCGATGAGAGTCATTCCTGCTTCCTTGAGGGAACAATGGATGGTAACGTGTTCCCGAAAAACATTGCCGTCGCCAATTTTGACTTGTCCGAACGGCGGCAGGGCAGAAACGTGCTGCGGGGCTCCGCCGACGACGGTTCCTTCGCCGAAATAGTTATTTTCTCCGATGCGCACGCCGGACTTAATGACAACATGAGAAGCACATTTGCTGTTATTTCCGATGGAAACGTCGGCCTCAATCAAGCAAAAGGGGGCGATTTCGACATTAGTTCCGATTTGGGCATCGGGATGCACGCAGGCGAAAGGACTAACCGTAGTCATAATACTCTGATATAGTTAGGGGGATAAAACAGAGTGGACGGCGTAGTGTACAGAATATCGGCAACTGGGAAAAGGGCAGTTTTGGGAAATCCGGCGTGTGCCGGGATGGCGGTTTCCCTATTCTTTTTTCGCCGACTCTCGGCTACGCTTGACAACATCCCGAAGCAACGTCTCAACGGATTCCGTAACGCAGTATTCCGCAACAATACCAACGAAAAAGCCGATGACTGTGTACACCAAAAACGCAATGCACGCAATCTGAAGAACGAGCGTCGGCTCTTTTCCCTGAAGCACACCCAATATGATCGAAAAACACATTACCGCAATGCCAATATACGCAGGAAACAAACGAGACAAACTGCGGCCAAACGTCTTCGGCGGCGGAGGCGGTTGGCCCCGTTGCTCCTTGAGTTTAATCATATGCTGTTCCCGTTCTATCCAAAGGGCAAGCAGCGTCGGATCAATATCCTTGGGTATGTACAATGCCTCAAATTCGGCCTGTAAACCCGAAACGTCAACCGGTTGACCATTCTGTGGTGCTGTCATTGCGTGTGGTGCTGGCTCCTGTGTATTCCGGCGGAAGCATTATCGTGCGTACTGTACACATTCGGCAATTTTCCCGGCAAAGTTTAACGATAATGCCGTTTATCCCGGCCCGTTGCCGAACGTTACCCTTTGAACACCGTTTTCCTCTATTCTAACGCAGAACTTTGCCGATAGGAACGGTAGATGAGGATTACATAAGGTCTCCATTCTATCCCCCTAATGTCGGAAAATTTAGGTTTTTTAACGGTGATTGACCAATCATCCAGCGGTTTGACCGGCGGATATCTCGTTTTGAACAAGACGGGCAGGCCCTTGGAATTCCACTGTACGGTGCCGATGTGTCCCGAAAAAATCCAGCAAATCCTCTACGGCGACGCCCTCCAGCCCTTTTTGTACGGCGAAAAAATTGCCCAAACGCTCATCCAACGCTCGAAACTGCCGGTTTTGGCCGTTTTGACAAATTACGTTTCGGTTTTGCCCGCCCAACCCCTGGTGTCGATGCCGGTTGTATATGTTTTTGACGAGGCGAAAAGGCCGGCCCTGCCGAATGATGTTGATGCGGGCGACGGTGTTCGGGAGATTTCCGAAGAATTGAACGAATCGCTGAAGGGTTTTGGAATTAACAATGCCAATCTTCGCACTCGGGATGCGTATTCGGACGCATTGCCGCAGGTTCCGTGGGTGTTGGGATTTGAGACGGAACCGTGGAAGAGCGTTCGGCTTGGAAATCGTCTGATTGCCGTTCCCGAAATGCAGGGAGCCGATTGGAACGATTTGGTTGCGAAAATTAAGGAATTGGCCAAGACGATTGACGTGTTGGAACCTTTTTCGCGGATTCGCTTGGCTCTCGAAGAAGCGAAAAATGCTGCGTAGATGGTGCAGACGCTTCCTATTTCGTCAGCACGGCAATCCGACTTTCCAGGTCTTTCTGTTGCGGATTGGCCTGGAGCGAACGGTGATACTCGAAAACTGCACCCGGAATGTCGCCGCTTTGCTCTTTTAAGTACCCTAATGCCCGAAGGGCGATATGATTCGCCGGTTCCGTTGCCAAGACCTGTTGCAAGAGCCTTTCGGCGGCATTTCGGCAATTTAATGCTTCTTCGAGGCGGCCCTGTGCCTGGCAAATTTGAGCAAATTCGTGATAATAGCGGGCCAACTCGATTTTCGGCTCAGTCGCAACCGGATTCGCACTTTGCCAATTGCTCAATAGTTGATAGGCCGCTTCGCCGTTTTGGCAATCCAAATACAAGGCGGCCAGCCCGCGGTAAGCATCCGTGAGATTGGCATTTTGGGCAAGAGCCAGTTGGTAATGTTGGGCGGCTAACTCATATTGTTGCTGTGCGGTCGCGGCCTGACCGGCCTTAAGAGCGACCCTTGCCGACAGATGATAGGTTGCGGCAACGTTATACAGGGCATTGGGGTCGTTCGGATTCGCTTTGAGGGCTTCCTGGAAAGCGGTCATCGCGGTATCGTATCGGGCTTGACCGTAGTATCGGATTCCTTCGGCGGTCTGGTTTTGCGAAGCGCAGCCCAGTACGAGCAACATCGAAAAGGAAACAAAGAAACAACTTCTCATTTTGCCGATTGCCGTGCCTTTTTGTGAATCACCGCATTGCGAATGGTATTGAAATTTGAAAAACGAGGCAAGGGGAAACATGTACCGGGTGTCCATTTATCTTGACAACCCTTATCCCCTCTGCTAGGATTTGGTTGTCTTATCGACATTAACCCTTAACTTGTGAAAAACGATGACACAAGATCAACACCAATCCGGTTCGACGCGTCGCGATTTTTTGCGTCAATCTGCCGCTGGTGCCGCCGCTTTGGCGATGCTGGCCAGTATCGACGACTACCGTACCGTCCGAGCCCAAACTGATGAAAGGAATAATACTATGTCCAACATTAAAGGAACCCAAACAGAGAAAAACCTGCTCAAAGCCTTTGCCGGTGAATCACAGGCTCGCGGCCGTTACACCATGTTCTCCGCCATCGCCTCCGACGAAGGTTTTGAACGCGTTGCCGCCGCGTTCCTCAAAACGGCCGAGCAAGAACGCGTTCATGCCGAAAAGTTTTTTGCCTATCTCGAAACGGGAGAAGGCTTGGAAATTACGGCAGCCTATCCGGCAGGCAAAATCAGCAAAACCGCAGACAACCTGTTGGCTGCCGCCAACGGCGAACTCGAAGAATGGGATGTACTCTATCCTGCTTTTGCTCGAACGGCCCGAGAGGAAGGTTTTGTCGAAGTTTCCCGAACGTTTACGGCAATTGCGATTTCGGAAAAACAGCATGAAAAGCAATACCGTGGCTTGCTTGCCCATTTAGAGGCGGGCACGCTGTTTCGACGGGACAATGTCGTATGGTATTGTCGGCACTGTGGTTTCGTAGCGGAAGGCGGATCAGCCCCGGCGGTGTGTGCTGCGTGTCGGCAGCCGCAGGCGTTTTTCGAAATCCTTGCGGAAAATTGGTAGAGTCCGATTCCCGTCAAAAATTTTCGTTATGCAAATTTTCGTCATTCTGGTTAGCCGCGTCGCTCTGGATTCCGGCGGCCGGAATGACGGGTGCTTCACTGGGGCCGGAACACGCTCGCCGAACCGCTCGGCACCGATGGCTGCGAAGTGCTCCGCAATAACATATCCGAGCCCGCATGTCCGCCCGCTGATTTCGCCGGCAACAATTCATTCAGCATCGGAAGAATCGGCAACGATTCCAGCAATGCACTCCCTGTCTGCATTGTTTCGATCTGCTCCGCCGCTTGCTGTATGATCGACGAAATATCCGCATCTGCCCGCCGGACAAAAAAATCTTCAACGGCAATCGAAGACTGTGTTGCAACTGGATGCTGCGGCAAAACCGGCAACGCTGTGTATACCGATGCCGACAACGCAGGCATTTCATCCAAGTCCATGATGTCAGGAATACTGCTTGCAATCGCCTCTTCGGCAACATCCGGCGAGCCGTTCCACCAACTTTTAAGGGCAGTCCAAAGCGAATCGGCACTCATTTTTGTCGGCTCCTTGACTTGCCGTAATTGTCCTAAAACCTGCTGCATTGTGTCCGAATGTTGAGCCAGCAACGCGTCGGGCTTCGTATCGGACAACGCATCTGCTTGCTCGATTTTGTCCTGGAAGGAGGCCAGTTGCACATGCACAAATTCGTAACTATCTTTGGGCACGAACACGCCGATTTGCGCAATCAGGCGAACCATCAGGACGCCGGATTGGGAATTGAAAATAATTGCTCGGCTGGTTTCGCTGAACATGACGGCAAAAAAGGTAATAATCAGGCAAATCAGCAGTCCTTTGGCAAATCCGAGCACTCCGCCGAGGAGTGTATCAATTTTTTTCAGATACCAATGTTTGATAAGTTTTTCAAACGCAGCGTGGGCGAATCGGATGGCAACGACCGTAATGATAAAGACGCTGGCCATTGCGAGGACTTGGTTCCAGGGCGGTTCGACGTTGATTGCGGGCGCAACGAGGCTGCCGAACCGTGTTGCAACGATCCAGGCGATGAACAGGGACGCAACGGAGACGATTTGCGAGATCATCCCTTTCCAGATGCCTCGCAGTGTCAGCAGGGCCAGGATGGCCAAAATAATTAAGTCAAATATACCCACGGTACGGCAAGGATACCATTTTTTCGCGGATTCGGAAAGAGCAAATTTCCCCCGGCTGCTAGACTTTCCCGAAAAAACAGGGTACAATGCAATTCCTCTTACCCCACAAAAATCTATGAGAAAACACACGCACTGGCTCTGTGCCGCTTTCATCCTCGCCGTAGCCGTCTCCGCGACGGCCCAAGAATACACCAGCCGGATGGCCGTCCTCCAAAATGAAGAACTCTGGCCAGATTTCATCGTCCAAGGCGAATACCTCGCCAAATTCGATGGATACGACGTCGGCCTGCACATCATCGCCGACGGCGGCGGAAACTTCCGCGTGGTTGGCTATCCCGGCGGCCTGCCAGGAGCCGGCTGGGATACCGCAGAACCGCGTATTCTCGGAACCGCTCAATTCGTCGTGGGCGAAGGCATCACGTTCACCGCTGCCGCAGGCTCCGAACAATACATCGGAACCGGCGAACTTAAAGGAAATCTAATCGGTCCAGAACAAGGCGGCCGGGTCACCATCGAGATTCCCAGCATGGACATCGTCTTTGAAAAGCAAAACCGCCAAAGCCCGACGCTCGGTGGTGAACCGCCCGCCGGTGCTGTCGTCATTTTCGACGGAACCAACCTCAATAAATTCCAGGAAGGTGCCCGAATGAACCAACCGCGACGCGGCGGCAACACGCTCTGGGCCGAGGCCGCAACGACGGCTTTTGAGAAGAAACCCTACAAAATGCACCTCGAATTTATGCTTTCTTACATGCCGCAGGCCCGCGGGCAGGCCCGATCCAACAGCGGCGTCTATATCGACGAGCGGTACGAATTGCAGGTTCTCGACTCGTTCGGCTTGGAGGGAAAAGATGATGAGTGCGGCGGATTTTATCAACTTGCCAGTCCGTCGGTCAATATGTGTTTTCCGCCGTTGACTTGGCAAACATACGAAATTGACTTCACGCCGGCCCGTTGGGATGGCGGCCGCAAAATTGCCAATGCTCGGGTATCGGTCAAGCACAATGGCGTGTTGATTCAGGATGATCTTGAGTTGCCGCATCACACGCCGGGGCGTCGTAATGAGGCTCCCGAACCGCTCGGAGTGTATTTTCAGGGACATGGCAATCAGGTTCAGTACCGTAACATCTGGGTGCAATATCGCGATTGGCCTGCGGTTCCGCCTCCGGCAGTTGGGGAAATTGGAGAGATGCGGGAACCGATGGCAGAGGAGTCGGCTCCGCCGCGTAGACGGCCGATGCGGCAGCAATCGCAGCCGATATTTCCGCGTTTGCGTGCGCTGTTGCCATAGGGCATTGTGCCCGGGGATTCACCCGGAGGTTTACGCCTCCGGCTCTTGCGCTCACAAAAACACGGAAAATAGAGGATAATATGACGAGACGGCAACATGATTCGATTAACCCGACTCAATAAAGATGAATTTGTGCTCAATGCCGAACTGATTCGGTACGTTGAGCGGTGTCCCGATACGCTGATCACGCTTATTAACGGTGATACGTTGATGGTGCGTGAAACATTGGACGATGTCGTCCGCCGTACGGTGGCGTATCACCAGGCGAAACATTTGGTTCCCAAACCGGAATACTTGCCGTATAATGAATGAAATGATATGGTACAATGGAAGCCAGCCCTTGTCCGCCTGCCCGATGCCGTATGCCTGAACATTGCTCGCTCAGTTCCGTTACGAATCTTGATTACCTCGCGCCCAGCCGACTACGCGAACTCCAATGGGGAAAATTTGAAACTATCCTCAAACACGCCTACGAAAACAGTCCCTGGTATCACTCCCAAATGCAGAACCTGCATCTCAAACCCAGCGACATCAAAAGTTTCGATGATATGTGTAAGTTGCCGTTCGTAACGAAACAAGTGCTGCGAGATACCTATCCCTTCGGCCTCTTCGCGGTTCCAATGGATAAAGTCGTTCGCATGCACGCCTCCAGCGGCACGACGGGCAAACCCGTCGTCGTTGCCCATACACAGGGCGACCTGGCCGTTTGGACGGAAGGCGTCGAACGGGCACTCCGCGGATACGGCGTTACGGTCAACGATATTTTGCAAAATGCCTACGGTTACGGCCTTTTTACCGGCGGACTCGGCCTGCACGACGGCGGGCAAGCCATCGGATTGACCGTCGTGCCGATTTCCGGCGGCAATACCGAACGGCAAGTGATGCTGATGCGGGATTTCGGCGCGACCGTCATATCCTGCACGCCGTCCTATTTTTTGCATATCATCGACAAGGCAACCGAAATGGGCGTTGATCTTCGGGACTTGCCCGTGCGAATCGGCGTGTTCGGAGCGGAACCCTGGTCGGATGAAATGCGGCAAAAAATCGAAGCCGGAGCGCATATCAAGGCGTATGATATTTACGGACTTACGGAAATTTGCGGCCCCGGCGTCGGAGCGGAATGCGTCCACCAGAACGGAACGCATCTTTACGAAGATCATTTTTATCCTGAAATCATTGATCCCGACACGCTGGAACCGTTGCCAGACGGTCAAATCGGAGAACTCGTTTTCACGACGCTTGACCGTTTTGCGACGCCGATGATTCGTTATCGGACTCGGGATTTGACCTATTTGATGACGGAATCTTGTCCTTGCGGCCGGACGATTCGCCGGATGAAGCGGATTGCGGCTCGCAGTGATGATATGCTGATTATCCGGGGCGTGAATGTTTTTCCGAGTCAGATTGAGGCGGCGTTGTTGCAAGTGGAGGGAACGGAGCCGCATTATCAGATTGTCTTAACGCGGGAGTTTGGCGGTTTGGACGAAATTGAGGTACGATTGGAGGTTCGGCAGGAGGCGTTTAGTGATAAAATTGGCGAGATTGAGGCGTTTCAGAATCGGGTGCGTCATGTCATCCATCAGATAGCGGGCGTCAATGCGAAGGTATCGTTGGTACAGCCGGGCTCGATTCCGCGGAGCGAGGGCAAAGCGAAACGGGTCATTGACCAACGGGTGATTTGAGTGTATTTCAAGCGTATTTCAAATTACGGACAAAAAAGCCGTCATCCCGGCGCAGGCCGGGATCCAGACATTGCGAGCGATGTCAATTCCTCTGGGTTCCGGCTTTCGCCGGAATGACGATTTTTTCCAAAGCAAAAATGAATGCGCACAGGCCTCGTTTGGCATAATAAGGACTGCCGGATGTTCCTACAGCAGGCCGTATGCCGTGAGCGTTTCGCGAAGTTTCGCCTGTTCGGCAGCAGACAACGGCGTCATCGGCAATCGCATCTCGCCGGAATCCCGACCCAACATTTGCATCGCCGACTTGACCGGTATCGGATTCGTCGAAAGCGATAACATATCCCGGCAAAGTTTGAACGTTTTGTGGTGCATCCTTCGAGCGGCCTCCCAATCGCCCCGAAAAACCGCCCGACACATTTCGCCGACATCCTGCGGAATAATGTTGCCGACCACCGAAACAACCCCCCGGGCTCCCAATGCCATCAAGGGCAATGCCAAACTATCATCACCGCTCAACACCGTCAAATCCGTGTTGCCGATGATTGCCGATGCTTGATCCATCGAACCGCTCGCTTCCTTCACGATGCCGATATTCGGCAGGGCTGCAAGCCGAATCATCGTCTCCGGCTCGATGTTTTTCGCACATCGGCCCGGTATGTTGTAAATGCAAATCGGCAAGTCAACGGATTCGGCCAACAATTTATAATGCTGATAAAATCCTTCCTGCGTCGGCTTGTTGTAGTACGGAGCGACGATCATTGCCGCATCGACACCGGCTTGCTTAGCGGATTGCGTGAGGTCGAGTGCTTCTTGGGTGCTGTTTGCTCCGGTGCCTGCAAGGATTTTAATTTTCCCCGCGGCGGCTTCGACGGCGGCGCGGAGGACTTTTTTATGTTCGTCGAAAGACAGCGTGGGCGATTCGCCGGTTGTACCGACCGGAACGATGGCGGTTACGCCGGCCTTGATTTGGAAGTCAATTTGTTCTTGGAAGGTGTTGTAATCGACTTGATTATTTTTGAATGGCGTGATGATGGCGACCGAAAGTCCGGCAAATGCTTCGCAGCGTGTCATGAGTCCGATAAAATGCAAAAAGTGTCGGATGGTATTGTACACTTTTTGCTTCGCGAGCGGGAGAGGGGGCAAGTTTCACATTGGGGAAGGTAGGCAACCGACCGCCGGGCGGGTGCATCGACAGTGCCGACTGGAAGGCCGACTGGGAGGCAGGAAAGCGGCAACAAGCGTGTAGGCCCTCAAATCTGCGATTGACGCCATTCGCTTTATCCGGTACAATACCCGCGAAAAGACAGGAACGTATGTCCATGATCATCATCTTAAAACCAAATCCCGCTCCCAAACAACTCGAATCCCTAAAAGAATGGATCAAAAAAATGGGACTGGACATCCACGTCAGCGCAGGGGCTCACTCGACCATCCTCGGACTTGTCGGCGATACCTCCGTCGTCGATATAGACCTGATCAGTGCCATGGAAATCGTTGAAAAAGTCCAACGAATCCAGGAACCCTACAAGGCCGCAAACCGAAAATTTCATCCCAATGATACCATTATTCAATTCGGCAACGTGAAAATCGGCGGCGGCCATTTCGCGATGATCGCCGGCCCGTGCTCCGTCGAATCCCGAGCACAAATTATGGAAGTTGCCGAAAAAGTCCAGCAAGCCGGTGCCGGTGCTCTGCGGGGCGGGGCTTTCAAACCACGGACTTCGCCCTATGCCTTCCAAGGCTTGGAAGCAGACGGGATCCGCCTCCTGCTTGATGCGAAAAAGCAAACCGGCCTGCCCATCGTTACGGAAATTATGGACCTGTCCCAGTTGCATCTGTTCGATGAGGTTGACGTCATTCAAGTCGGAGCGAGAAATATGCAAAACTTCCTGCTGCTGAAGGAATTGGGCAAGACGAAAAAGCCGATTCTGCTCAAACGGGGATTTTCCAACACGATTCAGGAATTCCTGATGAGTGCGGAGTACATCATGTCGGGCGGCAATCCGAATGTTATTTTGTGCGAACGGGGCATCCGAACGATCGAGACGGCAACGCGAAACACGCTTGATTTATCGGCGATTCCGGTCGTCAAGGAACTTTCGCATTTGCCGATTATTGTTGATCCATCCCACGCGACGGGACATGCGAAGTATGTCAAGCCGATGTCGCTGGCGGCAGTGGTTTCGGGAGCGGACGGTTTGATGATTGAGGTGCATAACGATCCGCCGTGTGCACTTTGCGACGGACAGCAGTCGATCACGCCCGAAGCGTTCGCCCAACTCGCCAAAGGTGTTGAAATTATGCGAGAGAGTATGGCAAAGGAGCAGGCGATCTAGCGAGTATTCAACTTTGCTCTGGACAAAAAGTTGTCATTCCGGCGAAAGCCGGAACCCAGAGGAATCGGCATCGCACGCAATGTCTGGATCCCGGCCTGCGCCGGGATGACGGCTTTTTTGTCCAGACCAATTTGAAACACGCTCTAGCCCTTATCCGCCATTGCGAGCGTTCCCCATGTACTCGGATCGTTGTCGTGCGGTAACGGCGGCGATGTTAAAAAATAACTGTTGCCGTATTCCCTATCCAAAACCGCAAAATGAAATCCCAAATTCGGATACTCTAAAGGCTCAAAACCCGTCAACACCTTGCCGGGTAACGAAACATCCAGTTGATAACCATCCGGTCTGACGTCGCTCTTCATTTTGATTTGCGAGAGGTCAATGGCCTTCGGATGCTCTCGGGCCCGGTGAATCGGCAACCAGACGGCCGACGGTTGCAGTTGATCCCGACCGCTCCCGATGGGCATGAACATCAGACGATGGCAAAACCGCGAGGCCCGATGGACGTCCTTGATGTCCCGAGTGTCGATGCAGATTTCGATGCCATCGCTTTCGTCCTGTCGGGTTGCCCTGCACCACAGCGATTGCGTTTTTCCAGAAACGTTTAGCGAAAACCGCAGGCCGGTTTCGTTCCATGCGATGCGGAAATCGTAGGGCAGTTTGCTGGGCAGGTCGGCATCCTCGATTTGGTTGACGTTTGGCAGCCGATAGGTTTTGTCGAGCAGGGCATCTTTTGCCGCATATTGGCAGGGAAAGCGAAACCGATAAAGAAAGGGCTTGGGAAACATGAGTGCCATTATAGCGGATATTGGTGCATTGCGCAAGACGCGTGAGCGCCAAAGAGCCGGGGGCGTCAGCCCCCGGGTTTTTCGACATATGATATTCTTCGATAGACCAACCCGGAGGCTCACGCCCTACGGCTCCTGCGCAATACCTCCGGCTCTTATGAACCCTACCAACTCGTAATCACACCGCCGCTGCCGCTAAACAACGTCTGTCGGCCATTGCCGTAAAGGTCGCTGCCTATGAATACTCGCGTACTGTTGCGATCCATGTGCAAGCCGAAACCGAAATTGAACCAGTCCCGTTTCGTGTCCGTGCCCGCAATCTTAAACGATGCACTGTTATGCTGCGTGCCGTAGTTGTTTCCGCCGGGATTCGCAATCCGTGCAACGAAATTGCCGTTGTCATCATTGAACTCATGGAACCAGGCGATATTCGTCGTCATCGCAAGTTGTCCCCATCGCATGGCAATCGGCGTCGAACTGGCTCGTGCCCCAAACGACATTCGGTAACTGTCCGTTCTGGCTTTGTTGCCGACCAAACCGACATCCGCTCGCACATCGTTCTGATCACGCATCTTTTCGGTGAACCTGTCTTGGCCAATCGTCGCAAACTGGAAACTCGCATACGGTTGCAATGTGGCATAGTAAACCGGAATGTCAATACCGCGTTCCAAGTATGCCGTTCCGATGTTTCCATCAAGTCTGCTGGTCGCATTGTGTCCAATCATCGTCAGGTTTCGGCGAACTTTGTAGTTATCCATCCCAAAACCCGCCGAGGCCAATCCGTAGCCGAAGTACATTTCCTGCCGCAGATACATCCCCACCATGACGCTGGTAATGTCGGCCTTTTCGCTCAGGTTTTTCATTCTCACATCGCCGTCCGCTGCCGAGAACCAAGCCCCAAGCCGCGTGCCTGTCCAGGCCGCTCTGTCAATACCTGCCATCAAACCGCCAAACGATTGTTTGTATCCGGCTGCATTTCCGTCGCTATCGGAGGAACCGCCGATGCCGTACAATGTTCCCCATCGGGTATATCGCAGCGGAGCGATTGCTTGTCCGCGGATTGCATTATTCGGGTTTCCGACGAAGGAAAACTTGAATACATCGCTTCGGAGCATATCGGCCAGGGTTCGATTGACCACCCCGACATTGTGCACGCTGGCCGTCCCGATTGTTGCATAAATCTGACCGCTCAACTCATCCACGGCTCGCAGCGCGGCGGGATTGATGGGGCCTTGGTGGTCGGCATAATCAGGATTGTAGTACGGATTGTTCGGGTCATCACTGATCGCATCCAACTGACGGAGCAGGTTCCAAAAAGCACTGTTTTCCACAGGAGCGGAGCCTACCGTATCAATGTAAGTACCTGTTGCGATTTGGTTTGACGTTTGTCCGTGTGCACCGTAACTGTATGCTCGTTGGAGTTCAAGCCAGTAATACTGATTGTACAACGACCATTCTCTGCCGGAGACATATTGGGTTCCATCCCAGTATCCGTAAGCGGTTGCGACATCGAGCACCGAGCCGGTGTGGCCGCTTGCGATCCCTCCCAAGGAACCTGCCAACACACCGCCGACATTCAGGTTACCCGGCTCGTCCGTTGCCAAAAATACATACTGCCGGTTTGTGCTGAGACTGCTGGCATATCCTGCATTGACATCAAGCAGACCGCCGACAATCCTTGCCGTTCCGTCATTTGTAACGCGGATGATTTCATTCGCGTCGTTAATTCTTATGGTTCCGTTAAGGTTTTGGAAGTTTCCGCTGATGGTCAAATTCCCTTCAATCATACCGCCTTCAGCATTGATAAAAGTTCCCGACGAACCATTTTCGAGGGCAGAAACGAAGACCATTCCATTGCCGTCGATGGTTCCGAGGTTTCGGAATGTGCCAAACGCGCTAATCATCCCGTCGTTTTGAATATATCCCAGGTTTTCGATGACACCGCCGGAACTGAGTAACCCCTGGTTATTGACATAGCCGGAAATGCTTACGGAATTTCCGCCCACCGCGATTGCACCGGTTGCGATATTCAAGGCTCCCAGCACGGTCAAATCCCCTTCGGCACTCAAAGTTTGGAATTGAGCGGCAATGTTGCCCTCCACCGTAATGTTCCGCCGGGCACTAATCGTGCCGACTCGGTTCAGCGAGGAGCCGGCTCCGAGCAGGACATCCCGGCTCACCGTAATACCGTCGATATTGCTTAATACCCCGTTGCTGATGAAGTCCGCACCGGGTGCGGCCTCACCGGTCATACTGAACACGGGCACGGTCATCACATTCGACGACCCGACGGTCAGCGACGTTACATTGGAAATTTCGCCCGTATTTGACACATGTCCCAATGACGAAATCGTTTCCAAGTTCGTAAGCGTTCCATCGTTGATAATGCCGTATCCGGTAACGTCCGCTCCGAGCAGCATCCCAACAGGGTTCGCGGTCGTTGCGATTCCAACGCGGAGCGTCGCCCTGGTATTTGCGAGGACTTCATTACGCACCCACGGAAGGCCTGTTTCTGGATGATAAGTCCATTCGACATGCGAGTCGCTGTATCCATCAATTTCGCCGGTATTCACGAGCAGGTAGGAAACATTGATTGCCGAATCGATGTTGCTGATGGTGCCTTCATTGAACAAATTGGTTGCATTGATGACGCCGATGTCGGTAATGGTGCTGGCCGTTCCAACCGGCGTAAAACCGTCAGGCAATGTGGCTCCCGGGCTTGTCGCACCGAGTGCATTCCACAGGATGCCGAGTTCGCTGGAACCGACGTTGATAATGTCGATTTCCCGGATATGTCCTTGGCTGTACAGGCCGTGGAAAGTGGTTGTTCCGCCGAGACTGCTGCCGGTTACGCCCATCACATTGAGGACGCTTGCCGCATCGTCGAATTCTCCGTCAAACAGGATTCCGCCGAGCACGTTTGCCCTGCGTCCGTAAATGTTATCATAATCCCGCATTATATTTGAAGTACCCGGGGCAGTGCCGAGGTGCGTGTAACTTCCGGTAATCATACTGTTTGCGTCTTGGAACAAACTTCCGTGGACGTTAAACTCATCAAAACTGGCAATCAACCCGCCGAACACACCGTCAAAGGTTTCCCAAGGCACTTCGGTAGTATTATTGACATTGCCCCAAACGTTAATCTGTCCCCGTTGTTGCCGCATGTGATCTTCATGAATATCCGCAATGTTTGAATGTCGGGTCCAGTGTCCGCCGACGAGCGTCGCTCCCCGGTTGTTCAAGTTCCCTTGGACGGAGATATTGCTATAGTTCAAAATCGTTGCACGATCTAAGTTATTGAGGTCGCCGCCGACAAGCATACTCGTCCAAATATCGCGAGTCGCATCACCAGATCCACCGTAGAACGAGGAACTTTGGTCGATTCCCGAAAGCCAGCGGTCATTCAGGTCTTGGTTTACGACCGCATTGATCACGGCATTGATACCAATGTTCGTCAAATTTGCTCTCGTTTCAATCGTTGCGTCGTAAATGATACCCCAGGCTTCATCCCAGAGATCGCCGTTTTCTGCACCGCTTATTGGATATTGTCCGCCAGACCGAGAGTGTTGTTGCCAAGTCCTCCCGTCATTAAACAGGCTATTGGCCGAGATAAACCAATGTTGGCTATTGAGCGAGTTGAGAGCATCATCAATGCGGATTTCACCGGCATTGTAAAGTTCGCCGAGGACGTCAATCATACCGCCGCGGGCTCTGACGCTCCCGTCGAAATACTGAATCATATTGCCGCCGACCGTAATGAAGAGGTATCCCGCATTCGCGTTTCCGCCGACGGAGAGAATTTCCGCTTCTCTGATGCCTCGGGCAGTCCCATCGGGATTTGCTCTTGCGTTGTTCCCTTGTATTAGGTCGTTGGCAACATTGATATATGCCGCCGACGTTCTACTCGCTCCCGACTGTTCAATAACGCCGATGTTTTGGAGTGTACCGGCATTGATTTCCCAGACGTTTTGAATAACCGCTCTGGGGTTCTCCGTAGAGGGCCCGTTATTGAGCAATGTCTGCGAGACATTCAAGGTAGGAATATAATCGTTTGTTCCGCCGCCGCCGACGAGTCCGCCCGGATTGTTCGTCATATTGCCCCACACATTGACTGCATTGATATTTTGTATGACACCGCTGGAGGTAATGTTCCCCTGAACGGTCAATTGGTCTAATTGATAGATACTTCCATCTCCGGTGACGCTGAGTACGTCCCCGCTAAATTGGTTTCCAATCCACCAATGGGTTCCCCTTCCTCCGCCCGTTAGAACACCGCGAACACTTCCCGACAGCGACAGAGTACCGGTCATCGCTTGAGAGGTATAGCGGTTGCCGCCCGTCACGTTATCTTCAGTTACGTAGAGGAACTGGTACGGGGCGGCTTCCGGGAACGGTGGCGGGCCTCCCGGAGGTTCACCATCGCCATAGGGAGGTGAAACAGGGATCCAAGACCCAAACGGAGACGGATCTGGAAAAGGCGGTTGTGCATACGCCATCGGCACCAAAAAGGAGACAAAGAGCACGCAGACGACAAGAAGTCGCAGGGCCTCCAATAGGCGAAACCGGTTCCTAACTCCTATGTTTTGCTGGACGTTCCTCTTGTTGGCCTTCTCATTGGCATTGACATCAGCAGCAAAATTGGCACTCACCCGAACTGATTTGGACATCGTTTTCGACTCCTTTCGAACCATAAAAACGGCTTTCCCTACATGGAAACTAGCCTACGTCATTCGGAGTATCGAACATTTGGCTCTGCCGGGAGCAGGTTTTCCCTGCTTCCGATGCGATTTACCCAGACAGAGGGGTTTATATTTGGAATAATCCGCAAAGTTTGTGCAATTTGACAGGGAAAACCGTCATTACAGGCAATATCTGCCTTCCGGGTGGTGCCGGAAGGCCATTGCCGAAGTCTACGGTTTAATTCCCAACCTTTTTTGCATCTCTTCGAGCGGAACCTGCTTGGTTTCCGGCATCAGGAAGAGCACCCAAACGAGTTGGAGCACCATAAAACCGGCAAACATCAGGAAAATGTTTGCCGGCCCGAGCAGACTCAACAACGGCGGGAACAGCAAGGAAACAACGGCCGCCAAAATCCAATGGACAAAAGCACCAAGTGCCTGACCCTGAGCACGTACCTTATTCGGGAATATCTCGCTGATGAAAACCCAAATGCAAGCCCCCTGCCCAAAGGCGTGCGAGGCAATGAAAAACATCAAGCCGAAAAGCACCGTGAGAATCCCCCACATCGGAACGGTCGGCGACAAGTCGATTTCCGCAATTTTCGCTTCAATTTCCGCCTGCAAGGCTTCAATATCGAGGTCAAGCAGGCTTTCTCTCTCGCGCGGTGTGGGATTTTGACCAGCAACTTCGCTTTGCGTTTCGATAGCGGCATCGACTGCCAATACGTAATCAACCAGGGCTTCTTTGAGTTCGGATTGCCAAAACTCTTTCGTGTCCTCCGGTGCGGTAGCGAGCGCATTTTGACTTTGCTCGACTTTCTGCTGCGCTCCTTGCACCGCGAAATTCGCGGTGGAAACGCTAAACTGCGGAGCGAACATCAAAAATGCCGAAGCGACAACACCCAAACTCACAACGTAGCCGATGGAGCCGACGAGCATCAATCTTTTCCGGCCAAAACTGTCGATCACCAACATCGCCGCCATCGTGAAAATGAGATTTGTCAACCCAATCACGACGGGCAAAAACATGGCCAACTCATTACTCGCACCCGCCATACTGAAAATGCTTGGAGCGTAATACAGGATCGCGTTGATTCCAGAAAGTTGGTTGAATGCCGCCATACAAATCGCCAGCATGATAGGGAAAAACAGCCGCGGAGTAAAAAATGCCTCTCGGACGTTTCGAGTTTCCTCGTCGATGGCAACCTGAATGACCTTGACCTCTTCGTCGACGGAACGTCCTTCATCCGTGCCCAGTTTGGCGAGCACCGCTTTGGCTTTTTCGGTTTTACCTTTTCCGATGAGCCAACGGGGACTTTCGGGAATGATAAAAATCAACGCGAAAAACAGGGCCGCCGGGATGACTTGGATCCCGAGCATCCATCGCCATTCCATACCGGACGCGATGTAGGCCCCCAGGAAATTGGAATATGCGGTGCCGACCATCGAATCGCTGTGGATCAGTACAATCAGGTAATTCGTGAAAAAGGCCAGCAAAATGCCGAATACGATGTTAAACTGCGTGAAGGCGACGAGGAGTCCTCGGTTTTTGGCGGGCGATATTTCCGCCGTGTAGAGCGGGGAAACAACCGATGAAGCACCCACGGCAATACCGCCGAGGAAGCGAGAGAACAAAAAGAGCAGCCAATCGACCGTTCCCAGCGTGCCGAGGTTCCAAATGACGGTTGTTCCGAGCGCACCGACAAAATAGAGGGCCGCAAGGATCAGCAGCGTCGGTTTGCGCCCGAATCGGTTCGACGGGAACTGTGCCGTTGCGGCTCCTAAAACCGTGCCTATCAGAGTGGAGGCAACGGTAAAGCCGAGCCACCAATCGTTGAGGAAAAACTCCTTCTTTAGGGAGCCGATTGTTCCTGAAATGACGGCGGTGTCGAAACCGAAGAGCAGCCCGCCGAGGGCGGCAATCAAAGCACTTCTATAAACCAGCAACGGTGTACGCATGGGGAGGTTCGGGTAGGGGAGTGGGGGAAGTTATGGGGATGTTCACATGGGGATAGTCATCTTGCAAGCGAGGGAGGCACTGTGAGCCGTCGGCCTCATCGCCGCCACACCGACCGCATCGCCCAAATTTTCACGCTCTCGAGCACGGCATCGCCGCCAAATGCGGAAACCGGAATGGCCGGGGAAAATCCATCGCCATCCGGGCGGAACACCTTGGCAATCTGTACTTCGCCGTCTTGAGCAAACATTTCAATAGATGTCCGATCCACGACGAGCCGCAACCGTAATTCGCCCGCCGCGAGTTCCAAGGGAGCCCGCGTTCCATCCAGGGCAATCCATTTTTCGGCAGCGTTGTACTCGATTGTTTTCCCGACGACGTTGAGCGTCAAACTACTCGCATTGCCCAGCGAAAACACGGCTTCCATATCGAATAAGCGTTCTTTATTCGGGATCAAAAACCCGTCGGTCGGCCTGACGGTGATGTTTGAAATTTCCGTCAATTCGCCTCGCAGCGTTTTGAGTTCCGCGACGGGTTCGGTGTAGAGCAGGACTTTGCCCTGCGGCGTGGTGCGAAGCGTCAACTCACGCGGCACCGACAGTTGATGATTGAACGGCATGTCTCGAAACACATTGGGATTGCCCCAAGTATTGAGCCAGGAAAGTTGGATTCGGCGGCCGTCCGGTGCATCGCTGAACGTCATTGCGGCATAATCATGTCCGCCGTGCTTGTTGCGGAGCAAGCCGGTTTCCCGGGTAAATTCTTTGCCGTCGAACGAGCCGATGAGATACTTCCCGTCGCCGCCCCAAAATACCCATTTGACATTGTTCTCATCGCCGTCGACGGGCAACGGGAAAAAGTCGGGACATTCGCTGTTTTCCAGGTTGTTGATATCAGAAAGATGCTCCCATTCCCTGAGGTTTTTCGAGGCGAAAAGGGAAAAATCGTCGCGATCCATATACAGAGCCATGATCCATTGTTGCGATTCTTCGTGCCAAATGACCTTCGGGTCTCGGTTTCCGCCGATGATATGGGGAATGACCGGATTGTTTTCGTATTTGGCAAACGTCTTCCCGCCATCGGTCGAATAGGCAATCGCTTGAGTTGCCCGATGGCCGTGCCGGGCGCTGGGCCCGTCGTATGTGTAAGTCAGTACAATCGGTTTATGCTCGCCGACTTGAAAACCGGATGTGTTGTGATGGTCAACGACACCGCCTCCCGAAAAAATCGTTCCCAGTTTGTCGGGATGGAGTGCGGCGGGATGTTCCGTCCAGTGCAATAGGTCGGGACTGGTTGCGTGTCCCCAGGTCATATTGCCCCAATCGGTACTGTAAGGATTATGCTGGAAAAACAGATGCCAGAGGCCGTCGTAGTAGAGAAGTCCATTGGGATCGTTGATCCAGCCGGTTCTTGCGGTGAAATGGAACTGTGGCCGTAGTCTTTCGGTGTAAATGGTCTCTTCGTGGGACATTTCGTCGTTTTGGGCAATCAATGCGAGCGTTTCGGCATCTGCCGGAAGGCGTTCGATGACCAAATCGACATTTTTTCCTTTCCATTGGCCGATTTGCAGGTTGGCATAGAAATCAGGTTCGCCGGAAATGGTCAATCGGCAATCGAATTCCTGCTGCCAAACGCCGTCGACTTCGACCCGCACCCAAGTAATCGGCGCACTCATCGTGATCGGTAGATGGATGAATTCCTTTTCCGGGAAGAGGGAAACCGTTACGGCAACGGGCGCGTGCTGTTTGTTCGTTTGGATAATATGGTCGATGTTGATATGTCCCCAACCGCCCTGTCTGGCATCGACGATTTCGATAAATGCTTCTTTTCCTTGCAGTTCGCTGACATCCCAATCGTGCCAATCGAGCCGTTCGCTGCCGCCGGGCACGGTATTGGGCCCGCGTGCGGTGCGGACGGTTTGCCCGTCGATGATGAGGTTGATGCCGAGTCCATCGTGTCCTCCGCCGCCGATGAGGAAGGAAATGTAAGGACGTTCGATGACAAAGACGGGCGAGGTCAATTTCCCGACGGCATCATCTCCGCCGAGGAAGGAATTGACAAGTCCGGCACCGAGGAATCCGGTAACATCCATTTGATTTGGCAGAGTTCCTTTTGCGGGACCGGTGCCGAATGCCGTACCTTCGACTTTCCAACCGTCGGCGTAGGCATCGCCTTCAAAGTCGGCAATGATAATGTCATCCGCTGCCGTAACCGACATTGCTATAAAGAGAAACGGCAAAATGAGCGGCAAGTGGTATTTCATTGATATTTTCTCAACGGGTGATGTGACGTTGGACATTTTACCAAGCATAAATGAAATGTCAACTATAAACAGACGAAAAAATGATGGCTTGAGAGGTGTTGTAATTACATTAAAATTAGCCGCGTTACTCGGCGCCACAATGCCCGTTTCCGAACAAGTCCATTCTAAAACCGATGGACCACCGTAACCTGCCGGATTATTCGGCTTGCAGGATCAAAATTGCGAATGACAATTTGAACCGCTTCAACACGCTGAGCGTACGGCGGATCAGGATTATCTTGGTATTGTTGCGTCCAAGAATCCCAAACATGTCCCCAACGCTCCTCTTTATTGACGTATCCATGCAGTTCCGCAGCACGCGAATTGGGTTCCCAGGAAGAACCTTCCGTACCCAAATCGACAAACAGGTTGGCTTCGGGACACCAAACCTTGACGTCAAACGACAAGACATTTGTCAGCACAACATCCTCACCCGCCCGAAGATTGCGGGGGGATTCGATGGCCGTATTCAACGAACCGCTTTGGGAATCTAACAGATTTGGGAAAAAAAGCGGCTGATTCCAAAGATCGGGATTCGGCTCGGTCGGCTCGGGTAAAACATTTCGCGTTTTCCAGTACCGAATGTTGTTTGCACTCCAAAAATCGGTCTCCTCAAAGGTCGGCATACGCAAATAATACCAGCCGGCATTGGCTCCGGCATAAAGCGAATGCGGGTAGTTGTTTTGGTGTGTATTGCCAGTTCCAAGTCCATCATTTCCAAATCTCCGTGCCCGACGTGCCAAATCTTCGAGCGTCAGCAAATCTATCCACCGCCATCCATCGCCATCCTCCACGGCATCATAGCGTTGCCGACCGCCGTCGATGGACTCATCATTCAGTACGATTGCATAATCTCCCTTATTTGCTGGCGGCAAAAACGCTCGGCTTGTAAAATCACCGACGTTGTTGAAGTTTTTGTTTGCCCTTTCATCATCAATCAACCGCATCCGCCGGTACAGCGTATTTCCGCGGACAAACCAAATGATTTCGGCAGCATTTCGCTCTGCGATTCTCCCGCCGATCACACCGCGAAACGGCATGTCTGGAAGGGCAATTGCCGTAAATGCGACGATGTCATCCACATCGCCGACGGTACGGTCGAGCGTTGGGTTGCCGTCTTCATCGAGAATATCCCAGTTAACGTAGCGGGGCGGTTGCGTCGTGTTAGATTGGCAAGCGTCAGGTCCTTCAATGATGGTGAGATAGCCGTACCGGTCGCTGATTTCTCGTCCTTCTGCTTTAGCCCTGATAATATCTTCGGGTTTCTTTGCGAGAGATGTTGGAATGCGTTCGAGGTCTTGTCGGAGCAGGAGAGCCGTTTCGTTAAGTCTGGCGGAGGTGTGCATGATAGCCCGTGTTTCGCTCATAGTACCGCCGACGTGCCGAAACAGTTCAGCAACGCCCAACAGGAGAAGCAGGGACAGTGCCAGGGCAACCAAAAGTTCGACCAGTGTGTATGCCGGGAGGGAGAATGGCCGCATTGTTTTAAGCGAGACTCAGGGACGAGCACGTCCTATTTCACCATAAACCGGGCAAAATTGCAAGCGTATTGAATTTGAAAATGCAGGCCGACCGTTAGAATGGTCGAAAAAAGAGGGGAGCCGACGACGGCACAGATTGTTCAAGAATTTGGGCAAACGGTCATTCCCTGATGTCCCATCAGCATTAACCCAAAACTGTTTCACACGTCCAATAGGTATATGGACAAAGGTTGTCGGAAATCAATCTTGGTTTTTGCCCTTTCGCCGAGCAAGGACCGCTCCCGCCCCGCCTGCAATGTAGGCGGCCTTGTTCCGTGTGACGTGAGTCTTGGCTGCTGTGCCAGCCGCCCCGACCCGCCGTTTTGCCTGTCCAGCGGCGAGTTTTGCCTCACACACCTTCCTTGACGCATTCTCTCCAATCGTCTTGGGTGCCTTCGTCGCCGTATTGTCGGCGATTGTTCTTGCTGGCTGTGCCTTTGCTACTTCTGCTTTCGCCATAATGTACTCCTTTGTGAAAGTTATAGGAACTGCGACGTGCAATTCCCTGTCTGGGTTGTATCACGAATCGTAAATCTGACAAATTTACAATCCAAAGTTTTGCTTTGACTCTCTCGTTCGTTCGATGTC
>WRKP01000011.1 GCA_009778035.1 Planctomycetaceae bacterium
GATGAGGACCTTGCTACGAATTCGACTTTTTGCCTATCATCCGCCCGTGCTCGACCCGCACAACTGTTACAATCCGCCAGCCAGTGCGATAAATTTTGCCCTTGCCCGCATCGCTTGTATTGAACCTATTGCATTTCGCAAAAAAGTGTGGCACAGCGGACGGACTATTAGAAATCCCATTCCGATTCGTCGGAGCGGATTGAATTACGAGTACGTTAACAAACAAATCAGACCGCTTCGGCGGACGACAGTTTTCTACGTGTCAACCGGGCAACCGGGTAGAAAATAGTTGGTGGTTAACAAAGTTGCGTTGCTCCCATGTCGGAGATAGGGGCCTTCAGATACATGGCCTAACTTACATCCCGGGCTCGGCTACGGCATTGTTGCCCAAAGCAGGTATTTGTGTATAAAATAGACTCCATGACACACGAACTCATCCTGACTTCCACCGCTCGAGGACTCAATCCAAAAGATTGCGGATTCTGTCCCATCGCAATGGATAAGTCCCTGCCCGCAGAACTCGCCAAACTTCTCTCCGCCCTGAGTAACCAACAATATCGACAACTCGTCGCCGCCGAACCCGTCTTGCAACCCCTCTATTCGCACCTCATTCTTCCCGACAGCCAAGAACACGTTCTCTCCCGAACCGCTGCCACCGGGCTCGATTACCAAAATCAACCCAACGTTTTGGCACATCACATCATCCTCGACCCAGCTGAATGCGTTCCCGAAGGCCCCGCCTGGCTTTTGGCTCTGCCCGGCTTCCATCTTTCACTTTGGAATGAACCGCCACTGCAGTTTTCCCAAGGCCGAACCGTTCCCACTCTGACGAATCTGTCCGCCTTGACCCGACGACAGCAAATCGCTCGGCAATTCCGCTGGCTTGACCCTCAGAAAATGTCTTTGAGCAACGCTCCGCCCGATCCGCAATCTGCGGAATATCTTGCCGCAATTCGCCGCAATGATGAGCAGGCAACGCTTTCCGTTCCGCCAACGAGTCCCTGTCCGGCCTGGGCCGAATTAACCGGCGATCCCGGCTGGGGTGGTGTGCTTGCCGAAACCGTGTTTTCAGGAAAACCTGCCGTTTTGATTTATCGGCCAGAACAGAACATTTTGCCGCTTTTCGTCGAAGCACTAGCGTTGTTGCCGTCGCAATTCGCCTGGCGGACAACGTTTTGCACGAACCATTTGAGCCTTTCTCCCGATTTGGCCGAAATGCTGCCCTGTCAATGGCAAGGCGTGGTTGCGGGCTCCACGGGGTCGCAATCGGCAGAGAGCGATTCTGTTATGAGAACAGCGAATGCCTTGCTCATCGACTTGACGGCCCCGTTGGGTGCAGCCCCGGCAGGCCGATATGTCGAATTCGCCCGGCACGGTCAGGAACATATGCTGCCGCTCGATATTGAATACTATTCGACCGACTTTGAAACCGATGATGCGGAGTGTGACGGGACAAGCAGCGACCCCAATACGGCAACGCAGGCGATGAATCCCCTCGCTGCCTCGCCCTCGCCGGTTATTCAACTTCCGAAAAAATACGGCGGCTTGCTCGACTCGCTGCTCCGCCGGTCTTCTCGGTCGCAGTTCTATTTTCTGTACAGTATTATGTTTGCGTTGGTGCTGTTTTTGCTCGTTTTGGCGATTGACCAAGTCGGCCACTTCGGGCTGTTTCAGGGATTGCGCAATACCGATAATGCCTTGCAACTGCCGCCGATTGATGAAATGGAACTTGAGCCGATTGCCGAATCCGAACTCGACCATATCATTGAATCCGCTTTGGATCATTCGGAAACGGACCAGATTACAGACCGAATTGATAGGGAGCACTCTCTGACGCAATTTGCGGCAGATCGCGAAACGCAAAAATTGCCCTTGTTGGAATTTTTGAACGGTTTCGCCGTTCCCGAATATCTTGCAATCAATTTTCCCGAAGTGCAGGATGACCAGATTGATGTTCCCGGCGACGCGGTATTCCGCGAATTGCACCCGCTGGAGCCGTTTGGTGCCGCGATCGACCTTCGGTACATTCCGCTATTCAATTTATCCGGCATCCCAATCACCACGGAACTTGTCCTTGCCGAGTTGCCCGAATTAGTTTGGGAAGTCCAAACCGTCGATACGCAAACGCGTTCGGCAACGGCAATGTTCCGGTTTCATTGGACGCAGGCCGGCCTCGAAATGCGTTGGTTGCCGGAAGGTTTGAGCAATCAACATCTTTACGATACCGTGCTGTTGTCGCTGGGTTTTTTGGAATTGAACGTTGCCGACGAGTTGGAATCGGCAATGTTGATTCCGCTTTTTGCTCCGATGCAAACGGAGGCGGTCCGGCTTGCCGATTTGACGACGGCGGAATATGCGGTCGAATTACCGTTTGCGTCGGAACTTTGGCAAAGGATATTTGCGGCGATGAATCCCCCGATGAGCATCGTGCTTGAAGTCGAAACGGAGGCGGCGGATGGGCTTCGGATTTTGGAATCGTCGGCATCGGATTTTCACGGCGAAGTGCAGACATCGCAGCAGATCCAAAAGCAAACGGAAGATGGACGAACCGTGTACGAGAACATTGCAATTCAATTTACCGCGTCGGCTTCGCTCGATCGAGTCGCTTGGAAATTGGATGATTATGCTGAACGGCTGGAATGGGAAAAGGCAAGGTTGATGCTCGCGAAAACGGATTTGGAAAACCGCATTGATCAGTTACGCAGGCAGGCATTTGAAGGAAATGATAGTGCCCGAACGGAGCGAGAAGATCGGGAAGTGGAATTGCGGAAGTTGAATGGCCACATTGGCGAAATCGACGGCATTTTGGCAGGGTTGCCGACGGCGTATGACGAGATAGGCCGAACGGCGGAGTCTTTCTTGTATGCTGTCTTTTTGGCATCCGCTGACGGGGAGCGGCGGCTGGCCGTGTTAGTAACGCGTTAGATTGCCATCATTGCTTTGGCTGCTTTTTCGTCATTCCGGCAGGGCAACTGCAAGTTTGCAAACAGGTAGGTTGCCGACCGCCGGGCGGCAACTGCGGTACTCCGCATTTTGGGCCTTCCAGTCGGCTCACGCCGACGCACCCGCCCGGCGGTCGGCTGCCTACCTTCACTAATGCGAAACTTGCAGACGGCCTCACAAGCCGAAAGGACAGTTTCCAGCCAAGTCCATTAAAAAAACTCTCATTTCAGATTTGCCGGAAAAATGCCGAAGAATAAAGAAACGCCTCGGCACGCTGCCCCTATTATGCCCCTGTCCAACTCCATTTTGCAGAAAATTTTGCAAAAGATGGTGCTCTGGCTCATCGTTTGTTCGGTGTGCCTTTTGGACGTATGCGCCGAGGAATTTGGCATTTCCCGACGGCCGCCAGCAGAACTGCCGCAACCCAGCCAGCAGCAGGTGCTGCCCTACGTGGTGCGGATTATCGCCTTCGATGCCAGCGGACAATCCTTCGGAACAGGTTCTTACATCGGTACTTACGGAGAATATGGCGTCGTTTTGACCAATCACCATGTCGTCTGCGAAACCGGAAACGATCGATTGGTTCACGTCCATTTTCCGTCCGGTTTTTCATCCTTCGGAGCGGTTGTCAAAACGGATTTGGTATGGGATTTGGCTCTCGTTGCGATTTCCAAGCCGCCTGCGTCGATTCCGACGCTGCCCATTGCACGCACACCCTCCAAGCCGGGCGAGCCGCTTTGGATCGTCGGCTTTGGCTCCGGTTTGTATCGAATTGCCAAGGGCCAATGCGTTCGCTATCTCGCGCCGCCGGAAAATCCAAAAAACGGCACTGTTCCGCTCTATGAAATTATGGAAGTTTCCGTGCATGCACGCAAAGGCGACTCGGGCGGGCCCATTTTGAATC
Source organism: Planctomycetaceae bacterium (assembly GCA_009778035.1). Taxonomy (GTDB): domain Bacteria; phylum Planctomycetota; class Planctomycetia; order Pirellulales; family Thermoguttaceae; genus WRKP01. The sequence continues at coordinate 3,848 of WRKP01000011.1, forward strand.
AACGCGGAGAACTGGCCGGCGTGCTTTTTGGGTCGGATATGGTTCAAAACACAGCGGGAAGTTACAGCGAACGGGTCAACCGGTTTTTAATGGAAACGCGGAGCAATATGGCGGGGTTGCCGAGTAGTCCTGAAATGTGTTTTGCGTCGATTGAAAAAGAAGGGCCTGTTTTCTCGCTTCAGGAGAGTCGCTATGCGGTTCCGCAGAATACGAATACGGTCGCACCGCTTCATCCGGGCCTTTCCAGTTCGTCGGCACCCTTTGGTTCGGGGTCTTCTTCCCGGCAGTATGTTCCGCCGACTCCCATTCCAGAGGCAAATTTGAAATTTTAATTCGATTTGTAGGGAAACACGGCAATACTGCCAGACGACAAGGTATCACGTTACCCAAAAAACTCGCCGACAACCCGAAAAAACGTTTCCGTATCTTTGGCCGTACAGACATCGTTGCGAAATTTCCGCGCCCCCGGCTTGGAACCAACATATTGACACGCCGTCTTGCGAATCAATGCCAAAGCCAATGACTCCGTAAATTGACGCTGCAAACCGGCAAAATGCCGACGTGTCATCTCAATAATCTGCATGCCCGTCGGCTCCGCATCAATCGGCTCTCCCCGCAATGCTTGAGCAATCTGACGAAACAACCAAGGCTTTGCAATGCCGGCTCGGCCTATCATAATGCCGTCAACCGGATAATTGCGAATGCGAAACAGTGCGTCATCGACCGTCTTAATATCGCCGTTGCCGATGAGCGGGATGGCCTGCAACTTCGGCTTCACCTTGGCAATTTCCTCCCAATCGGCCAGGCCGCGGTAAAAATCGGCAGCGGTTCGGCCATGAATCGTGATTCCCGACGCACCGGCTGACTCGACCGCTTGGGCAACGTCAATCGCATTGATTGTATCCCTGGTTTTGCCGAGGCGGATTTTGGCGGTAACGGGCACGGGCCCATATGACGCTATTGCGGCCTCGGCAACTTTGCGGATAATATCGCCGATTCGGTCGGGAAATTGCAGCAGATATGCTCCGCTTTCGTTTCGTCCGGCAATTTGTTTGGCCGGACAGCCGAAATTTAGGTCAATGTGGCGGACATTATAGTCGCAGGCGAGTTTTTGGGCGAGATTTGCGAGGGTATCGGGATCGTTATCCCAAATTTGCACGGCGAGTGGTTGGGGTTCATCGCGGATTCCCCAGAGTCGGGAGGGAGGTTCCAGGCTGCGTTTTTCCATTTCGGCGAAGGAGCGTGCGGAGACCATTTCGGTAAAAATCAGGTCCACGTTGCCGAATTGCCGCAGGAGTTCCCGATGGGCGTAGTTGGTAAAACCCGCCATCGGAGCAGAGTAGAGGAGCATACCGGAAATTATAGCCGAATGGTCGCCGAGCCGCAATTATTACGGGATAACTGCAAGTTTCGTGTAAGAGCCGGTGTGCGGCTTCCGTTCCGAGGGGGCAACGTCAATGGAATCGCAAACAAAAAACTACCGACCATCGGTTAAAATGTCGGCCCTAACATCAACCACGGTAATCCGTTGCGTGTTCATACTGTCGACGCCATTGGATACAATAAGAACTGCCGTCTGGATGTTGCCTTGCCCTTTGGAGAAATCCAAAGAAAACTCAAGCATCCCTTGTCCGCCGGGCATAATTGGCTCCCGCGGATACGAATGCACGACAAGACAACTGGCACAACTCAAGCGTACTTGCTCGATCTCCAACGGACTTCTGCCGGTATTCCTAATCACGATTTCCCGCCGCACATCATCGCCGACCGAAACATCGCCAAAATCAACAAACAAGGGTTCTATTTCCATGGCTGGCAACCAAAAACTGTCGTTCAATATCGAATGACGCAGATAGTAACGGTCAACGGCGACGAGCAAGCACAGCAGGAGGCCAAATGAAATAAACAAAAATGGTTGGTAGATGCTTTTTCATGGGATTACTCTTGCCCTATGCTTCGCTTCGTTTGAGGAACAATCTAGTGATGCCGACTACTATCAAAATGATTCCCACTGACGTCAGCACGATTTGCAACCAGTTGAAGGATGCATGTTCGATGGGAAAGGGAGCGTAATGCTGCAGCACATCTTGCGGAGTCAACCATTCGAAATCGTCTAAACTTTTTTCTTCGATAACCGCCAAATCCAACGTTCCAGATTTATTCGCGATAAAGGTAGTTTGATCAAGATCATTACGGCGAGCATCATCCACTCGCGTGCCCTCCCGCACAGTTAGAGCAAATACCGAATCGGGAATCGGCTGGTTGAGAACTAACGTTCCCGGCACAAGATAAAACTCGCTTATCACCGTTGCCTCTTCTCCTTCTGTCCCTCTCGTCCATAAAGTGTCAACGGCTTTCTCTGGAAACCATTTTTGCGATAGTGCATCAAACACAAAATTTTCTGCGGTCATTTCTTTCCAAACTTTGCCGCTTTCGCTGCAAAATACCTGCGATTGTGGACAGATATAGCCTCGGTCCGGATCGATCAAAAATCGCCCGCTCAACCGCCCTCCTTCATAGACTTGCAAGACATATGCCGAATGATTTCCTTCATAATACTCTCGCTCCGCTGACAACGAGAATGTCCATCTATTGGCTTCGCAAAACATTCTAAAAGAGGCAATGCCAGCTGCCGAAATGGAAAAACTCCCAGTCTCATCACGGGACAATAAACAGCGTAGGGCATCACGCACTCCAACCAGCGGTGCCATTCGCCCCGCTGTATAAAACCATGCGTCTCCACCACTGGTCGTACTTATCGTGGTCGAACGTTCGTATTGAAGCATGCTTGGCTTTTCTTCATCGCTGGACACACCCAAACCACTCGAAAATAACGAAGACCTTTTGATAGTAGCCTCCACTTCTAATATTTGTGGGCGTGCCTCCTCCAAACCTATCGGCGAAGCCGAATTTTTCATGAATACGTTTATGACTTTTGAATTTGGCCAGCCAGAGAACGTTTGCCGGATGCTTTCGCTCTGCTCTTCTCTTGCTTTCTGTATTTCCACATCATCTGCCCCAATCTTTTTCAATGTATCCTCTATGGAGTCCGCCACTTGTTCAGCAAATTGCTCAATCATCGAATCGGGATAAAATATTTTTGTTGTCGCTTTTAGTTCTGCCTGAAATGTGGAAATTTCTGCGGGATTGTATGCCGAATGGCGCACCGCCTCCACATAAAAATCGAACGCTTCATCGGCAATCACCAAGGCGTAACAAAAAAATGAAAGGAACAGAACAAAAACGATGCGTGAGCGTGCCATAGTAGGTTGTTTTATTTGAGAAAAACGAAACGCCAGTAATTCCTTTGCCTATCGCAGCCGTCCTAAGGTAAAGGACATAATCCTCCGAAGAGGGAACCACGCCCCGTTGTAACCGAAACAAAAGAGATTGCAAGTCCCCCGGAGGCGGCTTCCGCTCCGGTGTCGGCGGGGCTTGTTTTTCGCTCCCCTTTTGATAGAATTGCGGGTTCTTTACCCTCCAAACCCACTTTTTGACACAAAAGTCCTCCAATGGCCAAATACAACATTTCGGATATTCGTAACATCGCTCTCTGCGGACACGGCGGGTCCGGAAAAACTACCCTGGCCGATACTCTTCTTAATACCTTTCCCGTTGCAACCGGTGGAACCGTCAAAAAACTCGCCAGCGTCGATGACGGAACCAGTATCTGCGACTTCGATGAAGAAGAAAAAGCACATAAATATACCATCGAATCCAGCGTTACCCATTTTGAACACAACGGAATACTCTTCAACCTCATCGACACGCCCGGCTATCCCGACTTCATCGGGCAAACCATCGTCGCTCTCAACGGCGTCGATACCGCCGCCGTCGTCGTCAATGCCTCATCCGGTATCGAAGTCAATACTCGGCGCGTCTTTGCCGAATCCAAAAAACTCGGACTCGGTAAAATCGTTGTTCTCAATAAAATGGATGACGATAAAGCCGATTTCGAAAAACTGCTCAAACTCGTTAAAGACGTTTTCGGGCCGGAATGCGTGCCCTTCAACACGCCCGACGGCGTCGGGAAAAGTTTTAAGGGCGTCAAAAGCGCACTTGATGCCGACTCGCCCTACCACGATGCACTGCTCGAAACAATCGTTACCGCAGACGAAGCCGCGATGGAAAAATACCTCGACGGCGTTCTGCCAACCGAAGCCGAACTCGCAACGCTCATCCAGCAGGCCGTACTCGAAGGAACCCTCGTTCCCGTCGTTTGCATTTCCGGCAAAACCAAAACCGGCCTCAACGAACTTTTAGACGTTTTTGCTCTTTGCGGTCTTTCGCCCGACAAAATCAAACGGACGGCCAAAAGTACGGGAGGCGATGCCATCGAAATCAAGCCCGATGCCGCGGGGCCCGTGATTGCCCAAGTTTTCAAGACACGGATCGACCCCTTTGTGCAAAAACTCAGTTTTCTCCGCATCTACAGCGGAACGCTCAAAAACGGCCAGTCGCTTGCCGCTTCGACAAGCCGCCGAGGAATCAAAATCGCCCAACTTTTCCAAATGCAGGCGAACGAAAACAAGCCGATTGACGAGGCAACGCCCGGTATGATTGTTGCCGTCGCGAAATTGGAAGAATTGGAAACCTGCACCACGCTCGGCGATCATGTGATGGAATCCTTTACGTTCCCGACGCCGATGGTCGGTCTGGCGGCATCGCCCAAAAGTCGCGGCGACGAAGCGAAATTGTCCGGTGCGCTCGCCAAAGTTACCCAGGAAGACCCGACGTTTACGGTCGAACGCAATGACCAAACCAAGCAACTCGTGATCACCGGGATGAGCGAACTGCATTTGCAGATTATCCAGGAACGTCTCAAACGCCGGGATAAGGTCGAATTGGACACGCACGAGCCGAAAATTGCCTATCGGGAAACGATTCAGGCAAATGCGGATGGAATGTATCGGCATAAAAAGCAGTCCGGCGGAGCGGGCCAGTTCGGCGAAGTGCATATTAGGATGTATCCGTTCCCGAAGGGGACCGACCCGGAAGAATACGCACAAAACAAGGGGCAATTTCCCTCGTACAAGGATCATCATTACGATGAGGCAACGAATTTCCTTTGGGTGGATTGCATCGTCGGCGGGGTGATTCCGTCGAACTTTTTCCCGGCCATCGAAAAGGGATTTAAGGAGCGGATGATCAAGGGCGTCATTGCGGGATACCAGGTACAGGATGTTTGCGTGGAACTTTATCACGGCAAGTATCATGATGTGGATTCCAACGAACATGCGTTTCGGACGGCGGGCTCGATGGCCTTCAAAGAAGTGTTCCAGAAGGCGAAACCGGCATTATTGGAGCCGATCGTCAAGATGGAAGTAACGGTGCCGATTGCGAATGTGGGCGATGTGAACAGTGATTTGCCGAATCGCCGTGGTCGTCCGTTCGGGATCGACGATGCGGGCGGCGGGATGCAAACGATCACGGCGGAGGTCCCGCTTTCGGAAGTGATGACGTACAATCGGACATTGGCGTCAATGACGGGCGGTCAGGGCAGTTACGGCATTGAGTTTTTGCGTTACGACATTGTTCCGGGGAACATTCAGCAGCAAATTATCGCATCGGCACAACTGGCGGATGATGAGGAGTAGTTGGAGCCAATGTGCCGGGCAAAAAGGAGTACGCTCTAGCCGTGTCTCTCTGCGACGCGGCTAATGCCGAAAAGACAACAAATCTACCCTTTATCGAATTGAAAGTCCGCCGGAACGTAGAGCAATCTCGCACACGAACTGCACGTTACCGGCTTCTTGGCAAGGATATGAGCCAGGGAATTGACCGGTATTTGGTGATTGCATCCGCCGCAATACTTTTGATCGACAACGACGGCCAAAACGTTTTCGCCGCCGACACTGCGGACCAACCGGTCGTAAACCTCCCGAAATGCACTGGATATCTTGACTTCCTCGTCTTGGAGTTGCCTGGAATATTCGGCAATTTCCGCTTCGATATGCGGCTTGTCTGCAAAAAACTTGCTTTTCGTCGTTTCGTAAAGTTCTTGCAGTTTTGCCAGTTCGGCCTCGGCGGGAGGAAGTTTTAAGGCAAAGCGCTCCGCTTTTTCGATGGCATCGAGCGTTTCATCATCCAAAATATCCCGAGTCGCTTCGTCGGCTTCGATTTGAACGAGCAGTGCCTGATATTCCTTATTGGTTTTTGCTTCCTGCAACTGCGATTTTCGTCGGGCGATGGCTTGGCCGTGTGCCGTAACTTCCTGTTCGCGGCTTTTGGCATCGGCAAGCAATGCTCGATGTTCTTCTTTCAATTTTTCGAGTTTTTCGCTGGCTTTTTGGACATTGCTTTCTTGGGTTTTCAGCAAAAGAGGCCCTCGCCGCAATCGGCCATTAAAGTCGCCGAGTCGAGTTTGAATGATATGAACCTGTTCTAATACGTCCCGAATATCGTTGGTATCTTCCATAACTAAAACAAAACGCCCTTGTTCTCTAAAAACCTCTCCTCTTAAAACGGCAAACCATCAAGGACAACGTCGATATTTTACCATATTTTAGGCGAAGCGGTGTATCTGCTTTGTTCCTCCTCCGGCTGGCCAGCCGTTTCAAATTGAGAAAAATACGATCAACGGCTCCATTAGAGGGCCCTTTCAGTGGGTTTCCTCGAAGCACAGTTCTTCTTCAATCCGTGCCAGTCGGGCTTCGATGCGGTTATCAATCATTCCCTGCGGCGTTTCCAAAACGCATCCGCCAGGCGAAATTGATGCATCTCCGACGACTTCCGTCTGGACCGAACGAGCCATTTCCTGAATCAAAACATCAATCTGCGGACGCAACGTTTCATAATCCTCTTCATTCAAGCGAATCCGCAACGAAGTGCTTCCCGTGCTCAATTCCAAGGATTCCCGCAATAATTTGAGCGGAACATCAACCAGTTCCGGCAGTTGACGATTAATCGCTTTCGCCGCTATCGTACAAGCAACTCGTACCGCACTGCGCTCCCAATGCTGTAAAAACGATTGCCGAGCAACATCTAATTGCTCAATCATCGCCGTCAGGGCAGGCAGCAATGTTTCCAATTTCGTGCTCAGTTGGATTTCCGCTTCCCGTTGAACCTTTTCGGCATAGTCGATCTGGGCTTTCATTTCGCCGTCGGCATATCCCTTGGAGTGTCCCTCATCGAATCCGGCCTTCTGGCCTTCTTCGTATCCCGTTTTTTTGGCAGTTTCTTCGTCTTGGCGTAATTGCTCTTTGAGTTGGGCGGCTTCGCTTTCGAGTTGTTCTTTTCGGGTTTTGAAGTTTTGTTCTTCGTTTTTGAGTCGGGTATTGAGTTCGTCGAGTTGTTTTCGGATGGTATCGGTTTCGGCTCGTGCTTGGTCGCGTGATTGGTTAAGTTCGGCGGCGGATTTTTCGAGTTCGGCGGCGGCATTTTGCTGCATACGGAGAACTTCGTTTTTGGCTTCGGAGACGACCCGTGCGGCTTCTTCGCGGACTTGAGCGATGTATTTAGCGGCTTTATCTTCCAGATCAATGAAGTTAAAGGGCGCCAAACCGTGGGCGATGGGAATGTGCGTTTGCGTCGGGGGCATACGGCCGGACATTGGAGCGGCGGATTAGAGCGGTATGGTACTGAATTATGCAATTTGGGACAAGAGCCAAACGTTCAGGAAGGTCGGGGAGTGATTGACCGTTTTTTGCGCCCCCCCCTTGTCCAATGACCCGTTTCCTTGTAAAATGTCGCAAGAAGTTATGAGCAGATCCATTAAAAAAGGGCCTTTCGTTGCTCCGAAACTGTATCGGAAGGTCGAGAAACTAGAAGCCGTCGGGAAAAAAGAACCCATCAAAACCTGGGCGAGAGCATGTACCATCGTGCCCGAGTTTGTCGGCCATACGTTCCTCGTCCATAACGGGAAATTGTTCAACAAAGTTTTCATCACCGAAGATATGGTCGGGCACAAACTGGGCGAATTCTCCCAAACACGAATCTTCCGAGGGCACGGCGGTAAAGGAGGAAAGAGATAAATCATGGCAACAGCATCAAGACTATATCAAGCAAAGCATCGGTACGCCCAAATGAGCGCACGGAAAATCAGGCCCTTCGCCGACCTCGTGCGTGGAAAGTTCGCCGATGATGCCCTGGAACTCTTGGCCTGCTATCCAAATCGAGGGGCCAGACTCGTCGAGGCCGTCCTCAAAAGCGCGATTTCCAATGCCGAAGACCTCAGGGCGCAAAACATTGCCGACCTCGAAGTCCTGAATGTCCGAATCGACGGCGGCCCTATGGCTCGGCGATTCCGCCCGAAAGCGCGGGGTTCATCCTCCGTTTACCACAAAAGAACATCACATATCACCGTCGAAATAGGATAAGACGCACGCACAATACAACCAAGACAAAGAGAATAAACAATGGGTCAAAAAGTTAATCCGGTCGCGTTTCGCACCGGTATTATGGAAGATTGGAAGAGCCGATGGTACGCATCGAAGCGTGAATTTGCCGAACTTCTCGTCGAAGACAAGAAGATTCGTGACTTCATCAAGAAGCGGAAAGACCCCACGGACAGGCACGAAAAACCGATGTATCCGGCAATCGCAAAAATCGTGATTGAACGGACAAGGGATGAGGTTCGCGTAATTCTCTACTCCGCCAAGCCCGGGATTATGATCGGACGAAAGGGAGAGAAGATCGAGGAACTCCAAAATGATTTGCAGCGTCTTACCGGACGGCGAATCAACCTCAAAATTGAGGAAATTACGAGGCCGGATATGGTTGCTCAGTTGGTTGCCGAAGACATTGGCGAGCAGTTGGTCAGGCGTATCGGTTTCCGCCGTTGCATGAAGCGTGCGATGGAACAAGCGATGGAAAGTGGTGCTAAGGGAATAAAAATCCAGTTATCCGGCCGTCTCGGCGGTGCGGAAATGGCTCGGTGTGAGAAACAGAGTTCTGGTTCGATACCGCTTTCGACTCTTCGGGCGAAGATTGACTATGGATTTCACGAAGCCAAGATTGCGCAAGGTCATATCGGCATACAGGTTTGGATAAATCAGGGCGAATATAGCGAGGATGAGAGTGACATCGCCGCCCAGGCAAGTCAAGCGCCGAAAAATCCGAGGCGGTCGTATAAACGGTAAGATCATCGGAGCCGCAATCGGAAGATTGCGGATTCTAGAGCATATTCAAAATTGGCCGGACGTTCCTCCGTCACCCAGGCTTGCGCTGGAATGACGATTTTTTGTCCAAAGTAAAAATGAATACGCTCTAATCCCGTCCATTACAATACTGATATGGAAAGCATGTCCCTTCCTCGAGGCTATCGTTTTGCCGGCGTTCACTGCGGGTTGAAGTCCGATCCGAATCTCCTCGACCTTTCACTGGTCGTTTCCGACCTTCCCGCAACCGCTGCTGGCGTCTATACGCAAAACCTCGTCGCCGGTGCCGCCGTACTCGTTGACCGCCCCCGAACGCCCAACACCGGATTCAATGCCCTCGTTGCCAACTCGAAAATCGCCAACGATTGCACCGGCGAACAAGGATACCGCGATGCCCTCGAAATGACCGAACTTGCCGCGTATCATGCAGGCACACCGCAGGGCGACGCGGCTGGCGGTAAAGCACTCGTTATGTCAACCGGCGTGATCGGCGTGATGCTTCCGATGGATAAAATCCGTGCGGGGATTGCCGAGGCCGCCGGACAATTAGCCAGCGATGAAGCATCCTTCATACGGGCTGCCCGGGGGATTATGACGACCGATACCGTCGAAAAAACGGCATCGCGGCGGATTGCTCTTCAAGACGGAACCGTCATTACGCTTGCCGGTTTTTGCAAAGGAGCCGCAATGATTGCCCCCAATATGCGGACGATGCTGGCAATGATTATGACCGATGCCGCGATCGAGCCAGATACGGCACAAAAACTCTTGAACGAGGCCGTCGAAGACTCTTTTAACTGCATTTCGGTCGATGGACACACGAGTCCCTCTGATACGGTATTGTTTTTTGCGAACGGAGCGGCAGCGGCATCATCCGCAGTGCCCGTAACGGCAGTGAGGGAAGCCCTTCGCGACCTTTGCATTGATCTTGCAGTCCAGATACCGCAGGATGGGGAAGGTGTTTCGCATTTGATCACGATTGATGTTCAGGGTTGCAAAACACGGGAAGATGCGAAGCAGATCGCTCGCCAGATTGCCGAGGATGTATTGGTCAAGACGGCAGTTTGCGGAGCGGATCCGAATTGGGGGCGGATAATATCGGCATTGGGCAATGCGGGCGTGTTGTTTGATCCGATGAAGGTCTCGCTTCAACTGAATGGATTTGAATTATTTCGGAATGGCGAGCCGTTGCCGTTTGACAAGTTGGCGGTTTCTGATTCGATACGCAGCAATCGGGACACGCATTTTTTGTTGGTATTGCAAGAGGGCGGCGAGTCGATTCGATTTTGGACGACCGATTTGACGACGGAGTACGTTCGGCTCAATTCGGATTACACGACTTAACGCCATCAACATTTATCATTCCATGAAGATATTTTTTTCCGCAGGCGAACCGAGCGGCGACATTCACGCCGCCGCGTTGATCGAAACCATTAAAAAACTTGCGCCCGATACGGAATTCGTCGGATTCGGCGGCCCCAAAATGGAACAAGCCGGGTGCCGACTCATTACCGATATGACTCAATTCGCCTTCATGTGGCTGAGCCAAGTGATCAAGCAATACTTCCACTTTCGGAAACTTTTCCGCGAAGCAAAAAAAGTTCTGCACTCCGAAATGATCGACCTCGTCGTACTCGTCGATTATCCCGGTTTTAATTGGCACATCGCCAAAGCCGCCAAGGACATCGGAATTCCCGTCGTCTATTTTATGCCGCCGCAAGTTTGGGCCTGGGCACAGCACCGTGTTAAAAAACTACGCAACCGCACCGACCTGGTGCTCTGTTCCATGCTTTTTGAATGGAAATGGTTCAAAAAACACGGCTGCAAAACGGTCTATATCGGACATCCGTTTTTTGAGGAAATCCGCAAAAAACAATCCGATCCCGAATTCCTGGAATCGTTTTACGAACAACACGGCAAGGGGCCCGTTTTGACCATTCTGACCGGCTCAAGAAATCAAGAAGTCGAAGCCAATCTCAACGATATACTGTCAGCCGTCAAACGCGTCCAGTATGAATTGCCGAATGTCCAACCGGTTTTTGCCGCGTTCAATGAGTTGCATGCGTCGATGATTCGTCGTCGGCTTACCGAACGCAAGATGTCGATACCGGTATTTGTCGGCAAAACAACGGAACTTATTCGGGCGGCGGATTGTTGTATTGCGGTATCGGGTTCGGTTTCGTTGGAATTGTTGGCGTGCAATAAGCCTTCGGTCATCTATTTTCGTGTAGGCAGATTTGGATTGTTTTTGCAACGGTTTTTTCGGCGAACGCGTCATATTACTTTGGTCAATATGCTTGGCGTGAATCAACTGTATGGGCAGTCGGTATTTTTCAGTGATTCTACGCGAATAATTCCGCGGGAGCCGAATGAAGCGGAGCGTAATTTGATGTTATTTCCTGAATTTTTAACATCGTCGAATCGTTCGTCGCGTGTTGCGGATTGGATTATCAATTATCTTTCTCAGCCGAAGGAGCAGGCGGAGCAGAAGCAGCGTCTCGAGATGTTGCTTCATCGGGTCGATGTGATAGAATCGCCATTGGAATTGGCCGCAAAGACGTTGCTGGCAAGTGTTTAGACAGAACGCATTGAGAAAACGTTGCCGTAATTGTAGGATTGCGAACGCAGAAGCGGGATCTTTCTGATTATATGATCTGACTTACGTAACGGGCTCAGTTTTACGACTGTGCTTCTGTCGACTCTTTGTTTTTCTGAAAGTGTTTATCTAAATATAGGCAACAGTTTTTCTTGCAGCGTTTTGAACCATTCGCTTGTCGTAGCGGAAAAACAGTAAGGGGACTATGACACAATCTATATTTGAGCCAACACTCTCAAGGATCTTCACGAGAAATCAGCGTCAACACGCTCCAACATATTTTGCAATGCCTTGAAGTATTCTCACCGTGCCATTTCGCGGAAGTATTGCTCGATGATGTCCCTGTATTGCGAAGGAAACTCCCTTTCAATCCGCAATAACGCCTCTTCCCGTTCCCGCGGCGGTAAGTTACCCCACGAATCTCCCAGCGAAAAATCGCGACGGTCCACATTGCCCGGCCCACGCAACTCCGACTGCGGTCCGTCGCCATCCGGCGGTGCGTTCGGCTGCGAAGCACTTCCCGCTCTCTGACGCCTTTGGGCTTGCTCTTCAAGCCGTTCGATCAGGTTTTCCAACGACTGCAAGACATCCCCCTCGGCATTTTGCGTGTCCTCATCGGTTCGCCCCTGGCCCAGCCGACGACGCACATCGTTCATTTGCCGCGAAATTTGTTCGGCTTCGTCTTCCTGGGCTTGCCGTTCCCATTCAAATTGGAGCAATTTGGCCAACTCCATCGACCGACGGGAAACAACCTCTTGATCCGCAATCGCTTGGAATTCTTTCAGGGCGGCAAGGCCGGCTTCTTTGTCCGCAAAATGGTGAAAGACAACTGCCTTGGCAATCAGCACACCGGCGGGGTCAATGCTGTTTTCAGGCGATAAGTCGGCCAAAACTTTTTTGGCTTCATCGAATAGTCGGGCTTGCACGAGCCGTTGGGCGAGATAATACCGCAGGGCCCCGAACAGATAATTTTCTTGACCTTCGCCGATGTAGGCATCGAGCGGCGTCTGCGGCAGCGTGATCGGCTGGCCGAAGGGCAATTCTTGCCAAGCGAGCCGATCGCATTGGTCGAGGTAATGTTGAATCGGCAGGGAGGAGTGCCGCAGGATTGCGATTACGTCATCGAATCGTTTTGCGGGCGACGAGTCCGCGAGGAGAATTTCGCCTTCCTGTTGTTCATCTTCTTTAATTTCCAAAAACGAGGCGAGTTGTGTTTGGAGAACATCCGTTTTCGGGGTTTCCCAAAGGGCGGCCGAAACAACGGCAGTTGCGAAAAAGACAAGACAAGCAGACGTCATGGATGCCATTGTATCATGTTGTTGGTTATCGTGTCAAATAGGTTGGGCAACCCGGAGGCTCACGCCTCCGGCTCATTCATTCCAACATCTCCGGCTCTTGCGCTCCAACGACCCTCGCTATTGCGTCCCGTTTTTGCCATTAAATCCAGATGCCGTCAGCCTAATCAGGCAACTTTTTCAGGAAGATATTCCTAAACTGCACGACGGAACCATCATGATGCTGTTGCAGGGCGATGTAACCAGGTTGAGCAATGCGTTTGTTCTGCTCGGTAATCGGCGGTGCCTGCCCCTGCCCCTGTCCCTGTTGGCCCCTTCGCTGTCCGCCCGGATCAACGTAAGTGTACAACGGCTTGTCATTGATTCGGACATGCAATGTGTTGCCCCGGCAAATTAAATGGTATGTAAACCATTCATCATCTTTATGGGGGGCTTCATAAATTCGGATAATGTTGTACAGACTGCCGGTTTTTTGCGGGTCGCCGTGCGAACTGCTGATTTGCAATTCAAAGCCCGTAGTCGGCCACGCAGCATCTTGCCATTGCGATTTGACATAGAGACCGGAATTACCGTCGTGGTTGATATTGACATCAATTTTCAGTTCAAAGTTTCGGAGTTCTTCCATAAAATAGAGGTGATTTCGTCCGCCGAATCCGACGATTGCACCGTTTTCGACCTTGAAGCCTTCATAGGTTTCATTCGATTTCCATCCATCGAGAGTGCGTCCGTCGAAGATGGAAATCCAGCCGTCCCTTTTCATTTCTTCGGTTAATTCGGCTTGGACGGCCGGTGCGGCAGCCAAAATTCCCAGTGCTAACAGGAGCGTTGCGATACGTTTCATGTACTGTCCTTTCTTGATTAGGGGTTAAGATTCTATGTGAAACTTCGGCCATTATAGACACAGGGGCAGGGCAAGTCAAGTAGGCGAACCGCGAACGCACCCGCGACGCATCCGCCTTGACATTGCCGAACGTTTCCGATAAAATGCTCCCAGGTTCCTGGAATCTCAATATCTATCGCAAACAATTATGTCGGATATTTCTACTGAAATTAAAGGTCTATCGCTCAATTCCCTGCTCGTCAATTCGCTGATCACATCGGTTGAAAATTGCTTGCAAATGTGCGATTTGAAGGTTCGGATTGCCGGTGTTACGAAAATCCCGATCCAGTTGCCCGACGCGCCCGTTACCGGATTGGTCGGATTGAGCGGGAAATGCACAGGCTTTGTGTCAATTTGCCTCCCTGAACGCGTTGCGACCCTTGCCGTTTCGGGACTTTTAATGGAAGAATACACCGCGATCAACGCCCAGGTCGTCGACGGCGTCGGCGAAATGACCAACGTCATCGCTGGCGGGCTCAAAACCAAACTTTCCAACACACCCTGGATGATAGGAAATATCACCATCCCGTCGGTGATTCTTGGGAGTCACTACAACATCTCCTACTCCAAAGGAATCGAGTATTGCAGCGTAACCTTTGAGGTCGATGATCCTGACACGCTCTCCGTGCATGACCGAGTCTTCATGGTGAATACTTCGCTTATACAAGCAACGTCGTAATTTATGGATCAGCAGCGATACTTAAAACCGGAAGTCATCCAAACGATTAAACGCCTTGATCTAAAAGCGCAGTTTATCGTGAAGGGATTCATCCAAGGACTCCATGCCAGCCCGCTCCACGGGTTTTCCGTGGAGTTCAGCGAACACCGAAAATACGTTCACGGCGACGATCCCGGCGATATTGATTGGCTCGTCTATGCGAAAACCGAAAAGTATTACGTCAAAAAATACGAAGCCGAAACCAATCTGCTCGGCTATCTCGTCTTGGACACAAGCCGGTCGATGGGGTATACCTATCGCCAGGAAATGACGAAATTCGAGTATTCAATCTGCTTGGCAGCGGCCTTGGCGTATCTGATGATCCATCAACAAGACCCCGTCGGCCTGGTAACATTTGATGAAACGATTAAGCAATCTTTGAAGCCGCAGTCCCGGCGGAATCAACTCGGAACGATTTTGTCGGTACTGTCTAAATTGCAGCCGACGGGACAGACGAACATTGCGTCGGCGTTGGCTCAACTTTCGGCAATGCTTAAACGGCAAAGTCTCGTGATGGTGTTCAGCGATTTGCTGGGCGATGCGGATGCAATTTTAAGTTCGCTGCACCGATTGCGTCATTCGGGCCACGATGTGATATTGTTTCATGTTCTTGATGAGGCGGAAGTTAAGTTTCCGTTTCATGGGCGAGTGGAGTTGCTTGACCCGGAGTCCGGCACGAAGATACCGGGCAATGCGGATGCGTTGAAACAGCATTATTTGGAGGAATTGCGTCAATATCGGGAGCGGTTTCGTCGGGAGTGTTTTCAGAGTCGGATTGACTTTGTGGAACTCGATACGAGTGTTGCGTTTGACAAGGCTTTGGTAGAATATCTCGTCCGCCGGTCGGGCCGACGGTGAGGGTTAACGAATGAAATCAGGGGGCGTTAGCCGTGCCGCCCCGTTTTTTACTTAGCCTACAGTCCAAGCAGGCCGGAAATCGTTCCCATCAGCACGCTGTTCAATACAAACGGATCGCCCCAACTCCAAAGATGCGCCATCGTGTCAATGAGCATCATACCCGGCAACAGCATCACCACTAAAGCCGATGCCAATGCGACGAGCATTCCCGTCGAATACTCCTCTTCCAATCCGGCTCGTTTCGACAATGCCGAGGACGTTGCCGAAACCAACGGCGTACCAAACGCATCAGGCTGCATTGATGTCCTGACGGCAAAAGGATCGCTCTCTTTTATCGCCGCTGCCGGTTGCAACGGCATCGCATCGTCAAAGTCCGCACCGCCAAAGCCGCCGAAACCACCAAAATCATCGGGCCCAAACGCTTCGGCATCTTGCGCTGCCGCTCCGACACCGACGTCGATGGCAATGATCTGGGAAGAACTTTCCGAATCATCATCCGTGGACAGACTTGACGGCGGTTCCAGCGAAAATTCTTCTACGGGCGACGTGATGGCCTCCGTATCATCCGCGTCGGCCATCACCAGGGCGCTGCTGTCTTCTTCAAAGACAATTTCCTCTTCGGCCGCGAGCAACACATCGAATCCGCTATCGCCCGCAAGCCCTAACTGCGGCGAAGAACTGCTCGCCGCCACAAGCGACTCTTCTCCCAAATCCACTTCGTGAACTTCCGAATCGGACGCGAGCGAAATTGCCGACGATTCCATATCATCCGCAAGGAGCAAATCG
The DNA here is from genome assembly GCA_009778035.1 of Planctomycetaceae bacterium. Taxonomy (GTDB): domain Bacteria; phylum Planctomycetota; class Planctomycetia; order Pirellulales; family Thermoguttaceae; genus WRKP01. The sequence continues at coordinate 20,079 of WRKP01000011.1, forward strand.
GACGAAAATTCATCATCCGCAACGGCATCGCTGCTTGGGGGGGTACTTTTTGGTTTTTCTGTCATGTTTGTTCTTTTTGGAACAACCAGCGACGAAATGTGCGTCTCTTCAGCAAGGGCGAGTTCGCTTGCCTCATCCATCGCACCCAAATCCAAATCGGATTTCGGCTTGGCCGGCGAAATGGAGATGAGGTCGAAGTCATCAGGCAATACTGCATCTTCAACGAGCAAATCGAATGAAGATTCTTCATCGCCGAGGTCAAAGTCGCTGTCATCGTCGGCCGCCTGCCCGTTGGCTCCGCGGGCCTTAATCTGTTCGGCGAGATAGGAATGCACTTCCTCTTTGAGGAATTTCCAGGCACTGCCATCTCGAAACCCGCGTAGTTTGCCTTGTTCACGCAAACGATTCGCTTCGGCTGTCGGGACCGACAACACCTCAGCGACTTTTTCCAAATTGTAGTATTCCGTACTTGACTTGACCATCATGGTAATCCTTTGCTGTCGACTGTTATTGCACCGGTTTCTCCTTTTTTGTTTGCTGTTAGATTTTTTCCCGTGAACACTCTACATCATGTTCCGCGGAAAGCAAATACATTCTACCTAAAGCAAGCAAAAAATTCTACCGAAAGCCGTTAGAACCCTTTCATTCACATCGGAATTTACCGAGGGGCAATTCCACTGTTTTTGCTTGTCATTTTGGTTAAAAGTTCCGCTCGGTATGTTTTATCGGCATAACCGCTATAGGACGTACAGGATTTATTTGCGGATTGTGGCGGATTGTGGCACAATGACGGCTTTTTCAGAGCAACACGTGAAACGCCCCTAGCCGATTCGCTTGCGAAATGCAAGATACATGACACAACACACCGCAAAAATTACCGTTGCCGAAAGCGATAAAAAGAGCGTCAACGCAAGCAATGGCCAAACCGAAAAATTAAACAGCACGTCCAGCAAGACAAAAATGCCGCAAAACACAATGCCGCAGAATCCTTCTATGCAGGGATAGCGAATGCTGATGGGCAATTTGCAACTTCGACATTTCCCGCGTAATTTGATCCAACCGAAGACGGGCACATTATCGTACCATCGGATAGCGGCCTTGCAACGTGGACAGTGCGAGGGCGGATAGGAAAGGCTTTCGCGGCGGGGAAAGCGGTACAAAAACACGTTCAAAAAACTTCCGACGCAGGCTCCGAATACGGCAAGCCAGACACAGAGAACCGAAAATAGGAAGGGATCGGAAGCGAACATTCGGATGCATGGTTATGAAGGGAACCTAGAGCATATTTCAAACTGGTTCGGAGTCGCTTTCGTCATTCCGGCTTGCGTCGGAAGGACCGTTTCCCGACAAGTCTATTCCGAAAAGACGAAACCGTCAAGATAGGGGGCGATGCGGCTAACGCTCGCAATAGCCGCCGAAAATGCCCTTGACTTTTTCGGCACTTTTGGCTAATATCCGCCATTCGACGCCTCCATAAAAAGGGCAATATACGATGAATCGGCGGCATTTTTTGTTTTTGCTCTGCGCGGCAGGCCTAAACGGCTGCGGCTCCCCCCGCTCGGACTCCTTGCCATCATTCTCCGAAACAGGATTAGAAACCGAACCCGTTTTGCCCTTCGATATTCCCGATGGCCAAACGCTGCTCCGCTACCAATTCAAAAAGGGCGAAGAACTGCATTGGAACGTCCAACACACGCTCAAAATGCGGAACATCATCGGCGGTATGGAAGAAAACATCGAAACGCGAAGCCGAGCCGTTAAAATTTGGAAAACCCTAGACGTCGATGCAAACGGGGCGGCAACCTTCGAATACCGTGTCGAAGATATTGACATGCATCAGGCCCAAACCGGACATGATGATATTTTGTACAACAGTTGTCGGGACAAACAAATCCCGGCGGAATTTAGCAACTTGCAAGGCAAAATCGGCGTTCCGCTCGCTCACATCAAAATTGAACCGCAAGGCCAAACGACGCGCAAGCCGATTCGGGAATATGCCGGCAGCATTTCGGAAAACCGAATTGTCATCCCGTTGCCTGACGAGCCCGTCGGCACCGGTTCGCGATGGTCGGAGCCGAATCAAATTGAACTGCCGCAATCCAATCGCACCGTAAAGAAAATCCGGGCCCGGGACGAATTTGCCTTGGAGAGCATTCATTCCGGTTTGGCAACGATTCGGTTTTCGACGTTGATTTTCACGCCGTTGACTCCGCAGGAAGAGTCGCAACTGCTTGACCATTTCATGCAGGGCACGATGGAATTGGACTTGCAGGCGGGCTATTTTATCCGTCATCAAGCAACGGCGGACAGGCTTGTCGTCGGCATTCAGGATGCGTCGGACAGCATCCGGTATCTTTCTCGCACGACATCCTGTTGCTGTGGTCGCAGGGCCTGCGAAATTTGCGGTATTGCGTGAGAGTAAAGTGTGTGCCGAAATGACGAAAAAATGTCCATAACAATTTGAAATATGACGCTCTAACGCCTTGCATTTTCCCATCGGTCTGTCAAAATACAGTCCTCCGCAACCATCTGCTCCCCATCGCATTGAAACTTCTCGCCGTATTACTCCGCTCTGCTGGCTCCCTAACACTCGGCATCGCCCTGCTGGCCTGTCTGCTCGCACTCATGGCCTGCGGCACATTCATCGAAGCCGAATACGGAACCGCCACCTCGCAATTCCTGCTCTATGACAATCCCTGGTTCCACGCCCTTATCGCTCTGCTCGCCCTTAATCTCCTCGTCGCCATCCTACTGCGATTCCCCTGGAAACGACGCCATATCCCCTTTTTGACCGCCCATGTCGGCATCACGATACTCCTATTCGGCTGCTACATCACCTGGAAATACGGCGAAGAAGCACAAATCACCCTGCCGGAAGGAACCATCGGAACCGTTGCCAGCAAGCCGACCAGTCCCCAATTCGAATTTCAATTCATCGACCATATCGGCAGCCTTTCCGACACGCATCGCGTTCCCTTCCGGCCTGGCCCCTTCAGTTGGCAAGACTATCACTACGAAAATTGGCTCCGAGACGGAAAACGATACAAAGCACTCCTTTGGCCGGCCTTGCAGATTACTCCGCGTAATACCGGCAAGCGGACATTGCGTGCTCCCGATATTCGCTTCGAGGTGCTCGATTACCTTGCCCATTCCGCCGTCGAGCCGGTTCCGCCGTTTGAATTGAGCATCCGCTGGAATACGCCCGATGAGGGAGATTCCCCGCATTGGGAACGCGTCAGTTTGCCGTTGCAGCCGCAACAGGGTGTGCCGGGTTTGGCCGATGTTCGCGGGGTCAGTACCACAATGCCCAACGGCGAGCGGATTACGTACAACTTGGCTCTTTCCCAAAAAGAGGCGACCGCATTTTGGGAAAGTTGGCCAAAATATGGCGAAGATGCTGGACTTTGGGGCGAAGTCGTGCTCCATTACAACGGCCAGAACCATTCGGCCAAGGTCGAGCAACTGCTCGAACTCGATGGCGATGCCCGATTTCCGGTCGAAGACTCCGGTTTGAGCATCGGCAACGTCCGATTCCGCGATCGGGGGCCGATTATCACGTTTTCCGTGTTCACACCGAACGGCGATATGGAAGCAATGACGTTGCTGCCTGACAATCCCGAATTGAATGTGCAAGCCCGGCGTTTGGGGATTTTTGGGTTCTATTGGGTCGATCCCGTCCGCATTATGGAGCAGAGTGCCGACCATGCCGACAATCCGATGCTGCAACGGCTTGCAGCACCGCGGTTGGATTTTATGCAGGGGCCTGATAAAAACCTGTACTATCGCTTTTGGTCAGGCCGACGGATGATCTTTAGCGGCGTCCAGTTCGATTTGGATGGACAAAATAAGCCTCCAAAATTCGAAGTTGCCATCCAAACGCCCTACGCACGGGAAATCGTCATAGAGCAGTTCATTCCGCAGGATGTTCCCGGGGGGCGCATTGTCCCGGCGACGGCAAATCCCAATCGGCACAGTGAGCAACGGGTTAAAATGCGGGTCGAGTTTGAAGGCGTGGAGGATACATTTTGGCTTCGGGCGGCGACGCCGACGGTTGTTCCGTTGCCGCCGGACCAGGATCAGATTCGATACATATACGGCAACGGCCAAACGCTGGGCGTGCAGTTAAATTTTGAGACGATAGACCTCGGTTTTGGCATTTTGTTGAAACGGTTTGAGCGGCGTACGGAGCCGGGTATTCGGATGTCGTCGCATTATTCGAGCCTCGTCGATTATGTCGAGCCGATTGAACCGACGGGGCGGAGGCTGATGTTTTCGCATGATTTGGAGAATTATCGGGTGTTGCCGGACGGCGAAAATATCTTAATTTCGATGAATCGGCCTGGATTTTTCCGGGGGACGGGCGGTGGTTATCGGATATACCAATCATCGTATATTGGGCCGTTTTATCCCGATCAGCCGCAGTTTCATGAGTTGTATGATGGGAGCATATTTCCGTGGGAGTCCCGTCCGCGGGAGTCGATTGCGATGAGTACGTTGTCGGTGAACGACGATCCGGGTCGGGGCTGGAAGTATTTTGGCAGTTTTTTGCTTGTATTGGGTTGTGCGTTGTTCGTTTGGCGCCGCAAACCGGAATGACGCCAGCGAGGCCAATCCATTTCGGAAATGCGGCTAGTCCGGCAGGCTGAACTTATCGCCCGGTTTCAACGCATAGCCCCGTAGGAAGTCGTGCGTTTGCATCATTTTCCGGCCCGCTGGCTGAATCTGCTCGATCCGAACCGCTCCCTCCAGAGCAGCAACAATCAAAACGCCCCCGTCGGCCTGAATGACCATTCCAGGCTCCCACCACGCAGGCCGCTGTACATGAACATCACGCTCCGCCGATACCACACGAGGCGTTGCCCGCAAATTCGCCAAATTGTCCATCTTGGCGTCCGTCATATCAAGGTCCGGTACGGCATCTTGCTCCAACTGCTGTTCCGCAACCAACTCGGTCAGCGAATCCTGCAATGGAACGATTTTGCCCAAGATCAATCGCAGTGCCGAACCGTCTTCCCGGTGCCAATCGGTAAAGATTCGCGGCCACGGAATCGTCGCCCGATACTGATTAAAAATCGCCCGCGAAGATTGATTCCACGCAACCAATCCGTCGTCTTTTTTCAATCGCGGAGCCTTGGAAACTCTGTCATGCAGTTGCTCGATGATACGGATTGTTTCATTTTGCGCCATTCGGGCGATGGTATCATAAACCAACTGGGCCCCATATTGTGCGAGTCGGGCTTCCAATTCGACGACATTTTCGCTGGGGCCGATGGGAATCGGCGGACTTTGGGCAATGACCGGGCCTGCATCAATTTTCGGCGTCATATGGATGACGCTCACGCCGGTATGGTGTTCGCCGGTCAGAATCGCCCAATGGACGGGAGCAGCACCGCGAAACTTCGGCAACAGCGAACCGTGCAGATTGATGCCGCCGAGAATCGAGCCGGAAAGCGTTTGTTTGGAGAGAATTTGCCCGAAATCGCAGACGAAAATCAGGTCGGGCCGAACCAAATAGAGAAATTCGAAGAATTCCGTCGAATTGACGTCTTCCTGGTCGGAGATGAGCAATCCGTATTCATCGGCAACTTGTCGGGCTGGCGTAATGATGGGTCTACCCGTTTTATCGCAACGCATTGGTCCGGTAACGAGGCAAACGATTTCAAACATTTCCGACTCGCACAGTGCCCTTATGGAAGGGACGGCGAACTCTCCGGTTGCCATGATGACAACTTGAAAGCGGCGTCTTGCCGCAACAGGTAAAGAAAGTTCTTGGCTTTCGAAAATGGCAACCTCCTTGTCTGGACCGGGACGTCATTCTACAGGATTGGCCGTGCAATCGCAAGAGCCCGCTCTGTACTCCGGCATTGCAACCTGCTATAATCGGAGCCAACGACCCTCAACGCTCGCTACCGCTATGCGATTCTTCTCCATTCTCCTTGCCGGTTCCCTGCTCGTCTGCTTTGGTACTCATCTCACCGCCCAGCCCGATGCCGTTCCGCTGGAAAATATGTCCGAACGGGAACTTTTGGAACGAAAAGTCGCTCTTCGTGAAGGACTGCTCGAAGATGCAAACCTGCGATCCAATCTCGGACTCCCTGGAAGTTTTGAATTGGTGGCGGACGCACAAATTCATTTGGCCGATGCCAAAATCGAACTGTACCGCCTCACCCGAGAATGGAATGAGTTGTCGTCTGCATTACAAGCCAAGATTGACGCAATAAAAAGTAAGCACGAGGCCCACATTCACTTGTTTGCGCTCGGCCATGCCACCTCCAAGGGAGATGTATGGGAAGCGGAAATCCAACTGCTCGATGCCTTGCTGGAACTCAAACGGGCACGGCCTGCGACGCCGACGTTCCGCAAAATCGTCCTGTCCGACAAGTTCCATTGCGAAGGAGCCTGTATCGGCGACTTCAACAAGGACGGCATTCCCGACGTCGCCATCGGACATTTTTGGTACGAAGGGCCGGATTTCACCATTCGGCATCAATTTTTTGACGGGCCCGATGCCCGGGATTATGACCCGGAAGAGTATTCCGCCGCCTTTGGAATCTTCGCGAGCGACTTCAACGGCGACGGCTGGGACGATATTTTAATCATCCCCTATCCCGGAAAAGACGGATATTGGTACGAAAATCCCGGTGCCAATGGGCGCGGCAGTGCCGAAATGTGGAAAAAACATCTCGCAACCAAGGAACTCGGGAACGAATCGCCCATTATGGCCGATATTTTCGGGATCGGACGAAAAAGTTTGCTCTTCAACCGCCGGGGATACCTCGGCATCGCAACGCCTAATTTGGAAAATCCCTACGAACCGTGGGATTTCATTGCCGTGAGCGATCAGGAGCGGCGTTTTCATAGTTATACGCACGGAATCGGCTACGGCGACATCAACGGCGACGGGCGGCTGGACATCCTCGAACGCGAAGGTTGGTGGGAGCAACCGGAAAATCCAAACCAGACGCCGTGGAAGTTTCATCCATTTCCCTTTGCCGATGCGGCTGCTCATATGATCGTTTACGATGTTGACGGCGATGGGCTCAACGATGTTGTAACATCGCTGCACTGCCATATGTACGGATTTGCCTGGTATAAACAAGTACGGGCGGGCGGTGAAATTACATTCGAGCAACGGGTTTTGATTCCCCGGTCGGATGAGTTATTTGACGCGTCCGAGACGACTTTCCCGCAGATAAGCCAACTGCATGCGCTCGCCTCGGCGGATTTGAACGGCAATGGGATCCCTGATGTGATCACGGGCAAGCGTTTTTGGGCGCATGGGCCTGATGGGGATGTTGCTCCGGGCGATCCGGCAATTTTGCTTTGGTGGGAAACGCGGCGGATTGGGGGTGAAACGACGTTGGTGCCTCATATTATTGATGACGATTCTGGGGCGGGCATTCAGATTGCCGTTGGCGATTTGAACGGCGACGGAATACCCGACATCGTGATTGGCAGCAAAAAGGGTGCGTTCGTGTTTCTGAGCAACCGCTAGGGCAGGTGCCAAACCCGGGGGCTTGCCGGACTGCCGATCAGTGCTATAATGAGTCCTTTCATGGCTGAGGCGTTTGTCGTGAGGTTGGTTTTGCCAGCCTTCGGTGGGCGCCTTTTTTTGTCAGAGCGAAAAATACAAGGGCGGAAGGCGTGAGCCCCCCCGGCTCCTGCCGTGTCGAAAATCCTTATCGTCCCTCATCTTGAACCCAAACGCCCGCCATCACGGCAAGAACGGAAAAACGTCTTTTCCGACGAAACCAACCTCCGATTACTCCGATTGCTTCACGGCAACGCCCATCTGCCCGATTCGCTCGACAATATCGCCATTCCCCGTAATCTGCAACTCGAACTCGCCGCCGCCATCCGCCAACGGCTGCTGCCCTGGTTCTGGAGCATTTTTCTCCACATTGCCGTCTTGGTAATCCTCGCACATATCCTGTTTTCCGTCGCCCAATTCGAGACTCCCGACATCCTTTCCGGTATCGCGAACATTCCCGTCCAACTCGAACAAGCCCTCGTCGCTCCGCTTGTCGGCGACCATGAATCCGCTCCCAATCCTCTCGATACTGCCGGTTCTCCAACCGTTGCCGATGAAGCAACCGCACCGCTCGTCGAACTGCTTCATCCTTCGCCCGGTCTGGATTTTTCGGGCCGCGATCCCAACTTGCGGGATGTGATGCTCGGCGGCGGGGGGGGCGGCGGCCAAACCGACGAAGCCGTCCTCGCGGGCCTTCGCTGGCTCGTCCGTGTGCAGCAACCCGACGGAGCCTGGCATTTTGCGAGCAACGATTTCCCGCAAGCCGCTTCACCCAGACAAGAAGACCCGATTGCCGCAACCGCGATGGCTCTGCTCGCCTTTCAAGGCTTCGGCGTTACGCCAAATTCGCAGCATCCGCTCCTGGCCGACTTTGCTCGGCCCGTCCGGCGGGGGCGGGACTGGCTGCTCCAGCAGCAAAATCCCGACGGAAGTTTTCATTCGCCATCGACTCCCGATAATCACCGGTTTTACTCGCATGCACTTTGTACGATTGCGATTTGCGAACTGTTGGTGATGACCGGCGATGAGACGCTTCGGGAGCCTGCACAGCGGGCGATTGCTTATTGCATTGAGCATCAGAGTATCCGCAGCGGCGGTTGGCGATATTGGCCGGATCGGTACAGCGACCAATCGGATGTTTCCGTAACGGGCTGGGTGCTGTTGGCACTCAAAAGCGGCCAGGCGGCGGGAATGGCGATTCCGGCGGAGACGTATCACCGCGTAACGGGATTTCTCGATGAAATGATGGTCGGCAACCAGTATAAATACCGGGCGGAGGAGCCGGAGCCGCGAAGGGCGATGACGGCGCAGGCCTTGCTCTGCCGGATTTTATTGGGTTGGAATCGGGACGAGCCGCGTTTGGCAATGGGCGTGCAGGTATTATTGGACAATATGCCGTCGTTTGCGGAGCATTACAGCCGGGATTCGTATTATTGGTTTTTTGCCACACAGACGCTGTATCATTACGGCGGGACGGAATGGGATGCGTGGAATACGGCAATCCGGGAGGAGTTGTTACGGCACCAGGAGAGGTTTGGAGCGGAGGCGGGCAGTTGGAATCCGCAGCGTCCGGTACGGGATCAATGGTTGCAGTATGGTCGCTTGTACACGACGTGCATGTCGCTGTACATTTTGGAGGTGTACTATCGGCACAAACGCCTGCTTCCGTGAGGGGGTAACCGCGTATCCAGGGTTTGGACACCTCTGCGTCATCCCGGCGAAATCATCGTCATCCCGGCGAAAGCCGGGACCCAGGAGACACGGTACGCACGCCGCTCGGCTGGTTCCCGGCTTGCGCCGGGATGACGGAGGGACGTCCAAGCCAATTTTGAATATGCTCTAGCCGCGGCACACCCCCGACATGCCGTCCTCACGACTCAATTTCCTGGTTTCGATAGCAATGAATGCCGAATCGCGGTGCCAAAGCCAACTGCAATAAGACCGGGATGCCGAAAATGATATAAATAAACGGCACAATGAACAAAGGGTAGCCGGGATCCGAGAAAAGTCCTGCAAGTACAAAATAAAGAAGGATCAACGCAATGACAACGCCAACCAAAATCAGGGCAATCGTTCCAATGCTGCGGGACCAAAAGCGAATTCCTCGAAAGCGAGTAGGCCCGCGAAACCGATTCGTGAGCATAAAGTACAGCGTCGAATGATATGTGAACAATGCCGCAAAGCCGTAACACATCAGGACGTGCAATTCTTCGAACCGTATCATCGGGAACCAGCCGTTTGCGAACAGGGCTTGCTGGACTCCCTGGCGGATGCCAAAAACGAGTCCCAGGGCGATGAGGATTCCGACGATGAGGATGATTCCGATACCGAAGAGCCAGCGGACCATAAAAAAGCGTTGCGGCGTGAATGCTCGGGAAAACAGGAATGAACGAACGTTGCCGTAATCGGCAAAACTCCGCCAGGCCAGGAAGAATCCGAGCATAGCCGCGAGGATTGTGATGGGCGCATCGAAGTATCGGAGCGGGTCCAATTTGAGCAAAACGTAGGCGAACAGTACGATTACAGTGGGTATGATGTACATACCGCATTCTCGCAGTGCCAACCGGCAGATGACTTGGTTCATGGTAGGTGAGTGGGGTGCAACGTGTACGTGTGCAAACATTCTACACAATTATGTCTTGCCGTACAAGGGGGCACGAGTGCGAGTGCACGAGCGATCGCAATGCGTAAAGAGCCGGGGGCGTTAGCCCCCGGGTTTTTCGACGTGGATTCACCCGGGGGCTAACGCCCCCGGCTCTCGCGATGCCCTTGCAGCACAAAAAGCAAGGCAGATTCGACAATTCACGATGCCAACGGGACCGTTTCTTGACGCATCGACTCATAAGGGCCGTCATCCTCTTCAGAATCATCACTGCGTTGCAGATCATCCTCGACTCTCGGCAAATCAACCTTGTCCCGATGTACCTGCGATCCCAATACAACCTCATCGCCCTCACTCAATCCAGAAAGAATTACAACATCCCGATCATTGGCCGGACCCGTGATCACCTCAACTTTATCCCATCTCCCGTCATTGAATGTGATTGCATACCGTCGTCCGCCGTGCGTAAATATCGCCTGCGTCGGCAAAAGCAACGCATCCGGGATTTCATTGACGACGATTCTTGCTTCGGCAGTCAAGCCCGTCTTCACGCCCTCGGGCGGATCGTATATCCTAATCGTCGTCATGTATTCCCGAGACATTGCCCCACCCTGAAAATTGCTCGGCTCCGGGTAGGGATTGACCATCGTAACTTCGCCTTGAAATGTATCATTGAGAAATGCTTCAAGCCGAATGGTGGCTCGCTGTCCCGGTTTGACAAACCGAACATTGGCTTCGTTGATCAGACCTTTGACCTGCATTTGGGTAGGGTCCGGCAAGTGAAGCAGGATTTCGCGATCCATCACTCGTCGGCCTTCCCGAATCAGCGTTTCTTCGCCGCCCCATCGTTGGGTAAAATAGACAACTTGCCCGTCGCTGGGAGCATAAATTCGGCAATTTGCGAGTTGTTGGACTAAGTGCTCAAGGCGACCGGTATCAATTTCCAGCGTCTTTTCATCCGCCGCGACCTTCGCCCGGGCGGTGTCAATTGCCGCCTGGTATTGCATGATCATCCTTTCTTGCGTCAGGGTATTCAAAACCCGAAGGTCCAACCGGGCTTGCTCGATTGTTTGCGTTGCTCTTTCGAGTTCAAATAACGCGGCATCGACCTGGGCCTGCGTGATATAGCCCCGTTCAAAAAGCCGTTGTGAATGGGTCAAATTATCCTGCTGGGTGCTAACCTGCTCGTTGGCGACAAAAATTCGATTCGCGATGGACATTCTGTCCTGTTCCAGTTTGCCTTGCAGGTATTCTTCCAGGGTGAGTTTGGCCGTCCCGAGGTCCGCCTTGGATTGCGTGAGTCGGGATTCGCTGTTGATGACAACGATTTGCTGTCTTTCGGTATCATCTTTTAGCCTGGAGGATTCGAGTTCGATGAGAAGATCGCCCTCTTTGACGAGGGTTCCTTCATCAATGACATATACGATGGTGAGTCCGGCCTGTCCGGCTCCTTCGACCCGACAACGAATTTCGACATTTTTTGCACTATCCACACTGCCGCGTCCGAGAATTTCGTGGACGAAGACGTCTTTCCTGACCGAAACGAGTTGCGGCGGATCGATTCGGACGGTCTCCTGCAATCGTCCCCAACCGTAATAACCGCCGACTCCGAGAATCGCAACTACACACAGAATGAAAAACGCACGTTTTAACATGGAAACACCGTATCTACAGCCCTGTTGGAGTTATCGTCTGCCGCAGGTGTATTTTACAGGAAAAAGAAAAAAGTTGGAAGTATGGCGATTAGGAGGGTAAGGAGGGCGCAAGGCACGCGGCTGACGTTATCGCCGAACCTCGTGTAATTTCACGCCGAACGTCTGCTGAATCTTCAATACCAGCGGATTCTCCGTTGCCGCAAGATACTGCTCCCGATCCGATAATCGCGGCCCCGAATCTTCAGCCGCGGCCAACTCAAAATGCACTTTGACCGCCGCTCCCACCGACTGCGATAACACGCCTTGCAGACGAGCAGACTCCTTTTCGCAGAGTTCCTTCGATTCCCTGTCGTCAAATACGACCGCAAATACATTCGGCTCGATGAACCGCAACGAGGTACATTTCATCGCCCGACTGCCCAACGCGCCCGGAATCGACTCCATCGCCTCAAACCAAACCGATTTCGCCTTGGCATCGTCAAGCCCCGAAAGACCAACACGCTCGGGATAAGACGAAACAGGAACCCGAGGCGGTGCCAATTTATTCGGCTGCGGCGGTGCAATCATTCTGTGTGCCGCCTTGACCGTTTGACTGGGCGTTTGGCCGATTGCCGGTGCGGGCTGACCGCTTCGCAACTCCTCCAACAACACGGAAACCTGATGAAAATGATCGAGATTCGCTATCCGAATCAGGGCGAGTTCCATCAGGATTCGAGCCTGCGTACTTCGCTGCATTCTCGTGTGCGTATGGTCGAGAATTTGCATTGCCGCAAGGATTCGATGCAGGCCGAGTTCGCTTGCGAACGTTTTGACCTGCTCAAATTGCTGCGGCGAACAGGATAAAAGCAGATTTGCTTCACCGCCGCTCGCCGACACGAGCAAATCGCGGTAGAGCCCCATCATTTGTTCGGCCAGGACGCCGAAATCCACGCCCTGCGAAGCGGCGGAATCCAATTCGGCAAAGATTTGCGATTGCCCGCCGTGCATGGTTCCTTCCAGCAATCGGAAGAGCAGTTGATCGTTGGCCGTCCCGAGCATATCGTGAACGTCGGCCAAGGCGATGTGTTGCGGTGCAAACGACAGGAGTTGTTCCAAAAGCGACTGGGCATCCCGCATGGAACCGGCAGCGCGTCGGGCCAGTGTGTCGAACACGCCGTCTTCCGCCGTTACTTTTTCGTTTTCGGCAATCGAAGCGAGGCGGTCGGCAATTTGCTTCGTATCAATACCGGCAAAGTCAAAGCGTTGGCATCGGGAAAGGATCGTAATCGGGATTTTTGTGGGTTCTGTCGTGCAGAAGATGAATTTGACGTGTCCCGGCGGTTCTTCAAGGATTTTGAGGAGAGCATTGAATGCTTCCTTGGTCAGCATATGTACTTCGTCGAGGATATAGATTTTGAATCGGGAACGGCTCGGCCTGATGGAGGCATTTTGCCGGAGTTGCCGGATTTCTTCGATCCCGCGATTGCTTGCGGCATCAATTTCGAGGACATCAATGTCATCGCCGGTGCTGATACTGATGCAACTATCGCACTGACCGCAGGGCGTTAGGGTGGAGCCTTGGGCGCAGTTGAGCGCTTTGGCGTAGATTCGTGCGGTGGAGGTTTTGCCGACACCTCGGGCGCCGGTGAAGAGGTAGGCATGGCCGATGCGTCCTGACGTGATCGCATTGGAGAGGGCGTGTGCGATGTGAGTTTGTCCGACGAGTTCGTCGAAATCTTTGGGACGGTATCGTCTTGCAACGACTTGATAATTACCGGAACCGGCGGCGTGGTCTGCTTCCATACGTCCCATTTTATGCGAAATGACGGGTGTAAGCAACACGTCAACAGTCCCATTTTGGACTGCGCTCACGCCCCCTTGACGCAAAACACAGAACCGCTCTAATGAAAAAATGAAATACGCTATCATCATTCCCGACGGCTGTGCCGACTGGAAAATCGAATCTCTCAACAACCAAACGCCCCTCCAAGCCGCCCGCCTCCCCAATATCCAAGCACTCGCTCAAGCCGGTATCGTCGGACAATGTTGCTACGTTCCCAAAGGCTTTTCGCCCGGCTCCGATGTCGCAACTCTCGGATTGCTCGGTTACGACGCCTCCATCTACTATACCGGCCGCGCTCCCCTCGAATCGGCCGCGCAAGGAATCGAACTGACCAACGATGATTGGGCAATCCGATGCAATCTCGTAACGATCCACCAGGGCGTGATGCAATCCTTTTCGGCAGGACATATTGATACCGCCGACGCTGCCGAAATCATGCAGACGCTGAATGCAGAACTTGCACCGAAAGCATCGTTTCCCCTGCAATTTTATTCCAGCGTGAGTTATCGGAATTTGGCAATACTACGGGATTGTAATGAACCGCCGTTTGATAGCACGACGAAAACCCGGGCTCCACACGATTATGCCGACAAGCCGATTGCCGACGCGTTGCCGACCGGCCTGGGGAGCGATTTGCTTCGGTTTTTGATGGCGGAAAGCCAAAAAATCCTCGCGGAACACCCAGTCAACCAACGGCGGATTCAGGCTGGGAAGTTGCCTGCCACACAGATTTGGCTTTGGGGACTCGGACAAAAGCCCAAGTTGCCGACTTTTCGGATGAAGGGAGCAATGATTACGGCAGTTGACCTGCTTCGCGGAATTGCAACGCTGATTGGTTGGGACATCGTCGACGTTCCCGGCATTACGGGCTATGTCGATACGGACTTTGCCGCCAAGGGATTGTATGCCGCCGAAGCGTTAAAAAAATATGATCTTGTTTGCGTGCATGTTGAGGCCCCGGATGAATCCGCACACGAAGGCGATGCCGCGAAGAAAATCTGGTCGATGGAACAGATTGACGCCAAGGTAATTCCGCCGATTCTTGACGCGTTAAAGTCTTATGGCGATTGGCGTTTGTTTCTTTCGCCGGATCATCCGACGCCGTGTGCCACGAAGACGCACACGGCGGATATGGTTCCGTGGCTTTTGGCCGGTTCGGACGTTTCGGCAATGGGGCGAGGCTTTGATGAGGATTCGGTTCGGGATTCCGGCTATCGCTACGAACGCGGTTGGGAGGTGATCAATCTGCTGTTAAATTCGGAAAAATAAAAAATCGTTAAAGTTCCTCCAACTTCACGTCGATTTACCGACGTGATGAGACGCCCCTTATTCCTTATCGCGGTTATTGCTCTATTTGCCGTCCTGGTGGTTGGCAATGCTTCGGCAATGCCGCCGGGAATCGACAGCCGAACGGCCGACTTTTCGCCGTTACCCCATCAGCCCCTCTTTTCGACCGATGCCGATGTCTTCCTCGGACAAAAAACCAGACGCATCTCCGGCGGAGGAAGAGTCTGGTCAAACCTCTATTACGGCGATACAAGGCTAAAACCAAAAGGCGAAGACCTAATCAAGCCGAGTTTCTATGGCATCCAACTCGGATACGATGCCAACAAAAGCCATGGCGTCTATTCGAGTTATTTTTTCAATGTCAATCAGAGCAAAGTCGATACGTCGGACTTTTCCTCCGTGATTGACAACTATATGATAGGCTACGGCAAATTCATCTACTTAAGCGTTTGCCATTTTACGTTTACCGGAAGCATCGGATATGATAACTACAAAATTGACGGCGGAGAAAACAAAGGAGATGGACTGCAAACCAACTTATTCAGCGAATTTGGCCTCGATTTGCTCCTCGGACAATGGGCATTTAAGCCGTTTTATGCCTTGCAATATGACTTTCTCTATCACGGCAATTTGGGCGAACGAACCCATTGGAACAGGCACGGACTCACGCAACTTTTCGGTTCGCGGTTGAACTGGAAGCCGACGCATGCGTTGGAATTACAAAGCCGGGTAATTTGGGTGCATGAAATGCTGGATAACCCTCCGCCGTTTTATCACATGCGATTTTCGCCCGTTGCGGGAGTCAATTCGCCAGCGATTATGTACTATGAGGGCAATACCGGCAGGGATTGGGCTTGGTTCGGAATCGGCGGGAAATTCGAATGCGTTTTTAACGTGTATTTATTTCTCGACTATGATCTTTTGCTCAATGAGCGTCACACCACGCATTTGGGCAGTGCCGGCGTGTGTTTCGGCTGGTAAAGCCTCCCGCTCGTGTGCATTGCTCGCATTTACCGGTTTACGCCCGGCAAATTTTGGTACAATAACGAAGAAGGATGGAGCCTTACTATGTTGAAAGAAGCAAAACGGTTTTTGCAGTATCTTCGCGTCGAAAAAAATGCTTCCGACTTGACCGTCAAAAGTTATAAGGAAGACCTCGAAGCCCTCGCGGAATACCTGTTCGATTTGTACGACGGACGTGTACCTGCTCCGTCCGAAGTAACAACCGTCCAATTGCGCGGCTACGTGGCCGCTATGCACGAAGCCGGTTACGCACGCTCAACCGTCGCCCGACGGCTTGCCTCTCTGCGGAGCTTTTACCGATTCGGCCTACGCGAACGCTGGACCGACGAAAATCCCGCTAAACCCCTGCGCAATCCAAAAGGCGGACGGAAACTGCCCTACTTTCTGACAACCGACGAAGTCGGCGAACTGCTCATCGCTCCGCCGGAGCATGACCCCTTCGGAATGCGGGACCGTGCGATGCTGGAAACAATGTACTCCGCCGGCCTCCGAGTCAGCGAAATCGTCGGAATGAATCTCGGCGATCTGAGTTTGGCCGAAGGACTCGTTCGAGTCCGCGGTAAAGGGAAACGGGAACGCTTCGCTCCGCTCGGGTCGTATGCCGTCAATGCGATACGCACTTGGTTTATTCCGCGAAAAGAACTTTTAACCGGCATGATGGACGTATTAGGCCGTGAACGTCCGGTTGCCAAACGTTCCAGGGCGGCAAAGATTTCGTCGAGTACATTACCGGCGGATACTCCGCTATTTTTGAACAAATTCGGCGGCCGTCTCACGACGCGGAGCGTTGCCCGGATGTTAGAAAAGTATTTGAATCAGACCGGCTTGGATGCCCGAACGACGCCGCATACATTGCGTCATACGTTTGCGACGCATCTTTTGAATAATGGAGCGGACATACGGAGCGTTCAGGAACTGTTGGGCCATAAAAGTCTCATCACGACGCAAATCTACACGCACTTGACGACGGAGAACCTGATTCAGATTTACAACAAGGCGCATCCGCGTGCGAATTGAACGGTTAATGATTTCCCTAGCAATTAAAAAAAACATGCATCCTTCCTTATCCCACATCGTCGTTCCCTTTACCGAATCGTTTGAACGGCAAGCGATCCTTGCCAAAGCGCAGGAGGAGCCGTTGAACGATTCCAGACTGCAAATTGCATCGCCGACCTACGAAATTGCCTATTTGGATCAGGATTACATCCAAAGCGACCACGCCAGGGCAATCCGTATGCAGTTGGAGATGGACAAGCCGGAATGGTTCATGCAACTCGCCGGCATCCGCTCGACGGTGATCGTGTTTGGCAGTGCTCGGTTTGTTTCTCCCAATCGAGCACAGCGGCTCTTGACCGAAGCGAATGCCCATCTTGCGGCTTCGCCGAATTGCGAAAAAGCCAAAGATGCCGTTGCCAAGGCGAAGTGTCAAATGGGAACGAGCATTTACTACGAACAAGCCCGGGAGTTTGCCCGAATTGTTTCCAAAGAAACGCAGGATGGTTATCCGCCGGATTACAAAGGGCCGTTTGACTACGTAATCTGTACCGGAGGCGGGCCCGGCATTATGGAAGCCGCCAATCGCGGTGCCCATGATGTGGGAGCACCGTCGATCGGCTTGAACATTAAGTTGCCCTACGAGCAGATGCCGAATCCTTACACATCCCCGCATCTGTGTTTTCAATTTCATTATTTCAATGCCCGGAAATTGCATTTTATGCTCCGGGCCAAGGCTTTGGTGTGTTCTCCCGGCGGTTACGGAACGCTTGATGAACTGTTTGAGGGATTAACCTTGCGTCAGACGGAGCGGATGCAGCAGATCCCCATTATTTTGCTTGGCGAAGAGTTTTGGAAGAACTGCATGAACTTTGAGTACCTGTCGGAAACGGGCGTGATCGACCGGAGCGATCTCGAACTGTTTTATATGACGGATTCGCCGCAGGATGCCTGGGATGTCATCAAGGCATTTTACCGTTGATGGTACCTTGTCTGCCCGAACATGTGGCCTGCAAAGGCGTTTTTGGGATTCCGTTGCCTTTTTCCCGAATTCGGAAACAATCGCAATACCGCAAGTTCTGAATAGCGGAGGGCTACGCTCCTTTCCCAATTTGACGTTGCCTCAAGCGTCCGATTTCGTTAGCATGCACCCAACATGTACAAACTCCTTCTCTGCTGGCGGTATCTGTTGACCCGTTTTATCGCACTGGCGTCCGTCGTCAGTGTCATGCTCGGTGTCGCGACCATGATCGTCGTCAATGCCGTTATGCTCGGATTCACCAGCGAAATGAAGGACCGAATCCAAGGCATTTTGTCCGACGTGATCTTCCAATCTCGCGACCTTAACAAAGGTTTTCCCCATTACGATTGGCACCGCGAACAAATTTTCAATATCGTCGGCGATTTAATTGAAGAACTCACGCCCGTCGCTGCCGTTCCAGGGATGCTGACCTACCGAATCCACGGAAGCGGAGAACCCGTCAGTTTCCAAGTCGATATTGTCGGTATTGATGTGCTCACACAAGGAAACGTCAGCCGGATTGCGTCCTATCTGCAACATCCCGAAAATCGGCAACACTTGAGTTTCGACCTGCGAGATGAGGGATACGACTTCATCGGCGACGGAGGCACCGGGCCGCACCGGGAAATGATGAAATATGCCGGCTGGGGATACCGACGCTATCGTGCCGCTCAAGAACAATATCTGCGAAACCTGGAACAACAAACGCACTATCAGGAAGCCCAACCATCATACGGGGAATCGTACGAAACACACGGTCCGCCGGTCAATCCTTTTGCATCCATCCCAAGCGAAGCGGCTGTATTCGATCGGGCCAAGGAACAACATGCGGGCATCATTGTCGGCCTCGGCGTTTCACTCAGGCAGCGGTCGACTTCCATTGATCCCGAAACCGGCAACAAAATTGTCGAAGATGACTTGATGCTCTTGCCCGGCGATGATGTGATGCTGTCTTTTCCCACGGCGGAGTTGCCGTTGCGTTTCCAAAGCGACAGTTTTACGGTCGTTGACCTGTACGAAAGCAAGATGGCGGAGTATGACCGCAAGTTGGTTTTTGTCCCTATCAATCAACTGCAACGCCTGCGTGGAATGGTCGATGCCGAGTCCGGCGAATATACGGTAACGCAGATTCTCATTAAAGCGAAGCCGGGCGCCGATATTAACGAGATTCGGGATAGGCTGCGTAATTTTTTTATTATCGAGCGTTATTCGATCAACACTTGGCGGGATGACCAGGAACAGTTGCTGAATGCGATATTTACGGAATTGGCCATGCTGAATGTGTTGCTTTTTTTGATATTTGCCGTTGCCGGTTTTGGAATTTTGGCAATTTTCTATATGATTGTCATCGAAAAACAGAAGGACATCGGCATCTTGAAGGCACTGGGAGCGAGTAGTTTTGGTGTGATGCAGATATTTCTGTATTACAGTTTGCTGTTGGGCGTTGTGGGGTGTGCCTTGGGACTCGGTTTAGGACTTTTGTTTGTGAAGTACATCCAGGAAATCGCGTTGGTGTTGTCGTATGTCTTGCAGAGGGACATATTTAGTCCAGAAGTTTACTCATTTTATGAAATTCCGACGGTGGTTGATATTCCGACGGTCATCGGAATCATTATAGGCGCGATCTTGATTGCGGTTTTGGCGGGAGTATTGCCGGCGATGCGAGCGGCTCGCGTGCATCCGGTTGAGACGCTGCGAAGTTGAAAAAACAAAATCCGCAAGACAAACCGCAAGTTGCGACGGGTACCGCCTGCACTTGCCGTATCTGGGAACTGAACCTTGAAAACGCCGAAAAAGTGAAGTACAATTTTCTTTATGGAAAAACACGCCTTCAAGCAAAGGATTTAGTACCATGATTATCGTCAACACTGATTACGTAACGGGACACACCGTAGTACGCACACTGGGCCTTGTTCAGGGCAGCACCGTTCGGGCGAAGCACGTAGGCCGGGACATTGCCGCTAATTTTAAGTCCATCTTCGGCGGAGAAATACGCGGCTACACGGAATTGCTGAACGAATCACGGCAGCAAGCGGTAGCGAGAATGGTAGAAACGGCACGAAAGATGGGTGCCAATGCCGTCGTGAATGTCCGATTTTCTACCAATGCCGTCATGCAGGGTGCGTGCGAGTTGTATTGCTGGGGAACCGCCGTGGTGATTGAGTAAAACCGGTATGAAACTTGGCCGGAAACCCTCAAATCGTCATTCTGGCGTGCGTTATTTTGCTCCGTAGGTGGAGCGGCGAACACACTTGACCCCCATGTCCCTCGAATTCACGCACCCCACATACCTGTTCGGCCTGCTCCTCATCGCTCTGCTCGTCGGAGCGTATCGGTACTCCTTCGTGGACTTCTCCCGCAGACAGCGACGCATCTCCCTGGCCGTGCGGACTGTAATTCTCATATTCCTCGTCCTCGCACTCGCCAGATTGACCCTCATCCTGCCAACGCAACAAACAATGGTCATCCTCCTGGCCGACCACAGCCGAAGCATTGACACCAATGCCGCCGAATATCGCGATCAATTCATCGAACAATTCCAGCAAGCCGTCCCGCCGGAACGTTTCGGCGGAATTGTCGCATTCGGCGACGAAAACTCCACCGACATTGCCGCCGATTTCCAGCCTGCCCTGGCAAGGATTCCGCCGGGATTCGTACCCCATCTTGTGATCATCAGCGACGGAAACGAAACTCACGGCGATGTATTACGCGTCGCGGGCGATGCGGCTCACCGCAGAACCCTCGTTTCGGCCATTCCGCTGCCCAGTTCCACCGAGCCCGAAGTCCAACTTGCCGACCTCAAACTGCCCCAACACGTTCGGCAGGGAGAACCCTTTTACATCGAGGCCGTCGTTCAAAGCAATGTCGAAACCAGTGCAACCATCACCCTGTTTCGGGGGCCCTTTATGCTGCTCGAAGAAATCCGGCAACTGCAAATCGGCGAAAATATTTTCCGCTTTCAACAAACAGCAACCGCCAATGAATCCACAGGGCGGCAACTGGAATTTACCGTTACGGTCAACGCACCGCAGGATACGATTCGCGATAATAACCGCCTGACCGGCATCGTCTTTGCCGACGGCAGACCGCGGGTTCTCATCATCGACAGCGAACCCCGGACAATCCGCGATTTGACTTCGGCACTCCGCGAACAGGACATCATCCCGGAAGTCCGAACGCCAGCGGGATTGCCGCAGACCTTGGAAGACCTGAATAATTTTGAGGCCGTGCTGCTTTCCGACATTCCGGCAACGGCCATTTCGACGAGCCAAATGAATCTGTTGCGGACTTACGTCAGCGAACTCGGCGGCGGACTCGTGATGCTCGGCAGCGAACAATCCTTCGGCTTGGGCGGATATTACAAAACGCCGATTGAGGAAATCCTGCCCGTCTGGTGCAATTTTAAGAAAGAACAGGAAAAACCGTCGCTTGCAATGTGTCTCGTCATCGACCGTTCCGGCTCGATGGGCGGGCAAAAATTGGAACTGGCCAAGGACGCAGCCAAGGCCGCCGTCGAACTTTTGTCGCCGCAGGACTTTGCGGCAATCATTGCGTTTGATAATGAACCGTATGTTATCGTTCCAATGCAAAGTACGGCCTCGACGGCGTCAATTTTGTCGGCCATTTCGACCATTGAGGCGGCTGGCGGCACGAATATCTATCCCGCTCTTGTCGAAGCATACGAGCAACTGCGTCGGATACCGGCAAGATTGAAACACGTCATTTTGCTGACGGATGGTTACAGTGCGCCGGGCGATTTTGAGGGGATTGCTCGGCAACTTGCCCGGGAGCAAATTACGGTTTCGACCGTTGGCGTCGGCGACGCGGACAATGTTTTGCTCAAGATGATTGCCGATATTGGCCGGGGCCGGCATTATGCGAGCGACGACCCGCAGGCGATTCCGCAGATTTTCGCCAAGGAGACGATTGCTGCCGGTCAGTCCGCGATTCAGGAAATGCCGTTTTTCCCGGTGCAAATTACGGCAACGACCGTGTTGCGGCAGATTGATATGGACATTGCTCCGCCGTTGTTGGGATATGTGATGACGAGTCCGAAACCGACGGCGCAGTTCATATTGGCGGCGGAAAGTACGGATCCGCTCCTCATTTGGTGGCGGTTTGGTTTGGGACAAACGATTGCGTTTACGTCGGATGCGAAAAGTCGCTGGGCGGCGGAGTGGGTCGGTTGGGAACATTTTGGCCGATTTTGGGCGCAGGTCATCCGGCATGCGATGCGGCAACCGTCGGGACAGGGATTTGCATTGGACATTGAATCGCAGCCGGAATCGATCCGAATAACGTTGGATGCGATGGATGAAGCAGGCCGATTTGTGAACGATGCCGCCCCGACGGCAACGTTGTACGATGAGTCGGGGGTGTTAGCGCAGGAGCGGGGAGTGTTAGCCCCCCGGTACTCCGACATTCCGCTTTATCAAACGGCACCGGGCCGATACGAGGCGGAGATTGCCGTCGCGAGCCGTCGAGTACGCCAACTCGTGATTGCACATCCGGGTTCTGACGTTCTCGGCTCTTCATTTCTCCCGTCTCGCTATTCGGACGAGTTGCGGATTCGTCCGACGAATGAGGCGTTATTGCGTCAGATGGCGGAGTTGACGGGCGGTGCGTACGCTGTTTCGGCGGAGGAAATTGCAAATTGGCAATCGGGCCGCAGCGTCCTGAAGGCATTTCCGCTTTGGCCGTGGCTGTTGGCGTTCGCGGCGTTGCTTTATGTATTCGATGTGTTGCTCCGCCGCGTGGAGGTTTACAATTAGGCAACTTAACCGCCTGGCTGATGTCCTATAATTTCCTTACACGTGTTGCCGGCAACTTCCCGAACGTACGTCGGCAACCCATAACCCGGCAACTGATTGCGAAGTTCCGCAAGCAGTTGAACGCCTTTTTGGGCGGCAACCTCAAAATGGGCCGAGCCTGCCACGCGATCTAACTGATGCAGGTAATAAGGCAAAATCCTCGCATCAATCAGCCGGCAAAATAGCCGATTCAGCGTTTCGGCATCATCATTGACACGCCGAAGCAAGACTGATTGAGCCAACACGATCGGTTTTGTCAACAGTTCCCGACGTTTGAGAAACGCATCGCTCAATTCGTGAGGATGGTTGATGTGCAGTACCAAATAGAGAGGAATCGGCAACGTCAAAATCTCCGCAAGATAGGGCGTCAATCGACTCGGCAACACAACCGGCAGCCGGGTATGGATTCGGAGCCGACGGATATGCTTGATTCTTAAAATGGATTGGAGCAATTCATCGAGCGTTTCATCGTCCAGCATAAGCGGATCGCCGCCGCTTAAAATGACTTCTTCCGTCGACGTATTCTGCCGAATGGGAGCAAGAAGCGTCTCAACGTCGGGACTTTTTTTGTTCGGATGATGCCGACGGAAACAGAATCGGCAATGGATGCCGCAAGCCTGCGAAGCAAGCAACAGCGTTCGGCCTGCATATTTGCTGAGTGCACTATTTTTGGCGTTTGCAATTTCGCCGAGGGGGTCTCTGGAAAACCCTGGTACGGCTTGGTTTTCGTCGGAGCAGGGCAAAACCTGTAACAGTAATGGATCGTCTGGATTTCCGTGTTCCATGAGGTCGGCAAACGGCCGCGGAACGAGCAGGGGATAATCAGTTTGCACGATGCGTTCTGGAATGTCGAGCAATCGGCAGAGTTCCGCCGTGTCCGTAATGGACTGCCGCAGGTCATTTTGCCAGGTGGAATCGTTCATATTGGCATAGTATACCAGGGTTTCCAGAGCCGACCATGCTCCGCCCTTATGGATTATATCCTTCGCAGGGGTTCTGTCGGCAACACATTACAAACAGCACGGAAAATGGTAAAATGCCGATAACATGGACGATGCTCTGTGTCCTCCAAGGGCCTTGTCTGCTATGCCGGAACTCAATTATACCCTTCTCGACAATTTTATCGAAGCGGTGAAAGCCGGTGCCGAAGAAGCAGCATCCGCATTTGCCCGAACGTTCGATATTAACATTACACTCGAACCCAAAGAAGGCGGCCAATTCAATGTCGAAGCCCTCCCGCCAAGCCTCAATGACAAGGGATTAGCCCTGCTCCTACAACTCGGCGACCAAGGTGCCGCCGTGCTGATTCCCTCCGCAACCGGCCTCGTGCCCGATTGGTGTGCCGCTCCCGATGTTACCGGAACCAGCAAATTATCGACATTCGCCCAAGAATGGGCGATGAACCTCATTCCCGAAGACTTCTTTGCGGATGATTTCAAGATTGCCGTCATCCAAAGCCTGTCGCAAGGCGTTCTCCGGGCCATGCCGGAATTGGATGCCGGATTTTTGGAAATTGCCTTGAATAAGGAAGACGGGACATCCGGTTCGGCATATATGTTTTGGCCCTTGACGGAACCCGCCAAGTTGCTGGATGAGCCGAAGTCAACATTCGACGAAATCCCGGACGCCCCGTCGATGGGCAATGCTCCGCCGTCATTTGGCGGCCAGGCCGATCCTTTTGGCGGCGCAAACTTTGGCGGAACTAATTTTGCCGGCACCGTCATGCAGCACCACCGCTTGGAAGATTTGCCGGGATACGCTCGGAGCGTCTTGAAAGTCAAGGTTCCGGTCGCGACGATATTGGCAAGGGGAAAGAAGCCGATCAAGACAATTTTGGAACTCGGCGTCGGTTCGATTATTCAATTCGACAAGTCGTGCGACGATATGCTGGAAATCGAAGTCGGTCAGAGCATAGTGGTTGCATTGGCGGAGGCGGTGAAGGTTGGCGACAAATTCGGTTTTCGGATTAGCACTTTGCGATTGCCGGAAGAGCGTTTCCGTCGTGTTGAGGTTCGTCGGGAAGG
Source organism: Planctomycetaceae bacterium (assembly GCA_009778035.1). Taxonomy (GTDB): domain Bacteria; phylum Planctomycetota; class Planctomycetia; order Pirellulales; family Thermoguttaceae; genus WRKP01. Next base: position 44,848 of record WRKP01000011.1, read on the forward strand.
CGAATATCACGGCAAATCGGATTCGCCGCAAATCATCGGCAAGGCTCCGATTAAGTCGTTCGATAAGAAACGGTAAGGAGTGCCGGATTCACACGGGATGCTCGTGTCCCGGAATGGCCTTCTTGCCAAGTTTTTTTCAATCGGTTAGAATGCCTTGCATGACAAAACGATTTGGAATCATTGGTTGCGGCATGATTGCCGGTTTTCACGCCCAAGCCATCAAGGCCGCTGGCGGCTCCCTCACCGCTTGCTTCGACACCAGAGCCGATGCCGCAGACAAACTCGCACAACAACAAGCAGGCTGCAAACCCTATCACGCCCTCGATGAGTTCCTTGCCGACAAAAATATCGACATCGTAACCATCGGCACGCCGAGCGGCGCCCACCTCGAGCCCGCCCTTGCCGCCGCAAAAGCAGGAAAACACCTCATCGTCGAAAAACCGCTCGAAATTACCCTCGAACGATGCAACCAAATCATCAAAGCCTGCAAGGAAAATAATGTATTGCTTTCGACCATTTTTCATAGCCGATTCCACGATTCCTCCTTGCTCCTCAAAGCCGCTGTCGATTCAGGCCGATTCGGTCGGCTTGCCCTCGGTGATGCCATCGTCAAATGGTATCGCACACAGGAATACTACGACAGCGGAGCCTGGCGGGGAACTTGGGAACTCGACGGCGGCGGAGCCTTGATGAATCAGGCAATCCATACGATTGACCTTTTGCTTTGGCTGATGGGGCCTGTCGTTGAAGTTACGGCTCATACCGCGTTGCTGGCACACGAACGGATCGACGTGGAAGATACGGCCGTCGCGACGGTCAAGTTTGTTTGCGGTGCTTTGGGAACGATTGTGGGAACGACGGCATCGTATCCGGGCTATCTCAAGCGGATCGAGATAAACGGCTCGAAAGGGTCGGCCATTTTGGAGGAAGAAGACATTGTCCGCTGGGATTTTGCGGAAAAATTGCCGGCGGATGTTGCCGTTCAAGAAGCGATGGCGAACCGCAAGTCTGGCGGCGGCGGAGCGGCGGACCCGTCGGCGATCAATTATGCGGGCCATGCGAAACTGTTTGCGAATATGATTGCGGCGATTGACGGCAAGGAGAAACTCGTCGTTGACGGTCTTGAGGGTTGCCGAAGCGTCGAGGTCATATTGGCGATTTATCAATCCGCGAAGACGAAGCAGACGGTGCAGTTGCCGTTGTAACAGTGCCGGGCGGGGCCGTTCTGGCCCGGCAGGGGCAAATGTCCTTACAGCAGCCAGGCCTTACAGCAGCCAGTTTTTCTTTCGATCCCGTTCATGGCCCTCGAAAAACCGGCCCAGCGGGCTAAATAGGATCGCCGGCAACGCAACGATCGCTCCAACCAGCGAAATCAGCAATATAATGCCCAATAACAGCGCAAAACGAGCGACCGGCACGAAATCACTCAATACAAAAACTAACATACCCACCCCGCAAATGATCATCGTCTGCGTCAAAGCCGTACTGCATCGCTGAAGTGCATACAATACCGCCTCCTTGCGAGCCATTCCGCGACGCAATGCCGTATTCACCCAAGTCAAGAGATGCAGCGTGCCGTCGACCGAAATTCCTAACGCAACGCTCGCCGTCATCATCGAGCCCATATCGACCGGAATACCGCACAATCCCAACAGTCCGAAAACAATCACGCAAGGAAATACATTCGGAATCATCGCCAACAGCCCGCGGACCAGTCCCCGCAAGATGATGATCATCGTCAATGCAATCAAACCGAATGCCATAATGAAACTGTAAATCAGGTCCCAAAGCAGCATATGCTGGGCTTGCTGAACCAACGGAACTCCGCCGGTTACGTCGAACCGAACGGATTCGACGTTCATTTCTTCATTCGCCTGCCGGATTGCTTCGAGTTTGTCCTTGACTTCTTTGGTCAGGTCGGCATAGTTCAGGCGTTTTTGCGTGGAAATGCGAAGACTGAGCCGCCAATAGGTGCCGGCATACTCGCTGTTATAGCGTTCTATAGAATGAATGATCGCATTTTGCCTGGCATTTTCTCCGCGTTTTTCGTGGTGGGCTTCAATCACGAAGGCTTCGAAGGTATTGCAATGAACACAGTGAGCCGTATGGCAATTTTCGATATGGTCTAATATATTCTCAACGTTGTTAGAAAAACGAAGACTACGCAGGCGGTCTTGATTGCGTTCAAGTATTCCTTCGAGAGCGGCTCGTTGTGTAACCGCCCGGCCGCCGTCGGTTTGCGAGGGTAAATGCGGGAGAAAATTCAATGCCGACACGACGGCATCGACGTGTTCCATAACCCATAATTCGTCGGCGAGCGCATCAATAAAATGCAACTGGTCAAGCAGCCGCCGGTCTTGCCAATCCGAGTACGGGAACTGGACAACAACTTCAATCGGAATGAGGCCGCCGATATTTTCTTCGAGCATTCGGTAATCCTGCAAGACTTTTGCATCTTTCGGGAGCAGACCGTGAAACGTTACCGACGTCCGCAGGTCTTTGATGCCGAACGCGAAAATAATGAGCGAAAGGAACGTCAAAAGCGTAATCGGATACCGAAAATAGTATATGACGAGGCCGAACCGTTCCCAAAAGTTGCCGGTAGGTTGCGGACTGCCCGGCGGGTGGTTGCCTGCCTTGTCGTCGCACCCGTCTAGATCATCATTACGTTTTGGAAACCAGCGTTTAATCGGGCGTTCCTGCAAGACGGACAAAATGCACAGAAAAAACCAAATCGTCCCCAAAAACAGAGCCAGCGACGCGAAAGTGCCAAATGTCCGAATCGGAACCATCTGACTGATCGCGAGGGAGCCGATGCCGAGAATCGTCGTAAATGCGGCAAGCGAACAGGGTAAAATCGCCTTGCGGAATGTCAGCATCGGCACGCTCCGGTAATCATCGCCCGGCTGCATTTCGGACAGCGTTTTTCGGTAATAATTCATCAGATGCACGCTGCCGGAAATCGTCAGTACGTAGACGAGCGAGGCATTCAGCATCGAGACGGAGTCGACGTGCGCACCGAACCAATAGAGGAGCGTGCCGGCGAGTTCTTCGTTGATGAGGGCAACCCAAAACACGAGCAGAGCGGCAAAGTAATGCCGTAAACAGCAAAACAGCAAAAACAGGCTGAACAGCAGAAAAAAGGGAAGCAGAGTTTGCTGCGATTTTTTGGAAATTGCGCTGATTGCAACGCTGTCGATGCTGGGGCCTGCGACATAGATGTCGCTTCGGGGCAGTTCTGTAACTTCTTCGATGGTTGTAAGCAGGAATTCGACGGCTGCGGCAGGGGAGGCTCGCCACGCCGACGGATTGGGAACGAGTACGAGACAGGCTTTTTCGCGGTCTTCTCCGATGAGCCAACCGATGAGACGGTCTTTGGCACGTTCGTCGCTCAATCGGGGAATCACTTCTTGCAGGTTTGCGATGACGGATCGCGTCGTCATCGTTCGGGCAAAATAGGCTTCCCCGTCTGCTGCATCGCCCTGCGACGCGACCAATTTTTCGGCCAAAATATCGAGTCGCTCATCATTGGTGGTGCAGCCTTTCCAGGAGACCATCAGGTATTCGCCTTCGGCAAAATGTGCTTGGTAGCGGTCGCGGTAGGTGATGAGTTCTTGGCTTCCTCGGGGCATCCAATCGACGATTCGGTCGCTGGATCGTTTTCGTGCTTCGGCGGCTGACCAAACGAAGAAGGCGAACAGCACCGTACTCCCGAGGATGATGCAAATCCGCAGGGGACGGTAAAGAAATTCGTTATGTTTCTGCGGCGAAGGCATTGGCGGAAGTGTTAAGGGGTGCGATTACAGGGCATATCTATATGCCTTGGGCATCTAAATAACATAAAAAACTACGAAAAATCTACTTAAACATCGGCAGAGCAATCGTCGGCATTCTTTCTGCGAAGGAACGCTGGGGCGGTAAATCGGGAACTTCGTTTTTGACATAACGCACATACTGCGTCCAACGGTCAACGTTGTTCCCGTAATCCTTGCCCGTGATTTTGTGAAGGGACTGCATTGCGGCATACCGCACGGCTGGAACTCTGTCTTGCAGCAAACTCCCTAATTCCAATACGACCGATTCCCGTAACCGTAATTCCTCTTGGCTTAACTTGGACTCTTTTTTATGGTTTGGACACACATCGCCGAGAATGCGTACCGCAGTCAATCGGACATCTTGATCGCTATCGAGTTTCGCCCTCTCCATCAGCAATCTGGCCAGTTCCGGCAATCCGCTGCTGTATGTTTTTCCCATTGCTTCCAAGGCCGACATGCGCACGAAGGGGTTTTCGTCTCGCAGAATTTCTTGCAAAAACCGATCTCTATCTGGATGCGGGATTATGGCGAGAGAATCGACCGATTCTCGCCGCATATTGGGGTCGGGCGAGGTTTTATATTCGTACATCAGTTGGGCAACGAGGATTTCGCGTTCATTTTGCGGTGCGGTTGCTCCTTTTCTCCCTTTTTCTTGAATGATTTTTTTTCGCTGGTGCGGCGAGTCAAGTCCTGGAACAATATCAGTTTTTGCTTCAAAAAACGGCAACTTGGCAAGATGTTGATTTTCGACTGCCGTACAGCCGGATAGCAGCATAGCCATTCCGCCGCAGAGCAAGACTGATATTTTTAGAATTAGACCCTTCATTAGTATATTTTCGACTGCATTCCGGTACAATCGTACGGGAATAGTACAGAATTTTGCCGATACGGGCAAGGCTAAAATTGGAGCATTTCTCAAATTGGCGTGGACACCCCTGCGTCATCCCGGCGCAAGCCGGAATCCAGAGGTAGGATGCCGACCGCCGGGCGACTGCGTGCGGTACTCCGCACCGTTGCCGAACACGCCTCCAGTCGGCTCTGCCGACGATGCCGCCCGGCGGTCGGCATCCTACCTGTTGCGAAACTTGCCGTTGCCCAGCGTTTTCGCCACGCCCAAACAGACCTTCCTTGTGATAGAATGTACCGCAAGGGCATAGGGCAATAAACCAAAAACCATGTCAAAATCCAAACAATTTTCCATCGGAGTCGACTACGGCACGAATAGCGTGCGTGCCATCATCGTTGACATTACCGACGGCAGCGAAATTGCTTCGGCAGTCTATCACTATCCCAGCGGCGATGCTGGTGTGATTATCGACCCGAAAGACCCTTTGCTCGCCCGGCAAAATCCGGCAGATTACATTGATGGATTTTATCATTCCGTTTCGCAAGCCGTCAAAAAAGCAAAAAAAGCCGGAGGATTCAAGCCGGAACTCGTTGCGGGAATCGGCATCGACACGACCGGCTCCACGCCGATTCCCGTTGACCGCAACGGCACTCCGCTCGCTTTGCTGAAGGAATTCCAAAATGTACCAGCAGCGCAAGCCTGGCTCTGGAAAGACCATACATCCTTTGCCGAAGCCGCGAAAATTACCGAAATTGCACAGCAGTCGGACATCAAATATCTCGACAAATGCGGCGGAAGATACAGCAGCGAATGGTACTGGTCAAAAATTCTGCACTGCAAAAAAGAGAATCCAAAGGTGTTCCGTGCCGCATACACTTGGGTCGAACTTGCCGACTTCGTGCCGGCCTTTCTGACGGGCAATACCGACCCGCATTCGCTCGTTCGCGGGATTTGTGCGGCCGGGCACAAAGCGATTTATCACGAGCAATGGGGCGGATTGCCAAACGAAAAATTTTTCAAGGCACTCGACCCGGACCTGTTGCCGTTGCGTGAACGATTCACTCGGGAAACGAAAACATCGGATCAATCGGCAGGCGGACTTTGCAATTCCGTAGCGGCCAAGGTCGGATTATTGCCGGGAACGCCCGTTGCGGTCGGTGCCTTCGATTGCCATATGGGAGCGGTCGGTGCCGGGATTAAGCCGGGAACGCTCGTCAAAATCATCGGCACGAGCACCTGCGATATTATGATTCATCCGCTGGACCAATCTCTGGCGGATATACCGGGTTTATGCGGTATCGTGCCGGGCAGCGTGATGCCGGGAATGTACGGTCTCGAGGCGGGCCAGTCGGCAGTCGGCGATATTTTCAACTGGTTCGTGAAAAATCTTGTGCCGGCAAAGTTTACCGACAGAGGCGTCGATGTGCATGTCAATATCGAACGCGAAGCGGCAAAACTCTTGCCCGGCGAAAGCGGATTGCTTGCCCTCGACTGGAATAACGGCAACCGGACGGTTTTGGTGGATCAACTCTTGACCGGCCAGATTGTCGGGATGACATTGCACACGAGCGCACCGGAGATGTACCGTGCGCTCATTGAGGCGACGGCATTTGGGGCCCTGACGATTATCAAACGCTTCGAGGAATACGGCGTGCCGGTGGAAGAGGTCATCAACTGCGGCGGCATTGCGGAGAAGAGTCCGCTCACGATGCAGATTTACGCGGATGTGTGCAACAAGCCGATGAAAATTAGCCGTAGTCCGCAGACGTGTGCATTGGGAGCGGCCATTTTCGGTGCCGTCGCGGGCGGGGCGTTCAAAACCGTGCAGGCGGCACAAAAAAAGATGACCGGCACGAAGCCGACGATTTACAAGCCGAACAAAAAGGCGGTGCCGGTCTATGCGAAGTTGTATGCGTTGTATCGTGAATTGCATGACAGTTTTGGCATTGCCAATCACCAGCAACCGTTGTATCATGTGATGAAGGAGTTGATCGTGCTGCGTGATGCGGCACGGAGGAATTGAAGCCAAGCGTTCGCGATTTCGATACATTTTTTCGCCATTTCGACTTGACGCACTGGGACAAACGATTACACTGGCACTTTGCTATTGCAACCTTTTGCACAAACAGCAATCCAACCTTATGATGAAGAACCTACTCCGAACCCTCCTGCCGCTTGCACTGCTCGGCATGCTCTCCCTGCCTGCACTGGCCGTGGATGTACACCTCACACTCAAACCGGAACAGGAATTGAACCGGATCGACGAAAAAATCTATTCGCACTTCCTCGAACACATCTACAGTTCCATCAACGGCGGGCTTTGGGGCGAACTCGTTTGGAACCGTTCCTTTGAGGACCACAGCGGCGGCAGATGGTCGCAAACCGACGGCATCATCTCGCAACGAGCAGGCGGGGAAGACCATCGGCTCCTCTTCGGCGATGCAGATTGGTCGGACTACGAATTCACCGTCGAAGCCCAAAAAACCGCTGGTGCGGAAGGCTTTCTCCTGCTCTTCCGTGTGCAAAATGATGATGTATTCTCCTGGGCCAATCTCGGCGGCTGGAATAATCAACAACACGCCATCGAACGCCGAGGTGCAGGACAAGGTCGCCAAAGCGTCGTTGGTCGCCAGGTCAACGGCACCATCGAAACCGGCAAATGGTACAAAATTACCGTCCGATGCGAAGGCAACAATGTCAAAGTTTCCATCGACGGCACGCAAGTCCTCGACATTGCCGATCCCGGTATGGCACGAGCCGGTCGCGTCGGCATCGGCACCTGGAGTACCCAGGCACAATTCCGAAATTTCAGGGTTACATCGCTCGACGGGCAAACCGTGCTCTTCGACGAGGTGCCGCCGGTTTCCAATGCGGTAAGACTTCGGCACTGGGAAACCTTCGGCGACAATTTTGGCACAATATCGTTGAATACAACGGATGCCCTCAATGGCAACACAAGTGTTCAGATTGAACCACGGGAAAGGCAGCCGATTGGGATTAAACAAGCCGGTTATAATCTCAAACAGGGAGAAACCTACATGGTTTCGTTTTGGGCAAAGCAAATACGAGGAACGGCTGATGGTGTGGCGATTCATCTCCGTTTTAGTTTTGGTCCAGAAAGCCAAGAAAGAGGAGGATTTCACATCCTCGAAAAAAGGGCCACAAATGAATGGGCTCGCTTTACTGCTGAATTCACTCCCCCCCGGGATATGCCGGATGGCATTTTAGAACTGTTGGCGCTGGGTACTAACGCGGCTGTTCTTATCGACCAGATCAGCATCATGCCCAAAAGTTGGGCGGAGAATGGCGGGTTTCGGCCCGACCTGCTACAGGCGATTGCCGACCTGCGCCCGCCGGTGATACGCTATCCCGGCGGTTGCTTCGCCTCGGCGTACCGCTGGAAAGACGGCATCGGGCCGCAGGATAAACGCGGGCCGTATCCCTTCAGCATTTGGGATGACCTCGAAGTCAACAGTTTTGGCACCGACGAGTTTATCGCGATGTGTCGGGCGGTCGGTGCGGAGCCGATGATCGTCATCAATATCGGCACGCCGATGTGGAACGTCGACCGCACGCCGGAAACTGCTGATGTCGATTGGTTGCAGGAAGCCCTCGATTGGCTCGAATACTGCAACGGCTGTCCCGAAACGACGAAATGGGGCCGAATCCGTGCCGAAAACGGCCATCCCGAACCGTATAACGTCAAGTATTGGGAAATCGACAACGAAATTGAAACCTCCATCGAGGACTACGTTGCGGCCCTCAAAAAGTTTATCCCGGCAATGAAGGCGATGGATCCGACGATCAAGATCGCGGCCTGCGGGTCGTGGCGGGGAACGCTCGACGAACGCCGAAGATTTGACCGCGGCGTCATCGAAGGGGCCGCCGAACTGTTCGATTGGCTCAGTTTTCACCATTACGAATGGGATGCAGACAATTTCGCGACCGGCCCGCTTTGGCTGGAAAGTTATTTCCACGAAATCAAGGCGATGATCGACGATTCGGCGAATCCGAACATCAAGATTTTCGATTCGGAATGGAATGCCCAATCAACCGATTGGCGTACGGGCTTGTATGCGGGCGGGCTGCTCAATGTGTTTGAGCGTTGCGGCGATTTTATGGAGATGGCAGCCCCGGCGTTATTTTTGCGTCATGCGAGGGCAACGGCCTGGGACAATGCGTTTATCAATTTTGATAATAGGACTTGGTATCCCGCGCCGAATTATGTCGTGATGAAGTTGTGGCGAAACCATTATGCTCCGATTCGCATCGGCTTGGATGGTGATATGCAAGGACTGAATGTCGTCGCGACGAAATCGGAAGATGGCAAGACGCTCTACTTCAAAGCAGTGAATCCGACGAATGAGGTTCGCAATGTTACGCTCAATGTCGGTGCGGATATGCAGGAATCATCATTAAAATTGGTAACGGCAAGGGGATTGAATGACCGCAATACCTTGGCGAATCCGACGGCGATAACACCGCGTGATGTCGAAGTGAAAGTGGAAGGTGGAGCGGTGCGATTTACCCTGCCGGCGTATTCGGCAGGCGTGCTCGTAGTAGAATAAACATGCTAACAGAGCGATGTTAGCCGCCCCGCCTGCGGGGCACAGAGAAACCGGTTTTTATCAATCAACAAAAAGAAATCAACAATGGAACACACATTAGCATTTTGGGACTGGGTCACGCTCGCCACTTACTTCGCAATCCTCTTCGGCGTTGCATGGTGGGTCGTTCGACAAAAAACCGATACCACCAAAGACTTTTTCCTCGCCGGAAAAAGAGCCACCTGGGTCATGGTTGGTGCCTCCCTCTTCGCCTCGAACATCGGCTCCGAACACCTCATCGGACTCGCCGGCTCCGGTGCTCGCGACGGGATGGCCATGGCACACTTTGAACTGCACGCCTGGTGTCTCCTCGTGCTCGGCTGGGTCATGGTGCCGTTTTACGAACGAAGTTGCGTCTATACCATGCCGGAATTCCTCGAACGACGATACAACTCCTCCGCCCGACTCTTCCTCTCCTTCGTCTGCCTGATCGCATACATCTTGACGAAAATCTCCGTAACGCTTTTCGCAGGCGGTATCGTCTTCAAGGCTCTCTTTCCCATCGCTCTGATACCGGGAATCGACAATTTTTGGCTCGGTGCCATCGCGATGGTCGCCCTGACGGGACTCTATACCATCCTCGGCGGACTGCGGGCAATTTTGTTTACCGACCTGTTCCAAACGGCAGTACTCATCATCGGCTCCGCGTGCGTTTTGTTCATCGGACTTTGGCAAGTCGGCGGTTGGGAAATGCTTCGCAATACCGTACAAGGTGTTGACCGAATTTACGGTTACAAAATCGTCGAAATCATGCCGGAAGGTCAGGAATCGCCCGTATTTTTGCAGGATACAGACGGCAGGGATATTATCATCAAACGGCCAAAACACAAAGACGATAGAAATCGGCACAATTATCTGCCGATCAGCGAACTGACATCGGACGACATCGCAAACAACAATCTCGAAGAACGCTTCGGCTCCGCACGGCTCGAAGAATTGCTGGCCGAAAGTCAAAACAGAGATAAAGAATTGGAAGAAATCATGCCGGACGAAGACCGGGAAAAAGCGGATCACTTCAATTTATGGAAGCCGAATTCACATCCCGAATTTCCTTGGTTCGGTCTGCTTTTTGGTGCTCCCATCGTGGGACTTTGGTATTGGACAACGGATCAATACATCGTGCAACGGACGCTGGCCGCGAGGAATCAGACGGAAGCCCGACGGGGAACCATTTTCGGTGCCTACTTAAAGTTAACACCGGTATTTATCTTCATCATGCCAGGGATGATCGCGTATGGCTTGGCGGTTCAGGGAGTCATTGGGCCGGAAGTTCTGTATGATCCGAATCAAGCCTTCCCGATTTTGGTCAAAGAAGTTTTGCCGATTGGTTTGAAAGGCTTGGTCATTGCAGGCTTGATGGCGGCATTGATGAGTTCGCTGGCCTCGGTATTTAATTCGAGTTCAACGCTTTTCACGATGGACTTTTACAAAAAATACAAGCCGGCCGCTTCGGAACGGCATCTCGTGATTGTTGGCCGTATTGCAACTGCGGTGATGGTGATTCTGAGTTTGCTTTGGGTGCCGATTATCCAGCACATGCCGGGCTCGTTGTACGGCTACTTGCAGAGCGTGCAGGCATACATTGCTCCGCCGATATTTGCGGTGTTTTTCCTGGGCATATTTTACAAACGGGTCAATGC
>WRKP01000012.1 GCA_009778035.1 Planctomycetaceae bacterium
TCCCGGCGTAGGCCGGGAACCAGCCATTGCGTGCGATGCCAGTTCCGCTGGGTTCCGGCTTTCGCCGGAATGACGAAAACTATGCTGAAATGACGAAAGCGAGTCCCAAGCAAAAATGGGCACGCTCTCCCACCCAACCCCTAACTCCTACATCTTATGAAACATCAATTTTTACCTTTACTTCTCGTATTATTTATTGCCGTTGGTTGTAACGACGGCAGGCTTGCCACGGTGGCAGTAACTGGAACAGTTACGTTCAATGGTCAACCGCTGGCGGGAGCAACGGTCAACTTTGCTCCGACACAGCAAGACCAAGGGCATATGGCTTATGCCATTACAGACGAAAATGGCCATTATCGGCTGCAAACAGCGATGGGGAATCCCGGTGCTGGAACTACTCCGGGGGAATATAATGTTACATTTCGCAAAATGTCGGGCGTAGAACAGGGCGAATATGTTCCTTCTGCGGAGTCGGTATCGCATGTTGGCCCGGTTGTTCGTCCGCGGAGTTTGATTCCAGAGCGTTACGGCACAGCATCAGGTTCGGGCATCACGGCAACGGTTGTACCTCGCGGCAATAATGTGTTTGACTTTGACTTGACGGAGTGAGAGCAAAATCGCACGAACACGGGGGCTGACGCCCCCGGCTCGTGCGCTAGTTTACTCGCCATTTAGAACTTCACGATGAACGAGCCGCCGCCGGAAAGTTGATTGGCCTGCGTTCCATTCGCATATGGACGAAAACCGCCGCTGTAAACACTCCAATCATGTCGCAATTCAGGCCGAACTATCAACCATTGATTCGGCGTCCAGTTGGCACCAAGCGTCAAAGCGTAAAGATGGCCGCCCGTCCCCTCTTCAGAAGGATCAAAAAGCGTTCCGTTGCCGCGAGTCCACTCGCCACGCAAACCCGCCGCCCATTGCTCGTTGATCGTATAAATCAAGTGCTGGTTAATGCCAATGCACGATGAATTCGCATCGCCCTCATTGAACCGATTATTTACCCAGGCCGTTTCAAACATATACAGCCATTTGGGACTGATATTCATTGCGACGTTGACCGACTGCGAGACATTCGTTACAGTATCTTCGGCTCCATGCGTTTTTCCGGCATACAGATTGTATGTCATCTTGAACCCGTCGCGGGGCGTGTAGACAACTTTTCCGAGAAATCCGTTGTCGCCAGCCGGATTCTCAAAACTGTTCTGCGGGCCGGTATTCCAACCGCCGGAAATGGTCAGTTGTTTGCTCACGGAATAATCCGCCATAACGCCGGAAACGTGCAACGGCAAGTTGTAGCAGTTAAAAGAATAACTGTGGAAAAACGTCGCAACGCAGGGCAACGCTTCGTGCGTCATACCGGTCGCGAACTTCCCGATACGAACTTGCAGGTCATGATAACCAACCGTCGCGTAGAGTTGAATAATGGAAGTATTATAATCGCCGCTTCCCCAACCGTAATCGAATTTTTGGTCGCCGAAATTTTGACCGTATTTTGCGTCGGTTCCGAAAAGTGCATCGGCATTGAATCCCCAATCGAATCCGCGTGAAGTGTCAGCACCTTTCGCAACGCCGAGCCAAGCCTGGTAGACGTTGAAGTTGCTTGGATGCTTTGACATCAGGAAGTACGAGTTGCCGGAAAACGCATCCAAGTTACGGTCAAGCGGAATCGCCCCTTCACCGTAGGTATTTTTTTGGCCGTGGCTATTGACGGTGATTCCCGCCTGCACCCAACCGTAGAAAGTGAATTGGTCGAACAGCGAGCCCTTCCCGAATCCGCTGGGCCCACACCCGGCGGGTTGGCAGGGGTCGAACGCGGCTGGCTCGCATGGAGCGCAGTTTGAAAAGACACGCAGGTCTCGAGCCAAAGCGGCATTTGCCGTCAATAATGCGGCAAGGATGATTATTGTAGATAGTCGATTCATAGATTTACCTCGGCGGTTGGACATAACAAACGCTGAATTCATCATCGGCGGCTGCGTAACCGGGACAATAGGAATTTTCCCTAAAAACGGACTTTTCCTTGCGTCCGCGAATATCGGTAAAGACGGCAGATGACTGTCCCAACGGGAAAATGACACGTTCAGTTTTTTACACATACAAAGCAGAAACGGCCTGGCAAGGGACTCCCCAAAGCCGAGCCCATCATCTATAATTAACACGTCTGACGTTCCGTCATCCACCAACATCAAAATCGCTATGCCCATCGAAAAATCGACCTTGCCCTATAAAGTTGCCGACATCAGCCTCGCCGACTGGGGCCGAAAAGAAATCCAAATCGCCGAAAATGAAATGCCCGGCCTCATGACCGTTCGGAAAAAATATGCCGCAACCAAACCCCTTAAAGGTGCCCGCATCGCCGGTTGCATCCATATGACCATCCAAACAGCCGTACTCATCGAAACGCTCATCGACCTCGGTGCCGATGTTACCTGGAGCAGTTGCAATAAGTTTTCCACCCAAGACCACGCCGCCGCCGCGATGGCCGCCCGGGGCGTGCCCGTCTATGCCTGGAAAGGCGAAACCGATGCCGAATACGATTGGTGCATTGAGCAAACCGTGATATTCCCCGACGGAAAACCCCTCAATATGGTACTCGATGACGGCGGAGACCTGACCGTCCTGCTCCACAAACCCGAATACGCCGACATCATCAAAGGCGTCAAAGGAATTACCGAAGAAACGACGACGGGCGTACACCGCCTTTACCAAATGTTCTCCAAAGGCGAACTGAAAGTTCCGGCAATCAATGTGAATGACTCCGTAACGAAGAGCAAATTCGACAATCTGTACGGCTGTCGGGAATCGCTCGTTGACGGCATCAAAAGAGCGACCGACGTTATGGTTGCGGGCAAGGTTGCCGTCGTTGCCGGATACGGCGATGTCGGGAAGGGTTGCGCTCAATCACTCCGGTTTTACGGAGCACGGACGATTGTTACGGAAATTGACCCGATTTGTGCATTGCAGGCCGCGATGGAAGGCTTTCAGGTTATGACGATGGATGAAGCCGTCTCGATTGGCAACATTTTTGTAACCACGACGGGCTGTTGCAACGTCATTATGGCCGAGCACATGGCGAAGATGAAAAACGATGCAATCGTGTGCAATATCGGCCACTTCGACGTGGAAATCGACGTTGCGGGCTTGGAATCGTATCCTGGCGTGAAGAAGGTGCAGATTAAGCCTTTGGTTGACCGATATACATTCCCGTCAGGCAATTCGATTATTCTTTTGGCGGAAGGGCGTTTGGTTAATTTGGGTTGTGCGACGGGGCATCCTTCGTTTGTGATGTCGAATTCATTCACGAATCAGGTGTTGGCCCAGATTGCGTTGTGGACCGAAATTGAAAAGTATCCGATTGGAGTGCATTGTTTGCCGAAGGTATTGGATGAGGAAGTTGCCCGTTTGCATTTGGAGCAAATAGGCGTGAAATTGACGAAATTGACGTCGGCACAGTCGGAATACCTGAACATCCCCATCGAGGGGCCGTACAAGCCGGATCACTATCGGTACTAAGCAAAACCGCCTGTGTTTTTTTGGCGAGCATGCCGCAATGATGGCGTGCTCGCTCTCTTTTGCGTTAAAACAGTATGTAATACACAATATCCCCTATGCCGAACATTGCTTCCCGACTCGTTGACATCGCCCAACGCTCTCCCAATACGATTGCCATCGCACAACCCGATGGAAACGGCGACTACCGAACCATTACCTTTGCCGAACTTGACCGCGATACCAACCGCATCGCCAACGCCCTGCTCGAAAACGGTGTCAAACCCGGGATGAAAATCGCCCTTTTCGTCCGCTACGGCATTGATTTCATCTCCCTCGTCTTCGCCCTTTGCAAAGCCAATGTGACTCTCATCCTCATTGATCCCGGGATGGGCATCCGCCGGATGCTCGATTGCCTTGCCGAAGTCGAACCCGACGGTTTCGCTGCCATTCCGCCAGTTCACGCCGTCCGATTGCTTATGCGGCATAAGTTTCCCAAGGCAAAACATAACATCACCGTCGGCCAACGCTGGCCCTATAGTTGGTTTTTGCGAGGCGGACTGTCGCTGGATGCAATCCGGCAAACATCTGTTAGCCGCCGCACCCCGTGCGGCACGGAATGCGTCTCGCAGGACGAGACGGCCAGTCTCGCCGCGATCATCTTCACGAGCGGCAGCACTGGCCCGCCCAAAGGCGTTGCCTTCACGCACGAAATGTTCGATACCCAAGCCCGAGAAATTGCCGAACGATTCAACATCCAGCCCGGCGAAGTTGATTTGGCCTGTTTTCCCTTCTTCGGCCTGTTCGACATCACGATGGGCGTTACCGCAGTGATTCCCGACATGAATCCCACTCGGCCTGCCCAGGCTGATCCTGCAAAAATTGTCGAGGCCGCCAACCGTTGGGAAATCACGCAGTGCTTCGCCTCGCCCGCCCTGTGGAACCGCGTTGCCGACCACTGTATGCAGACGGGCAAACGGATTGACACGCTCCGCCGGGCAATTTCGGCAGGGGCTCCCGTTTCGGCCAAGATTTTGGCGAAACTCAAGCCGTGCATTCATCCTGAAGGCGACATTTTCCCGCCATATGGTGCGACGGAAGCCTTGCCGGTATCAGTCATTTCGGCAAGCGAAGTGCTTTCGGAAACGGCAGCGCAAACCGATCAGGGCAAAGGCGTTTGCGTCGGCAACCGCTTCCCGTCGATTACTTGGAAGGTGATTGCCATCACGGACGAGCCGATTGCTCGCTGGGAGGACATCCAGGAATTGCCGAGGGGCGAAATCGGCGAACTTTTGGTAACGGGCAGGCAAGTAACGAAGGAGTATGTGAACAGGCCGGAGGCCAATGCAGCAGCGAAAATACGGGATCATGAGGGTCGAATTTGGCATCGGATGGGCGATGTTGGCTATTTGGATGAGCGGGATCGTTTTTGGTTTTGCGGTCGCAAGGCACATCGTGTTGTCGTGTTAGCCGCTTCGCCAGCGAACCGCACGTATTTTTCGATACCGTGTGAGGGGATATTCAATCGACATCCGAAGGTGTACCGGTCGGCATTGGCGAATTCGCCGTCCGGCACGCCGCGAATGTATATCGAGCCGTTGCCGGAGCATTTTCCGAAGAGTGGAGCGGAGCGGGAGCAATTTTTGGATGAGTTACGGGCTTTGGGCCGGAGCAGTCCGTTGACGGAGTCGATCGGGGAGATTCGTTTTTTGCGATCATTTCCGGTGGATGTTCGGCACAATGTGAAAATCAACCGCGAACTGCTTTCGACGTATCGGTGAAGGTGCCAATGCCCCGCCCTTGCACCGTGCTCTACTGCAAATGGAAATTGAACGTCTCGCTGGCAATACGCCAAAGACGAAAACCCAACGTCTGCGGGTCAACATGCACCTTGCCGACGCCCGTCATACCAACACGGATCGACAAATCCTCCGTGTTGTCCAATAACATCCGTACCCGATACGATGCCCGATTCGGTGCTTCCGTCCCATCCGCCGTCCGCGTCGTCGGAACCTCTCCCCCCGCATTCGTCGTCATCTGCAATTCCAATGCCGATATAGGCTCATTCTCGATCTCCAAAAGTTCTCCGACATACGTCCGATCAGGAAATTCATGCAATTTCAACTCAATTTGCTGCCCCAGCCTCAAAAACGGCGTCCGCGATTGGTCCACAATCAGCATAACTTCCAAAAATCTCAAATCACCGACACTGCATATAACCGTACCTGGTTGCAACGTTGCACCGATATTTTTGGGTTGCAGCGGCGTGCCCCACCACATTGGGAGTTGACCATCCGGCGGAGGTTGATGGATTCTCCAAGCCGGTGAAACAACCGTTCCCGAAATCGGGGCACGCAGCGTCAGTAAATCGAAATCACGCTGCCTGTTCTGCAAAAGGTCGCGAGCCACACGATACGATTCCTGCGTCGGACGAATCCGCGAACCCGTATCAGGCCGGTGTATCTGCATGATTTCCAGCGATTCGAGTTCCTGTTTCCATTCTTCATATCGGCCACGAGCCTCAATGAGTTCCATTTCGAGCGGCAGATTTTCCAAAATCACCAGCAAATCGCCGGCTTCCACGAACTGGCCTGGCTCAACGTAAATTTCCCGCAGCCGACTTCCGCCGCCGATGTCCGGCACGAACACATGCCGAGCCGTGCCTGTCCGAAGTTCGACGATCGTCGGTGCAACCACCGTGTACGGCAACGGATAAAAAAACAACAGCGACAACAGTCCGATGAATATCGCAAACGATGAATAAGCACGCCATTTTTTCACTTTGTACAACCTCCCAGGAACCATAAAAAATTTGATTGCTTTATAAATCGGCATCACGAGCAAACTAAACAAGGACATCGCCGCAAGGATTCTCGCGAGGATAATCAGTTCGTAGTGTTTGAAAAGCGTATGCAGGAAAAACAGAATGGACGCCATAATCACCCAGCGATAGCAGACCGCGAGTACCGAAAAAATGGCAAACAGAATCTGGTTTTTTTGCGGCAAAAAGGGGTCATCCGGCGGTTCCATCCCGAGAAACCATTGATTGAACTTGGCCGTACAGAGTTTCCCTGCTTTTGGCCGCAAATTCGGGATTTCGAGATAGTCCGCAAGCATAAAATACCCGTCAAAGCGGAGCAACGGATTGATGTTAAACAGCAACGTACTGACCGAGCAGATGAACATGACGTTCAATGCCAAATAATGCACCAAACCGGGCTCGGTAAACCACCAAATGAAGGTACAGATTCCCGCGAGGACAAACTCGACGCACATCCCGGCGGCACCGATCGCGATCCGGTGCCATTTGTTGGGCAACAGCCAAGAATCGGACGTATTGACGTACAAACACGGTGTCAGGACGAGGATCATCACGCCGAGTTCATGGCATTCGCCCTTAAAGTGTTTGGCCGTCAGTCCGTGGCCGAATTCGTGCATAATCTTGGTGATGACGAGCACGATTCCCATGAAAATCATGTTGACCGGACTGAAAAAGGTATAAAATTCCGGCAACTTCGAGCGAAACGTGTCGAATTGCACGAGAATCAGCAAAATGGCCGACACGCAAATCGCGATGGCCAACGCGAGCGAAACGGGATGAAAACACCAGCGAAAGAACGGATATACCCGCGAAAATATCGCGTCGGGATCGATTCCCTTGAATTTGATGGCAAGGATGTTCGTAAATTTTTGTGTAATTTCCTTGCGTTTTCGTTTTTTGCTGCGTTTGAGGAGTTCCTCGCCCTGATTGGGGGCCGATGCGACGATCAAGCCGCTTTGGTGAAATTGGCCTATCAGTTGTTGGAGTTCTTCGAGTTTGATTTTCTGCGGCGGAAACTCCTTTTCAAACGCTTTTTTTATGTCTTCCAGGCTGTTATCGCCGTTGAACATTTTGAGAATCGCATATTCCTCGTCCTGCAATCGAAAATATCGGGCACCGATGGGGTCTTTGAGGATCCAACAGGACTCGCCCAGATACGCCGACCGCTTAATCTCGAGGTCTTGCCGACATCGAATCGGCAACTTCCGAGTGGTACTGGATGCAAAAGCGCTCGATGGTGATGTCATGGTGTGATGGGAGTTAGGAGTGAGAGGCTAGGAGTTCGGAGTCAGGAGCCAGGAACTAGGAGTTAGCAGAACCAAAAACATTCTAACCCCTATACTCTGACCCCTGTCTCCTATACTCCTTATCCTCAATCCTCCGCGACGGTTAGCATTTTAAGCATTTCCAATGCTCGGCCGACCTGTTCCGCCGAAATGGATTGCCAACCGGCCAACTTGTGATTCAATATCGCGACCTTCAACAGTTCCAGCGAATCCGCGAGGTCGGCGGGGAAATTGGAAATCTCCCTGAGCGACATCAACAGTTCGCCCGTCCGGGGGACTGAAATACCGGCGGTTGACTCGGTATGTTTGGCCTTATCTTTTTTCGTTTGTTCCTTCTTTTTGACGGGTTTTTCGTCAATATCCGGTACGGCAATCGACGAAGCGTCAAAGCCCTCGACGGCTCCGATTTCAGCGGTTCGGCCTTCGATCCTGTCCGGCATGGCCGAATGAGAATAGGACTCTTCGTCAAAATCGGCAACGATGACGTCTTTTTCGAGCGGTTTTTGGTCGTCGGAACCACCGAGGGTTTCCCAGCGTTGTACCCGCATTTGAGCGACCGACCAACTATTTTGGACGGCTCCTTCGAGCCAAAGTTCGGCATCGTCCCAATCCAGGGCGACGCTGAAATGCGACCAATACAAACCGGCAAAATTCGGATATGCCGTGCCGAACCGTTCGGAAACACGGCGCAGCCTGCCGACGTGTTGAGCACTGACGTTCCCGACGTGTCGTGCCCAGGCTTCGTCGGAGTAGACGGTATTGGGCAATCCCGCCGCGATGAGTTCATTCCGCCAATTTAGGATCAGGGAGCCTTTTTCCCAATTCGTTTGGCTGACCAAAACGTTCCATTGGCCGATGATCGGCTCGGAAAGTCGGTCGACGAGCGGCGAGTTTTCGGAGTTCACGGCATCGTGTTGAACTTCAAACGGGGGTAATTCGGCAACTTCTTCGATGGACATACTGACAATTTTGCTCGATCTGTACCGGAAAAGTATAATCGAACGGCAAAAAATGTCAAGAACGTGATCTGTTCTCATCCCAAATTTGTGCCCTTCACCGTCTCGCGGAGCGGTCGCGAGTCAAATCCCAAGCGATGACCCAATCAGAGCCCGTCTTTTGCATCTGAAAATCCCTTTCCAAACTGTTCGCAAACTCCGGCAGATGGGCCGCTCCATAAAATATCGCAATTTTCTTCTTGCCGTTCGCGAGTTCCCGACGTAAAACATTCAGAGCCGCCTCGTTGCGGTCGGAGATGATTGCGGAACCTTCGCCGCCGATGATCCAGGCAGCATCGTCCAACTGGTTCATCATTTCTTCGGCCAAGACCCGTTTCAAGGACAATTTCGGGTCGGCCGCAAGGAGCGAACCCAACAGACGGCCCTGCAACCGCATTTCCTCACGCTGCGCATCCGGCCCGCTTTTCTTGAGCCCCGACAACAACGCCCGATAAAACATCTGCATCATATCGCCACGCTCCGATGCCCGTCGGGCAAACTCCGCCGGACTCAAGTCGGCATGAATCATGTTTGCCGCGTGGTAATCAATATGATTCAACTGAAAGTCGAGGGCGAGGGCATTGCCCATCCCGGATTGAAAGGATGAAAGAATGCTTTGCGGTTCACTGCGGTCAGTACCGAGGGAAGGTCGGGTATCTTCGTCGGCAACGAGTTCGTACAGAACGGCATCGTATTGCTTGAAGATTTCGTTGAGTTCGGCATAGTATTCCTTGTCGCCGATGTGAATGACGCCGATGAGATGGACTTCGGCATTATTTTTTTCATCGGTGAATTTGGCGATTGCGGTATCGTACGAGACGGGCGTTCGCTGTCCTTCGGGTTTGGAGATGCGGAGGAAATCCGAAAATGCATGCTCTCCCTTTGCGTGATCTGCAAAGAGAAGGACGGAAAACAGACACAGAACAAAAGCGAAGAAGTATTGCTTCATCAAATCGTTGAGGGAAAACGTCAAAAAATGCTCTAGACGCCCCCTCATTATATTGGATGGGATGACACATGTACACGGGGTTCCCGAATCGGGCGAAACCTTGGGATAAGCCTATGTTATAATGCTCCTATGCGGACAAAAACCTACCTCGCCCTGGACGACGGAAATTCGGTCAACATACAGGTTTACCGCACCGAAGAGGCCCTGTTCATTTATCGGCCGTCGAGAGCCGCTGCCGCCTTCAAACAATTCTTGCGTCCCGCTCTTATCGCTTCTCCTTCCCTTCTCCTTCTTGGTATATTCACGGTATTGATAAATGGGAGCCAACCTGACGACTTTTTTGTCGTTCCGTTCTTTGTTGCCGCTCCCTTTTTGCTTTTGGGCCTGGCCGTATTGGGCGCATCCGAAAAACGGCTCGTCCGAATCGATGCGACGCACATTATCCTGCAAACTTGGATCTTCGGTCGAGGTTCCACTAAAAGGTTCCCCCGGCAAGGCAAATTGGAACTGTCCGAACACAAGCGTTTTCCCGGATTATGGATGTTCAAAGAACAATCCCCCGGCGTATTCAATCCCGAAGCGTCGTGCCTTTCACTCGGCCCCCATGAAGTCGTTTGGCTGCGGAAAGTGTTCGCGGAGTTTGAGAAAGAGAAGGTAGGTTGCCGACCGCCGGGCGGCAACGTCGGCGAAGCCGACTGGAAAACGGAACCAACAGAGCATAACGAGTATACAGGTCATAGTGCGGAGTACCGCACGTTGCCGCCCGGCGGTCGGCAACCTACCGAATCACCCCTCGCAATACGTTCCGTTCTCACAACAAGGGAACACAACGGCAGGCCGTTGGTACGTTTAGAACATCCGTCCGAACATAGTACCGACGAACCCGTCGCCGGTCTGTTCGTGCGGTGTCCAATCTGCCATGCCGCACTGCCCCGCGAAAACGTTTGGTTCGAAGAAGCCGCCGGACAGTGTGCCCGATGTAACTGGCTCTTCCAAATCGGCGACCTACAAGAACGAATGCCGCCCAAACATTGCCGAATCGCATTTCGCGAAGACGAAACCGGCTTGCATCTGTATCAAAAGCCGAGACATGGCAATCTGTTGACGATTTCTCTTGCGGTACTGACGGTATTTTCGGCGGCATTGCTGTATCTCGCTTGGCCGCAAGAAAAAGGGGTACTGGTTTTACTCAGTCCAGAATTTTTGCAATTTACGGGCATATACTCGTGTGCAATGGCGATTGCACTTGTCTTGACCATTCGGACTTACCACGTTCATCGTTTCATAGATTTTGGGCAGGCGACGGTGCGTTTTCGGACTCGCTGGCTGTTTTGGGAGCGTTGCCGAACGGTTGCCCGCTTCGATGTTGGAGCGTTTTACAAAAAGGACATTGCGTTTTTCGGCGGCGTGTACATTCCGTACGGCAGGAAGCGGTCGTTTTACGTTTTGACCACATCGGCAGAGGAGATGTATCTTGTCAGTACGGTAAACCGTTGGCTATGGCGGAATGAGGCAAAGAGCCAAAATGAGGAAGCCCGCCGACCGCCGGGCGGCTACATCGGCGGGCTCGGCGAGCCCGAATGCGTCTGGCAAATGTTCTGTCCGCACTGCGGTCGGCAATTTCTCGGCGAAGAATTGGACTTCGCTCGTCGGGAGTCGCTCCTCCGCTGCCCAAACTGCCAGCAGGTTTTTACGCTCGAAAATATGAAAACCAATCGCTAACAGGAAAAACGCGGATGCCGAACCGCTCTTGACCCCCGTCGGGAAAATTCCT
Organism: Planctomycetaceae bacterium; assembly: GCA_009778035.1. Classification (GTDB taxonomy): domain Bacteria; phylum Planctomycetota; class Planctomycetia; order Pirellulales; family Thermoguttaceae; genus WRKP01. The sequence continues at coordinate 11,318 of WRKP01000012.1, forward strand.
ATCATGCCCGACCGTGTCTCTACATTGGGCCCTTGAAAATAGATATGAAACACGCATTCAGCACGACCCTCTCCCTTCTCCTGCTTGCTTCCTTCGCCTTCGGACAAAATGCTACGCCAACCATCCGCGTCGAATTGGCCGATACCATCGCCGAAGTGAACGGCGAACGAATCACCCGAAACGCGCTCGCAAACGAATCGCTTCACCTGCATGGAGCCAACGAACTGCAAAACATTATCAGCAGAACTCTCATCCTGCGTGAATGCGAACGACAACGAATTACCATAACTGCCGAAGAAATCAACGAAGAAATCCTCCGCCGTGCGCAAACATTCAAATTGACCAGCGAGGAGTTTCTGAAAACATTTGAAGACCGACTCGGGATTTCGCCGGAACAACATCGGCAAGACATCATTTTAGTCAATTTAGCCCTTGCCCGACTGGCAGGTCCACGCCTTTCAATCAGCGAGGAGGAACTGCAAGTCGAATACGAAAAAAACTTCGGAGCCGCCGTTCAAGTCCGAAAAATCGTGCTCGGTTCCAAAGCCGACGCCGAGGCGGTACTTGCCGAAGTCAAGCAGCATCCAGAAACATTCGCATCCATTGCGAAAAACCGATCAATTGATCCCGTCAGTCAATCCTTCGGCGGAATGTTGCACCCGATTCGTCGGCATACGTATAATCCTGTGGTCGAGCAGATGCTGTTCGCGTTGCAGCCGGGCGATATTTCGCAGATTGTTGAATTCCCCCCGGGGTGTTTCTCGATTTATCGCTGCGAAGGACATCTGCAACCGCACGATGTTGATTATGCGGCCGTCAAACGGCAATTATTCTATCAAATTTGGGATGCCAAGTTGCCGCAAGTTTCCAACGAAATTTTGCTGGAATTACAACGGCAAACGCAAGTCCAAGTTGTATTCGGCAATCCCGCTTTGCAGGGGCAATTCCCCGGCGTCGCTGCCGTTTTGACCGGTCCCGGTCAAAATGCACCCAACAACCCCAATGTTCAATATATTTCGATGGCGGAGTTGGCCGAGGCTTGCATCCGCAAACACGGACAGGGCGTCTTGAACGATATGATCAGCCGATTGATCGTCGAACAGGCTTGCCGTCGGGAAGGCATTGTGATTACCGACCAGGATATTGACCGGGAAATCCACGAGATGGCATTCAAATACTTGCCGCTCTTACCGGATGGTTCTGCGAATGTCGATCTTTGGCTTCGCAGGGCGACGGAAGAAAGCGATTTGTCGCTCCCGATGTACCGTAAAAATGTCGTCGCGCCGGTCTTATCGCTCAAACGGCTCACTCGCCAGCATGTCAATGTTACGGAAGACGATATACAGCGGTCATTTGAGGCGAATTACGGCCAGCGGATCCAGTGTTTGGCGATATTTTTTAATGCGACCGACCAACGTCGTGCGATGGAAGTTTGGCAGATGGCGAATCGGCATCGGACGGAAGAGGCATTCGCGGATTTGGCGGAACGGTATTCGTTTGATCCTTCGAGTCGTCAGGGCAAAGGGGTGATCCCGCCGATTGCTCGGCACACGGGCCATCCCGAATTGGAGGCGGCGGCGTTTTCGTTGCAACCGGGCGAATTATCGCAGATTATTCAGATTGATGATAGTTTTGTGATTTTGTTTTGTGTTAGGCATATAGAGTCGTTGCCGGTACAGATTGAGGATGTGCGTGGCGATTTGATTGCGGACATATTTGAGAAAAAGCAGCAGCACATCATTTCGTTGTATTTTGAGCGATTGTTTGAGCAGTCGGTTTGGGCGAACCACCTGACCGGCGAGTCCGGGGACCCCATGGCCGAAAGGGCTCTCCAAGGTTCGGAAACACCATTGTTACGGTAAACCGGCATTGTGCAGAAGCGGGAGAGCAGCCTTCAACCTCATCCGGGACTGCGGATTTTCAGTTCGCCGCCTTCATAGATGTATTCTTGGTTAGGCCGAAGCGGCGGTAATTGGATATTGTTGGCTCGGATAATCCGCTCCATAAACTCATCATGGTTGGCCGGAGCCCTGCCGTGTTCGCCGCGAAACAGTTGCATTGCATGGTCGATTTGCTGCAAGACAAGCCTGTCCCGCGTTGAAATTAGCGTTCGGACGGGAACGGTGATGATTGCCGCCGGATTGTTTGTCGGCGTTGCCGTACGTTGGGCTCTTTCTCGCAATTCCGTTTCCGCACGAACTGTTATGGTGCGGTCTTCGGCAACCTCATTTTGGCCCGGTTCGGCAATCGGTTCTTCGACGTGTGCGACGGGCGGAGCGTCTTGGTTTACGGGGGCTTGATTGATGGGCTGTGCCAAATCGCATCCGCTGGCGATGAGCACGCAGATCAGCAGGGGCGAGAGCGAAAGGGTGATGTTTTTCATTGCAGGCAGGATGGGAACGCGAACATTTTACAGTCCCTACATTATAGGTTGCCGTAAGAAAAATGCAATTACGGTGTTGTTAGAGCGGATTCCGCAAACGTTCGGACGCCCTTCCGTCATCCCGGCGCAAGCCGGGAACCAGGGAAACGGTATACACGCCGCGCGTCTGGATTCCGGCTTTCGCCGGAATGACAAAAAGTATGCCGGAATGACAAAAAGTATGCCGGAATGTCAAAAGGTACGCCGGAATGACGAAAATAAGTCCAATCTAATGAGAGAAGGGCTCTAACACCCTATCCGCACTCGCCAGCACGCACCCGCGGACAGAACAGTCCCATAATCTGCTTTCCGCCGTAGTTCCACAGGAAATAATCAAGTCCCGCCCAGCGTCCCGAGGGAATCGCCGCAAGTACCAACAGAGCAAGCAATTCGACCGTATCCTTGCTGACAAACATAAAGTTCCCAATGATCGAAGGGATTTCAGGATACACGCCCGGCACCGGATAAGTCGTCAATACGACATTCACCAAAAATGCCACTCCGCCAAGAGCCGCCAATCGTGTGCAGAACCCAATCATCAGGCAAAGCCCTATCGCAGTCAAAGCGAACGTTACGGCCCAATTCTTTACATGCATTCTGCCGAGGATGTCGGCATCGACAATCGGAAGCGTCATTGCAGGAACATCCATCTGCACGAAGGGATTTGCAGGGAAAAGTTCCCTTTCTGGAGCGGTAACGATTTGCCCTCTTCGGCCTGCAAGTTCTGGATCCGCAACGCGTCCCAAATCGGACTGAAGTCCATCGCCCATTGCGGTCAGCATGCGTATCAAAGTACTGGCCTCGTACCGCAATCCCATCATCTGCCGCCAACGGCGTTCCTGTTCAAAGGAAGTATTGTTGCGGATCGTTCGTCGGGTTTCCAAAAATCGGTCCCGGCTGGCCCTGAATGCCAGGACTTCCAATTCCAGGTCGGCGGCATCCAAACGCATTGCGTTGAGATAACGGAAAAATATCGTTCTCGCCTCGACCAAGTCGATTCCCTCATTGTCGGACGGCAAATTCGCCTCTTGCCATTCCGCAAAACCTGCCGTACTGAGGGTGATAAACTCTTCCGCGTCGGCTTCGTGCCTGATGAGCGGCGAGTAAGTCAGCAGATATTGTTTGAAATAGTCTTTCCATGCATTTTCATATTGGAGGAATGTCTTGGCGTCTCTGCCGTTTTCATCTTGAATATCGGCAAGTTCGAGGCGATTGACGCCGTCGAGGTCGGGAAGCATCCAGTAATACATTTCGGCGGTGGGGCCTTTGGCAAAGGCCAGGAATCCTTCGGCGGAAAAGTTTGAGGCGGGATCGAATTTGCTGACGCCTTCATAGAAGAAGTGCCAGCCGATGCCGATGCGGAGCAGGACGATCAGGACGATAGCATAACATGCAAGGGAATACTTGGTCTTCACGGTTTTTAGGACGGGCTAACGGAAGTTTGGTAAGGAAAGCGTCATTGTACTCTTTTTCCGTGCAACAATAAAGCGGGGGGACGTGAGCCCCTCGCAAACGCCCCTCTCGCTATGTTTCCCCGCTTTTGATATAATCACACCGGATTCCTCGCTCCCGTACGGCCTCGCTATGTCTCGGTTTAATGCCCCCGTGTTGATTGCGGTTTTCGCGTCCCTTCCTCTGCTTGCCCTGATTTTTGTACAAGGACAAAGGCCGGATTCGCCCGCACAGTCGAATCAAGAAATCAGGCCCATCGCGGTACTGTCGGCCGCGCAACTTACCCGTACACAGCGGTTTCGAGAAGGAACATCGTTCCGCAATTTGCACGTTTTTTTCCGGCAAATCGGCGATCGGACGGCGATGTACACCGTCGAGGATAATCGGCGATTTTTGTGCCTTGAAAATTTGACGCTAGACCGTATTTTGACGACCATTGAAGAGAAACCGGAGCGGCAAATTTGGAAAATTGATGGGGAATTTACCGAATTTCGCGATGAGAATTATGTTCTTATTCGCCGTGCCATCTTTTCGCAGACTCCCATTACGCAAGGGCTGCCGGAACTGTAGGTAAGCGTTTGTCACAAATTAAGAAAGATGAATAAACTCCGAAAAGCCTTCAAAATGTTAGGGAGTACCTGCAATTTAGCGGCCAGTGTTCGCCTTCTGCTGCCATTTTTACTCGCGGTATTGTTTTGCAACTGCACAGGAGAGTCCTTGAATGCGAGTCAGGTTGAACAGAACGAAAATGCGGTGGACTGCATTTTTCCGCCTAATGACCACGATTTATTTGTACTCTTTTCAAAGCCGGAAAATGCGGGCAGAACAGGAGAATTGTTTGTCGGCGTGGTCAATGAACAAAATCCAATGATTTCGAAAGAATCCCTCTTGAGATTGGTTGAAGCAAGGCAACATTCCATTAGTGATTTCCGAACCAAATATACCGTCTTTGAGGAAGAGTTTGGAGACGGTTCGAATTTTGGTGTAAGTAGAAAAACTTCCTACGAATATGCAGGCTCGGGAAATAAAATATATTTTGCCTATGAATATCCTGATGGAGACGACAACAGAGAGTCTGCTGGAATCAGGTCGTATGATGGAGAGCGGATTATTTCGCTCTTCACTTATCACGACGGGAATCTGCATGCTGGCATACAGGAACCAGATACTGGTGTTCTAATGGGCTTTTTTCGCGTCAGTATGCCATTATCGCTGGCAAAGTTGTTCGACACTCGTTTGTGTGGTTTTTCTGGTGTTGAAGGTAATCTGATGTTGTTTTTGCAGAGTGATCGATTGTATGGCATATTTGAAAAAAAGGAAATGGTTGATGGACGTGAATGTATCGTAGTTGCGGATTTGATGTCACGTTTTTACCTTGACCCGCAAAGAGATTTTTCGGTAGTACAATCGGAGGGGTATCGTTTGGAACTTTCCGATACGGGCCATATCGTTGGACGTTGGTTAGGATCTCGCTCAAAACTCTTCGATATTCGAGATCAAGGCAATGGTGTATGGATACCTTATAGAGCAATTATGGAGAGTTTTGATAGTTCGGGGAACATAACCAGTCGATCCATTGTTGATGTGTCTTTTGTAGAAATCAATAAAGGGCTTGATGACGACTTTTTTACGGGTTTCATACCCGATGACACACCAGTTGCCGATGCGACAACTGGCCTGGCTTATCTTTATGGAGAGCGTCTAGGCTTTCTCCAAGAGGTCGTCAAAAGCAATCGTGCTTGGTTTCTCCAATACATCAGCCTGACGGTGGGCTGCATATTGATCCTCCTCGTTGTGATAGTCAAATACATAAAGTATTTTAAGCGAAAGCGAGCAGGTTTGTGAGTCCCAGCCCGGCGCACGCCGAAATCCAGAAGAACGGTGTGCCGTTCTCACTCAATCCCATCCATTGCCAATTCGATGAACCGCGGACGGTACTGATCGGTAGTACGCGGTAAATTGCCAGGCCGATTGACATTATACGATATTAACAAAAAATCCGGTGCGGAAAGATGCGGATGCGCCTTCGCATTGTACACCCGAACACCATCACCCATTGCTGTCGGCTCCGGGGCTCGATAAAAAATGACCGCCTCGCCAAACGGACCTATCGGCGAACTGCCCTTTTTATAGGCAATTCTATCAGACATCACATCCTGCGTAAAAACAAGCAAAAACTTGCCGTCGGCTATCGGCGTTACACTCAATTCAGTCGATACCCGTTCCGCTAAAACCGCCTCGTCTCGGAACGCCTCGGTCAAATCCCGCACCCAATCCGTACCATTCCAAAATCGCCATTCTTCGCTGTCGGCAAAGGATGCCGGTTTGACCCGGGCCGCCACAAGATGCTTCCGCCCGCCACGCAAGGTATCGCGATAACCATAAACATAAATGTAGCCGTCCGTTGCAGAATGATCGAGAATCCCGGCACCGAACAACAGTTGATACTGTTCGTTCTCCGCAAACAAAGGGAATTGTTCCGAAATTGTAACTCCTTCCCAATCAATCGTTTTGTAAGGCGAGAGCGGAATGGTCAGCAAATCAATCCGAGTGGGCTTCCAGCGGGCATCGGGAATGAAGGCGGTGAGATAGAGTTTATTGTCGATGACAATGCCGTCTTGCAGCCAGTAGTTTTTATCGAACAAATTAGTTCGGGTACCGTCGGCATTTTTGCCGTAGAGGAAGCGAACCGTGTCGGAGCGGTATGGTAGCAAAGAGAGCAATGAGGATGTATCCGTTGTCAAAATTGCGGCCGAGTGGTTGACCATTTGGACATCGCGGTATCTTTTCGTGTTTGGATCGGCTGTCCCGAGCATTGTATCGCTAAAGACGAAAAGAGTTTTTCCTTGTTTGTGGGCACTGCTCCAGTTGTCGTTGCCGTCGAGGGGAATGGAATAAATCCCATCGGCACCGAGCCAACCTTCGGAGCAGTCGAACATTTGAGTGAATTTTGCAGCCAGGCTACCGACTTGTTCGGCGGTAATCACCGTCGGCTGGGCTTGGACTGCGGAACATATTATGGCGGAAAGAACGCAGGGAAGTATGGAGCGGAGAGTCATTGGAAATGTTTTTGCGAATGCGTTTCACGGGATGGTGACATTTTACCGTATGATTATAAAAGGCGACGCGGCTAGAGCGTATTCATTTTTGCCTTGGACAAAAATCGTCATTCCGGCGAAAGCCGGAATCCAGCCGAACAGCGTGCATTCCATCTCCCTGGTTCCCGGCTTGCGCCGGGATGACGATGTGTGCCCGGGATGACGGAGGGACGGCCAGGCCTATTCTGAATACGCGGCTGGCATTCCAGCCCCCATATCGCTTACGGAGCGAGATAGCCGTTTTGTCCATCGACCTGGGCCGGTATGAATACATTGCCCAGCAATACCCGCGTCGTGCCAGTCTTGATGTAGCGAATGGATGTGTTCCCTGCGTGCCGATCCAACTCGGTCAGCACATTTGCCGGATTGTCATTGAGCCGAGTTATCACATCGCCGCGACGCAAACCAAGACGATTGAGCGGGGAATCCGGCAACGGCTCCGACGTCAGCCTCGCTGCCGTAAATGTATGGCCCGGTATCTGCATATTTTCGATGCGAAACCACGCTCCCAATCTCGGCGAATAGGAACCCTCCTGTACCGGGGCAACCGGAGCTAACCGCTCGACCACAACCGGCCTTTCGATCACAATGGGATTCGGCTGCGCAATGACGATGGGCGGTCGCGGCTGCGTAACGATCACGGTCGGGGGGCGGCGATAATAATGATAATTTCGGGCATTGGCCGCCGCGGCGACGGCACCGACCGTCCCGATGACAGCAAGCGTTCGGTCAAAATCATTCATTCGCCGAGGCGGGGGATAGAATGGATGATGATACGGAGAATAACCGTAAAACCCTCCCGGCCCGTAAAAAGGCACTCCGTGCGCGAAAACCGGAGCGGAAAGAACCGAAACGCCGAGGGCGAATGTCAATAATCCAGCGGTCAGCCGGATTGTTTTGCTGTTGATAATGCTTCTGTTTGTCATATTTTTCATAATACACCTCTTGACTGTTGGAGTATCGCTTCCATTCGGTTGGAGGGCATCCTGCCTATAGTGTTTATGGTAAAACCTGCTCCAAATGCGACATCATTTTACAGAAATTATACAAAATTTTGGATTTTTATGCGTCGGCAGGGTGTTACATCCGCTCGACGGTCTCGATTCCAAGCAGTTCGAGGCCCTTCTGCAATGTCCTTGCCGTCAAATCGCACAGCAATAATCGGCCAGTTCGGACCGCATCCTCCGCCTTCAATACCGGACACTGCTCAAAAAAGGCCGAATACCGATTCGCTAACTCAAATAAATACGAAGTCAACACATTCGGCCTGTAGTCCCTTACCGCAAGGTCTATCGCCTCGCCAAATTTGAGCAATTCCAACGCCAACGCCCTTTCCGCGGGGTGCGAATTCGCCACCGCACCCTGTACATCCCGCAGAACGGTACGGCTCACAGTATTTCGCAAATTTTCAACATCAACATTCCCCTTGCTGAAAATACTGCGGACTCGTGCATACGCATACTGCATATACGTTGCCGTATTGCCCGTCATCGCCAGCATCTTGTCGTAACTGAAAACATAATCGCTCTCCCGATTCTGCGACAAGTCGGCATAGATAATCGCTCCGATGCCGATCCGCCGGGCGGTTTCCCGAAGTTCCGGCTCCGGCGTGTTGTCTTTATCGTTTTCCTTGACGATTTCGTACGCCCTGCGTTCGGCCTCGTCGAGTAGGCCGTTGAGCCCGACCGTGTCGCCGCTTCGGGTCTTAAACGGCTTGCCGTCTTCGCCGAGTACGGTGCCGAATTTGACGTGCGTCAGTTCGACATCATCAACGCCCATCAAACGCACCGCCTTGAAAAGATGGTCAAAGTGCTGCGATTGACGGAAATCAACGACATATAACACCGCATCCGGCTTGAAGGTATCGAGCCGATACTCGACCGTTGCCAAATCCGTCGTGCCGTAAAGGAAAGCCCCATCGGATTTTCGGATGAGCATTGGGACTTTTTCCTGATTGAAAAAGATACCGACGGCTCCTTCGGTTTCGACGGCGATTTTGCGTTGCAACAGGTTGTCGACGACCTTGCCGAGCATCGGCTGGTAAAAACTTTCGCCGAGCGTGTGATCGAAGGCAATCTGCAGGCGTTGGTAAATGCGGTTGATTTCATCCTGCGAATGGGGCAAGACTTCCTGCCAGATTTTGAGATTTTCGGGATCGCCTGCGTGGAGTTTTGCCGTTTCGCGTAGAACGGCGGCATTGATGCTCTCTGGCTGCGGCTCTTCATCCATTTTCTGGCGAACAAAACGGTATAGCCGACTCAATTCATCGACGGGATTTTTCTGATAGGCATCGGCATCGAGATAATTCTTGTAGCCGAAAATAATCATCCCGAACTGCGTGCCCCAGTCGCCGAGATGGTTGTCGGTAATGACGTGATGTCCTTGAAATCGGAGCATTCGGGCGAGTGCGTTGCCGATGACGGTACTGCGGATATGTCCGACGTGCATCGGCTTGGCGACATTAGGGCCGGAATAATCGACGAGATAGGTTTTCCGTTTGTTGGAATCGACATTCGGAATCGCGAGTCGTTCACCGTCGGCGATTGCACTGTGCAAAAGCGTTTGGATGCAGTCATCGTTGAGCCGGAGGTTGATGAATCCGGGACCTGCAATCTCCGGGGGCGAGCAGATGTCGGCAATATCGAGTTGTTCGACGATTTGTAGAGCAATTTCGCGGGGCGGTTTGCCGAGCTTTTTGGCGAGGGGCATCGCCATATTGGCCTGATAGTCGCCGAATTTCGGGTCTTGCGAGGGCCGAATCATATCGAGATAGGCATCGGCATCGCTTGCAAGCGTTTGCAGTGCGTCGGCGAATCGGGTTTTCAGGAGGGGGAGAATCATTGGTTGGTTCTAAATTTTGTCAAACTTGTTCGGAAACTGTCCTTCCGGTGTGCTACGGAAGGGTGATTTTGAGGGTTTCCGAACAAATCTATTACCGTTTCGCCGTAAAATGGATGCTCCGATCCCGATAATGCTCCGTGTAGCCGTGCAGCAACTTATGTGCAACTTCACCGCACGGCCCGCCGATGAAAAAAGTCTCATACAATCGCTTGATTTCAGGATTTTCGTGGCAGGAGCGAACTGCGGGAGGATTCGGCCTATCACTGTCAATCGCATACAAGGATCCGATTCGAGGCGCCCTCACGGAATTAGACGGCGGCAATGCCGTTTTCGGCTGACCACCACCCGCTACGCAACCGCCCGGACACGCCATCACCTCGACAAAATGGAAATTTTCATATTTCCACCGATCCGACCCGTCCAAAAACTTTTTCGCATTCGCCGTGCCCGATATGACCGCAACGCGAAGTTCGCCAAAACCCGGTATTTCCACAGCGGCTTCCTTGATTCCATCCAATCCCCGTACCGGCTTGAAATCAACAATCGACGGCGGCGGATTTTCGCCCGTTACAAAATAGTATGCCGTCCGAATTGACGATTCCATCACGCCGCCAGTTACGCCGAATATCGCGCCGCCGCCGGAGTATTCGGATAGCAGATTATCATACGGCGAATCGCCCAAATTGAGGAAATCAATGTTTCGCTGCTTAATCATCCTGGCCAATTCGCGTGTCGTAATCACAATATCCGTATCGCGGATTTCCGGCTTGCCCAAATACTTGCCCGCATTGTTCATCTCCGGGCGAAGCATCTCGAACTTTTTGGCCGTGCAGGGCATAATCGAAACCGAACAGATTTTTGCCGGATCAATGCCTTTCCGATCGGCATAGTACGTTTTGATGACGGGAGCCAGCATTCCCATCGGCGATCGGGCGGTCGAAAGATGGGGAATGAGTTCGGGATAGTACATTTCGCAATACTTGACCCAACTCGGGCAGCACGACGTAAACATAGGAATTGATGATCCTTCGACATTGAGGCGTTGGAGCAATTCCGTCGCTTCTTCCATGATGGTCATATCCGCACCGAAATTGGTGTCGAGCACGGTATCGAACCCCAATGCACGCAGGGCGGCAACTTGTTTGCCTTCGACGTTGGTTGCGACGGGCAGGCCGAATTCTTCGCCGAGGCCGATTCGCGTCGACGGAGCGGTCTGAGCGACAACGTGCAGGTCGGGATTATTGAGGGCATCCCAAAGTTTGGCCGTATCATCGCGTTCGGTAATCGAACTGGTCGGACACCAAAGGGCGCACTGGCCGCATCCGATGCAGGGAATATCGTCGATCAGGGGCAGTTCGTAGTGTCCCATAATGGCCTGATAGCGGTCGCAGACTTCGACGCACTGGCCGCAGAGGATACATTTATGGTCAAGGCGTTCGATGGTCGGGTCGCGTGGGTCGATAGGAATACGCCCGCGAACTTGTACGGGAAAGTTTCCGACGGTGTTATATTGAGCGGGCAGCCAACCAGTTCCGCCGGTTGTATTTCCCGGCAGCAGGGGATTTTCCGGCACGAAATCCCCGATTCCGACGGTATCTTTGGAGCAACCGGCGGCGGTTGCGAGCCCGCCGACGCCGACGAGTTTGATGAAAGAGCGTCGGGACGCGACGCGGTCTTCCCCTGATTGGGCTCCCTCTGGCTGGGCTCCCTCTGGTTGGGCGGAGCCCGGTGCAGTGTGATCGCGTTCGGTATTGGGTTGTTCGGTGTGATGTTGTTCGCTCATGGGACCTGCTCCGATTGGAATAAGGGCAATTATACTTTTGTTTGAGCGAGATGTCTAGTGCCTGGAGCGTGTCCAATTTTTTGCACTAGACTCATTTTGCAAAAAACACTACACTTCCGACAGTAATCTTCGGAAGGTATTACGTTCGGAGAAAGCATCCCCATGAATCGCTCCGCCCAAACACTTGCATCCATTGCCAGTTACCTGCTCGCTGTAGTTTTCCTCAACGGAACTATGCCGCAAGGTGCTGCGCAAAATTTTGCACCAACGTCTCAGCAGATTGCCGCTGCCAACAGACATCATCCGGCCCAAGATATTGATTCCAACCGCCCATCCGTCGAAACCGCCGTCATCGAAGGCGTTTCGCCCGGCACAACCACCGTTGAAGAACTCACCCAACTTTGGGGAGAACCGAGATTGGAAGACATCCGCGACGATGAAATCGTCAGGCTCTACTCCATGGAGCCGCTGAACCATATCGAAGTAACGCTCCGCAGCGGAATCGTTCGCTCCATCGTGATCGAACTCAATCCGCCGTTTCCCGAGGAGGATGTCCGGGCATCCTTGCAAGCGGAACTCGCTCAATCGAAACCGATTTTGATCCCCGACGAAACGGGCAAGATTACCGGTGAGATTTTTCCCGAAAGAGGCGTCATGTTCGTTTTCGCTCCGCACACTTCGCCGCAGGGTTTTTTGGTCGAACGAATTGCCGTCGAACCGGTTTCGAGCGACCCTTTTGTGTTGCGAGCGGAAGCAATTTTGTATGACCGGCCGACCGAAGCCAAGCGTGATTTACTCGATGCAATCCGAATCAGGTCTGACCACGCCAAAGCCCATTGGCTCTTGGCCCAAATCGCCTTATGGGAAGGGCACGTCGAGTCGGCATTGCTCTACGTCGGTCGGGCAATCCAACTCGATGAACACAGGCCGGCCTATCATTTGACGTTTGCGCAAGCATTGATTCAAATGAATCGAATCGAAGAAGCAAAACAATATCTTCAGGAAACCCTTGGAATTTGCGATCGTTTTCCCCATGAAAAAGCGAGAGCATTGCTCATGCTTGGAGAATTGTATCGAACGAGCCGGAATCCTGATAATGAACTTGCCTACGGGTGCCATGCGGACGCGATAAAATTGGCAACTGCGCTCATTAACCATACCAATCCGACGATTAGTTTGATGGCCAAGGATGTGTTGGTTGAAGCCCATCTGGCAACGGCGAAGGCGGTTGCTTGGGGAAATTGGGTAGGAAAGGAGGATGCCATCCAAAAATGGATCGACTACGCAAAGGGATTATCCCGCGACCCGGAACTTTTGGCCGCACGACGCTATTCCAGAGAATATCCGTTCAAAATTGCGGCATGTTCTTTGGCGACGCTCGTTGCCCTGCCGGAACAACTGAATATCGACTTCTACGCAGAAGATGTGATCGACGCGGGCAATGCACTGATCAACTCGACGAACGACCCGATTTTACGGGCAAAACATTATTGGGATACGAGCATTTCGCTTTACGATGCCGTGCAGATTTTCCAACTCCGGCAGCAGTTTTCGTCTGCACTGCGGTATGGAGAACTTGCGGCTCAGTACATGGAAATCGGGCTACGCAGCCGAAACAGCGATACGGATTTATATCTGTTGGGACGCTTGTATTTTCGGCTGGGTTCCATTCATGCGATCGCCAACAAAAATCACCGGGCGGCCATCGAGTGGTATGATTTAGCGAAGCCGATTTTTGAGCGATTGCGCCCGAAAATTGATGCGGGCGCTTGGGGAACGTTCGGCGAAATGCTTGTGAGTATGGGTGTATCCTATTGGTCAACGGGGCAACAGGAAGAGGCGATCAGGCTCACAGAGACGGGATTGCGGCAACTGGAACGTGGCCGACAGGCGAATATGATCGACCCGGCGGTCTTGTTGACGCCTTATGCAAATTTGGCGATGATGTATCAGGAAATCGGCGACCAGGAGAATGCCGCGAAATATCGCCGGCTCGCCGGTCCGGTCGGCAACACCGGACAGACGATACGGTAGCGAGAAAAATGCCCCGCTTTGGTGCCGTGAGATTCAAAGGGGCGATTCAATGAGGAATGCTCTTCACATGATTCGGCATTTTGCCTATCCTATCCATATGTTCGCTAATTTTTGTAATCGGAATCAACATCCCTTCGCCAGCAAGCGGCCGAGCGATTTTTGGAATGTTCGGCAAGACACCGCGGACTTCCGGCTCGGTGCGGAAAATGCAAAATTGCCGGACGACATCCCGGCGGCCGAGCCGACAGCGGGAACATTACCGCCCATCGCCCTGCTCGAAGCCGCATTGTTCCTTGCAAGGGAGCCGATGTCCTGCCGAAGGCTTGCACAACTTGCAGGCCTGCCGGAAGGAACAAGGACTCGCCAGTTGCTCCGCGAACTCAATCAGCGATACGATAATGACCAGGCCGCATTTTGCATTGTCGAAGTTGCCGAGGGGTTCCAACTTCGCACTCGGCCCGAATTTGCGTCTTGGCTTGCCCGAATGCAAGGGGTGCCGGCGGCTGTTCGTTTGAGTAATCCGGCAATGGAAACGCTGACGGTGATTGCCTATCGGCAACCGGTTAGTCGTGCGGAAGTCGATCGCATTCGTGGGGTGCAGAGTGGCGATTTGATTCGGCAATTATTGGATCAGGGCTTGGCGAAGATCGTTGGCCGTTCGGAGGATCTTGGTCGGCCCTTTTTGTATGGTACGACAACTCATTTTTTGCAAATTTTTGGTCTTTCCAGTTTGCAGGATTTGCCCGCGGCTTGATCGGGCAGGGATTACACCGCCGACTATACCGCAGATCACCCCAAGGCACACTCCGCGTGCGGCCGGGGGTTCTTTTTTGTCCGATTTGGTTATAATGGCAACCTCCTTCATCCCCTTTTTGCATCCGCTTTTCCATTTCCATGCCGACGTACGATTATCACTGCGATTCCTGCTCGCACGAATTTGAAGAATTTCAATACATAAACGATGCTCCGCTTAAAAAATGTCCAAATTGCAAGAAAAACAAACTCCGCCGGCTCATCGGTGGCGGAGCCGCCATCGTGTTTCGGGGCAGCGGATTTTACCAAACAGACTACCGGAGCGATTCTTACCGCAAAGCAGCCAAAGCGGATACCGCTCCGAAATCCGAGGCTGCTTCGTCGCCGTCCTGCAAGGGCTGTCCCGCCTCGAATGAATGCAAAGCGAAGACTTAGGCATATTCAGAATTGGTCTTAACGCCCCTCCGTCATCCCGGGGCGCATTATCGTCATTCCGGCGCACGCCGGAATGACATTTTTTCCATAGCAAAAATCGCCCTTTCGGCGAACTTCGCGGTTGACTTTCCCGTTCGCCCATGGTACGATAGGAAACATCAATCATCTCTAACCATATAAGGAGACCAGATCATGAGTAGTTTTCGCAACAGAATGTTAAACTGGGGGGGGGGGGCAATATAGGCAAGCGAGGTTTTACGCTCGTCGAATTGCTCGTCGTCATCGCCATTATAGGCATGCTCGTCGCACTCCTCCTGCCCGCCGTACAGGCCGCTCGCGAAGCCGCCAGGAGAATGCAGTGCTCAAACAACCTGAAGCAACTGGGACTCGCTGTCCACAACTTTCATGATACGCATAATCGTTTCCCATGCCAAGTCGACGATCCTATTTTTGTCTCGCAGCGGCTCGTAAGGTTCAGTTTCTTTATAGCCATAATGCCCTACATTGAGCAAAATGCTGCGTTCGATTGGATTATAGGAGCAAATAGTCGACGAGAATCTCCCTTGACGGGAAATTACCAGTTGGCGAGCGTCGATGAACCTTTTAATGCTGCCGATTCTCCGCTACGAGTCAGAAATGCCGCCTTTATGTGCCCCTCGGAAGGACATACCGGCATAGGAGCAGGCGCACTTATGTGGAATGGTTTCACGGCAACAAATTACCGCGGTTCTATGGGCGATACGCTCGCTTCGATTCGAGGTTCCAACGTTCCCGAAAACGAAGATAATAACTGGGTGAGAGCCCATTCGCCTCGCAGTTGGCTGCGAGTGGGGCCGCAACGGATTAACGTCGTGAATCCCCAGCCAGTTGCTAACAGAAATGGCGGCACGATCGGGTTGGTTGCCGTTTCGAGCGGAACAACCAATACCCTGCTGATTACCGAAGGTGTTATTTTTGATGGCACCGGCAATGAATCACAGCAGGTGGATTTCCGAGCAAACCATGTGAACATATCACCTGACGCATACTGGTATAATCGCGTTCCTAACAACTGTTTGAATGCGAAAGGATCTGGCGGCAGGACCCGGCCTGGTCCGACTTCGATGCACTATCCTACCCATTTGCCCGGTCACAATGTTGCCGACACGGAGCATACCTACAACACAGCGGTATTTACCCTGTTGCCGCCCAACAGTCCTAACTGTTCCGGCGGGAATATGTATGGCGGGCATGCTGCCAGCAGTCGGCATCCCGGCGGAGTGGGCGGCGTGTTGGTAGACGGCAGTGTGCGTTTTATTACCGACTCGGTTCATACCAAAAACTTGAGTGTTCCTGGAATGCATCAAGGCGGCAGCAATGATGAGAGGATGCCGAGCCAACCCATCGCAGGCGCAACGGGCGGCGATGCGACGCAAGGGCAGCCGTTTAGTTGGGGTATGTGGGCTGAATTCGGTGCAATTAACAGCATGCACAGTATTTCGCTATAGATTTTGTGTATTAAACTTGTTCGGGAAACCGTCATTCCGGCGAAAGCCGGGATCCAGCCGAGCGGCGAGTATGCCGTTTCCCTGGTTCCTGGCGTGCGCCGGGATGACGGGATTTGCGTTGAAATGGCGATTTCCGAACATTCCTAACTTCTAACATCTAATTTCATCATGAAAACTACAACAACAATTACATTATTGATTGCCGTTTTGGGGCTTGTATTTTTCCAGGGTTGCGGTCAGCATCCATTGGGAGCGGTCAAAGTAACCGGTATGGTAACGGTCGGCGGTGAAGCAACCGAAGGAATAAGCGTCACGTTTATTCCGACGGCCTCCGATGGTCGGGAAGCCTATGGCACGACAGACGCACAGGGGCGTTTCGTTTTGACGATTCCCGGTACGGATGTTGGTTCAGGTGCCATTCCGGGCGAATATATCGTGACGTTTTTTAAGACGGAAGACCCAGCGGCTGGAATGCATGAAGATGAAGTCCGACAGCGATTTGGCGGCTTGCCTCCGACCATTGATCTGCTGCCAGTCAAGTACAAGAGCCGGACGGACACGCCCATTGCGCCGGTAACGGTGGAAGCCCGAGGACGCAACGAGTTTACGTTTGAGTTGACGTCTCGGTAATGCACTAGGGCATCTTCAGAATTGGTCTGGACGTCATCCCGGCGCAAGCCGGAATCCAGAGGAACTGACATCACACGCAATGTCTGGATTCCGGCCTGCGCCGGAATGACGGAAGCGATTCCCGAGCAGTTTGGATATGCACTCATGTAAAACTGGCCGTTGGCCTGGGGAGCAAAAGTATCGAAAAAAACGGTTTTGCAGTCCGCTCGAAAAAAATTTAAGGAAAAAGGGGGAAAAACCGACCGCCCCAGTTGACTTTTATGATTGGGTAAGATAGAATAACAGGGTAGTTTGGGCGGGGCAGTCCCGCCGAAAAATCATCAACCCATTTTTTATAAGGAGAACACCATGATTAAGAAACTGTCTTGCCTCTGTGCCGTCGCTGCCGTACTGTTTGTCTTCGCAACAGCAAATGTTGCCAATGCCCAGGAAGCCGCACAACCCGCCGGCTGTCCTTGCGTTGCCGCACCGGCACCGTGCCAATTTACACCGGCCTGTCCGCCGGTTTGGGCTCGTGCGTGCCCGCCGGTCGTTTCGTATCGAATCGGCCCGTTTGGCGGCATCCGAACGGTCGTCCACGCTCCGGTCTATCGAGCACCGGTTGTCGTTGTCCCGCGTCCCGTGCGAGCACCGGTCGTTTGGGTTCCGCAACCGACTTGGTATGGAACCTGGTGGTAAACGGTAATGCTCTCATTTGAGCACCACAAATAGGACTTTGGACAGCAGAGCCTGCGGTGCGGGTCAGGGCCCTTCACGATTACGCGGCCCGACTCGCGCTGCGGGCTCTGTTCGCACCTCGTCATTCTGGCGCAAGCATTCCGGCGAAGTCATTCCGGCGAAAGCCGGGATCCAGACGTTGCGTGTGATGCCGGTTCCTCTGGTTCCCGGCTTGCGCCGGGATGACGAATGCCCGCCGGGATGACGATACGCGGCTCATGCCGGTTTTGCGGGTTTCCAAATGTCCAAATATATGCTATAATGCCAGCAATCTTTTGCACGGAGGTCTCCATGAAAGTCCAATCGCTCGCCAGCACCCTCGCTTGCCTGGCACTCCTCGCCGCCGTCGGCTATGCACAACCCGAGGTACAACCCGTACAATTCGTACCGTTTGATCCAGAACTACACCATCCCGTGGAACCGCAGGGTGGGTATCTAATGCCCCTTGATTCAGAACTCGGAGAACCACAATTCGGAGCACCACTAAGCGGAGTACCACAGCAGATCGTGGTGCCGTCCATGACTCCCGTGCCCCCGGTGCCTCTAGGCCCACTGCCTCCGCACATCCAGCAAATGCAAGAGGCAATGGACGAGGCCATGGAAGCCGCACAGATGAGGGGGATGACCCGCGCGCTCTGGTACCACGATTTCCCTTTAGGAATGATGGTTCTCGGCGAATCGCCGGAAGTACGAACGGCCCTGGGCGTTTCTTCCGAACAAATGCTGCAACTCAGCAACATGGAGGAAAGTTTTGCGACAAATCTTGAAATGATCGAAAAAATGGAAGTCACGCGAAAATACATGGAAGCGAATATACAAGCGACACAAATTAATATCCTTTCTTTTGATGATAACGACCTGATGAGTGAGGCAGATCTGATGGAAAACATCGCCAATACCGCGTCTATCGTAACAAACGGAATTGAGCAAGAGGCGTCTTCGAGTTTTCATTTGGCCAACGAATTTTTTGAGGCCGTCATGACCCCGGAACAGGTGCGAAAAATGCAGGAAATGCAGTTGGCGGCAATGGGGATGGGTGACATGCCGATGCAGTTTGTTTTGGCGGGTGCGTACGAGGCTCTTGACCTGACCGATGCCCAACGGCAAGAGATGTTTCTGATTAGAATAGAACTCGAACCGGAATTCGAGGAAAAGACGAATGCGATGTTTAGGCTTGACGGGCTTATGGACGCAAAAATCGCTGCCGCAATGAGGGAAGGTGAGGACTGGAATGAGACAAAGAAGCGTCTGATGGCAGAAGACCCGGAATATAAAAAGATTCACGAGGAAATCTTGTCGCTGAACAAAGATTTTTCCTTGCAATTCAAGACACGGATATTTGATGTGTTGACCGATGCACAGTGGAAACGGTTGCAGGAACTGATCGACAATCCGCCGGAGCACGCTAGGGTGTATCTCAAGTACATACGGGAGCAGATGCAAATCCCGGACGCAGATGAAGAGGGAGCGGGTGAGCCGGAGAGTGTGGGAAGCGACGTTTGGGCCCCCGGTCCCGATTCGTGGCGTCCTGGCGATGCGATTCCTGAAAGGTATCGTCGCGAGCGGAATACCCGCGGAGCGTTTCCGCGGCCAACGGAGTGATGGTCGTGAACAATTTAACAGTACGCATCTATGTCCAAATTGGAAGACCAAATCAAGACGATTATGCCAGCCAAAATCGTCGGAACCGTCGTGCAAACGCACGGATTGACCATCGCGGCAGCGGATTTTCCCAGTCCCGTCGGAAGCGTTGCCGAAATCGAACGCTCCGACGGAACTCCCCTGACTGCCGAAGTCATCGGCTTTCGCGATGCGCATACCATCCTCTATCCGCACAGCGATATTACCGGCGTGCGTCGGGGAAACCGCATTCGGCTGACCAAAACGCTCCCCTGGCTCCGCGTCGGCGAAAATCTGCTCGGGCGCATCCTCAATGCCGAAGGAAAACCCGTTGATAATCAACCCTTTCCCATTCTGAACGACCGCATCCTCTTCGATAACGCTCCGCCCAATGCCGCATCGCGGCCCCGTATCAATTCGATTCTCTCGACGGGTGTTCGGGCGATTGACGGTATGTTTACCTGCGGCGGCGGCCAACGACTCGGGATCTTTGCGGGCTCCGGCGTCGGGAAAAGCGTCACGCTCGGTATGATTGCACGATATACCGATGCGGATATTATCGTGATTGGCCTCATCGGCGAACGCGGTCGGGAACTCAATGACTTCATCGAACGCGATTTGGGTGCCGAAGGCCTCAAAAAGAGCATTGTCGTGGTGGCAACTTCGGACGAGCCTGCTTTGATGCGGGTGCGTGCTCCGATGACGACGATGGCGATTGCGGAATACTTTCGCGAGCAGGGCAAAAATGTGCTCGTGATGATGGATTCGCTGACTCGGATGGCGATGGCGCAGCGTGAAATCGGTTTGGCAGCGGGCGAACCGCCGACGACGAAGGGGTATCCGCCATCGGTGTTTGCGATGTTGCCGAAATTGGTTGAACGGGCGGGCCGATCGGCAAAAGGGACCATCACGGCATTTTTCACGGTATTGGTTGAGGGCGATGACCGCAATGATCCGATTGGCGATACGGTTCGGGGCTTGCTTGACGGCCACCTTTGGTTATCGCGGAAATTGAGCACCCGGGGGCATTATCCGGCGATTGATCCGATTGAGAGCATTAGTCGATTGATGCCGGACATATGCGAGCCGGAGCATTTGAAGGCGGCTCGGGCGATGCGTCGGTTGTTGGGGGTGTATTTGGACAATGAGGATTTGATTTCGATCGGGGCGTATCGGACGGGCAGCAATCCTGAAATTGATCATGCGATCAAGATGAAGCCGTTGATAGACAAGTTTTTGCAGCAGGATGTGTCTGATCGAGCGGTGCTGGCCGAGACGATTCAGGGCATCAAAAAGTTGATGCTGGGCAGTTAGCCGCGGCGTTACCGCACGCGACAACGGAACTGAATCACCCCAAAATCGCCCGGTAACAACGGATCAAGGATCTCAAATCGTAACGATAATCCCCCCGACGCATTCGGCTGCGATGCGAAACCCGATTGCAATGAAGATACCGCCGTGCCCGATAAAAACTCCAATCGGCCCGTTAAATCATCCAAAATCGTTACATTGCCAATCGGCTGACTGCCAATGTTGTCAAAACGCAGGGTAAACTCGATCATCTCGCCCGGCGATGCCGAATCCCGCGACGCAACCTTAATCAGCCGCAACTGCGATGTCTTCGATTGCTCATCCACAATCTGAAAATAGACAATCGCCCCATCAACGCCAATCTGCGTCATCGGAGCCAATTCATTGACCTGCACCCGCACGCCTTCGCTGCCCATCCAAGCCCGGGCATTCAAGGAGCCGCGCTCCAGTTGCACCCGCGTCGAGCCTTCCATCCCGAATGAACGCTGCAATAGCGTCATGCTGTCCGAATCGACAACCAAAAAGTTATTGTATCCGCTGATGCTCTGCGATGTTTCCAAACCAGCACCACGCCGCTGACTTTCAATACCGCGAATCTGGTCCTGCGTTCGGCTATACTGCGTTCGCGTTTCCTGTTCCGTATGACTCGTTTGAATCGCGTTTTGATTGTGCCCGACGGATTGATGGCTCTGTTTATTGATGAGAGCGGTAACTTGTCCTTCCTGCACCAACCCTTCAATTTTGCGGATTGCACCGAACCGCGGTGCGTAGATATGAATGCGATTGGACGGCTCGACGATGATTCGGCCATCCACCGTATCAAAGTGTGCAATCGTATCGCCGGCGGCGAAGTTGTTGACCGTCCAATCTTCGACGAAAGCGGGCTTGCCGGCATCGTTGCCGGTTACGATAAATTCGTCGGGCCGCCCGCCCGGGCCTGCCGAGGGGTGCGGCGGATGCCAAATATGCAGATGTTGCTGCATCTCCATCTGCATCTCCTGCTGCCGTTCGATGACGGCAAGACCGGCGGTTTTCAGTGCCGGATCGAATGTCAGTATGTGAGGCGCATCGTCCTGCGGCGTGTTTGTGCGTGCGTGAGCCGTATCACCCTGCGATGCGAGTGCGTCGCTTTTATTCAAAACCCAGGGCGGGGAGCCGAAGGTGAATTCGGGACTGAGCAGCCCGCCGGGCGTATTTTGCATAGGAACGCGTCCGCCGATGCGCACGATGGCGACGGGCAGACCTTGCGTCGCGGCGGCGGCGACGGGATCGCCGATGCGGATGTCGTGCGAAAGTTGCGTATCATTGCCGGTTTGGATGGGCATTGCGGAATTGGGATTTTCCAAATAGATGACGCGTGTGATGTGTTGTCCAGCCAGTGCCAACTCTAGGTCCTCCAGGGTTAGATTGATGATAATGGGATGATCAATTTCCTTTCCCTGCGGCGGATACGTTCGTGCGAGGAGCGTTACGGTAGGGAATACTTCTCGACCGGGATTGAACGGAATCCCGGCGATTTTGAGGCGGTATTCGCAACCGAGTAGAAATCCGGCCTGGAGGGGGCTGGGGAGGCGTTCGGAAAATTGGCCGTGCGTAACGGCAGCGAGGCTTGTCGCATCGGGAGTCCGAATGAGAACCGGCTGAAAGTATGCTTGTCCGGGCGCGTGTGGGTACGTGTTCCCGGGGTATTGTGCAAGGGCACAAACCGTTAGGAGCAGGAGCAATCCGACTGTTGAAGAGCAAACTTTCATAGAGTCCTCTGTGGGACTATCGGCATGCGGCAGCGGGGGACTTCAGTTTTTCCGATGCCCTACGCCGTAATGCCCTTCGTCAGCGTCATAAAGGCCGTCTCAAGATTGATTTCGTCTTCCTTGAACGAACGAATCTTGAAGCCGTGTTGCACCAACAGCGTCGGCAAATCGCAATAATCATCCAAACCCTGCTCCTTGTTGAGCGATACCCTCATCCGCGGTGCGCCCAATACCGTCTGAATCTCAATTTGGCTGACCGACTGATGCTGCTCCAACAATTTGGCGGCATCGTCTATCCGCTCCGTAACTTCCACGTTAATCACCACGTGATCCCGAACCCGGCGCATCACTTCGGCAACGTCGGCATTGACCAACAATTCGCCGCGTTCAATGATTCCGACCTTATTGCATATATCCGCCAGTTCCGGCAGGATATGCGAGGAAACCATGATCGTTTTTCCCCGTTGGCCGAGCCGTTTGAGCAGTTCCCGCATTTCAATCCTGGCCCTCGGGTCGAGTCCGCTTGCGGGCTCGTCGAGCAGGAGCACCTGCGGATCGTGGAGCAATACTCTTGCCAGCCCGAGGCGTTGCGTCATTCCGCGAGAAAGACTTGTTGCCAACTCATTGCGTTTGTATCCGAGGTCTACGAGTTCGAGCATTTCGTCGCAGATTTGTTTGCGTTTTTCGCCTTTGATGCGGTAGGCGGCGGCGAAGAATTCGAGGTATTCGATGACTTTCATGTCGTCGTATACGCCGAAGAAATCCGGCATGAAGCCGATGAGTCGTCGGATTTCTTTCGGTTTGGTGTAAATCGACATATCGCAGACGTATGCTTCGCCGTAAGTGGGTTGAAGGAGCGTGGCGAGGATTTTCATTGCGGTCGTTTTACCGGCTCCGTTTGGCCCGATGAAGCCGTACAGGTCTCCGGCTGCCAGACTGAGGGATAGGTTTTTCACGGCATAGAGTGTGCCGTATTGTTTGGTGAGATCTTCGGTGTGTATCATTGCGAGCGTCTGGATGGGAGCGGATTGTACCATAAACGGCAAAAAAACGCAATCGTGCGAGTGATCGCGCACGAGCCGGGGGCGTAAGATTGGACGAGCCAAAAACACGGGAATTTTAATACTATTTCGGAAAACACATGCTATTTCCCATATGCATTTTGGCTCCAAAACTTCGAGGACGCATTGCTCCCGTTTTGACGGCACTCCGCCGCGGTCGGCCAAAAATCGTTAGATTTTAGAAAAATGAACGTAGCCGCCTTCGGGCGGCTTTTTACGTCTTCAAAACCGGACGACGTATCTGCCAGTGCTGCTGGGTGCCAGGTGTTCCGCCGGGGTCTGCCGGAAAAACTGGTACAATCGCTCTCTATTTTGACCTTTTTCTGAAATTTCGGCAGAAAGTGCTGGCAACGCGCGTGGATTGGTGGTAGAGCAGGGCCATGTCCACGGATTTCATAGATTTTTCGCTCTTGACCGAGAATTGAGAAATCAGTACTGTTCCAAAGTCCCCTTAAGACCGTACCGCAAAAATGCACTCGCAACACAATGACGAACAGCAGGCGTTAGCCGCCTTTGGGATTAAAAAATTCAATTCCGAAAAATTTGAAAACTCGGATGAAAATTCTGTTCTCGTCCAGTCGCCAGTTGATTCCAAAGGAATCGATGAAGTGATGTCCGCTTTTCATGCCGAAATTCCCGTCGAACATGCTTTGCCAAAGAGTGAAGATTATGTCGAAACGTTCTGATTTAGGACATTACTACAACATCAACTAATAACCAATAGGTAAGATTGAGAAGAACAATGAGTGAAGACTGGTGTGAAGCAACAAAAGAAAGATTTGAGGCCCGGCGGAATTTTATTGATAACTGGTTTGCAGTGGAGCCTCACGCACATGCAATCGCAAACGCAGAGCAAAGAATAATAGAAGCCTAACATAAGAACCACCGCATACGAATCCTGGCCATCTGGAAATATCAAAACACAGCAAAACATTGACACGCAGTGATGAAACGGCAAGAGAAAGAACGGTTGTCATTGCGTGCTGCTGGTTGGCCAAAATAGGCAAAAATCCGGTTCTCGCCGGGATTTTTCCCCCCCCGAATTCACCAAAATCGTTCACGTCTCCAGCGATGCCGTCTCCGTCGGGCCGCAATCCGCCGCCGCTCCGCAAGCCGCCGGAGAAACTGAAGAAATACAAAAAGGCCCCTCCGTCAATGTGATCCATACCGGCAGCTTCCGCCTCGAAGTTGAATTCGACGATCCCACCGAGGACCAGCTCGCCCTAAATCCCGACCACCTCGGAACCACCACCGTGAGCTGGAACCCGGTCGGCGGTGGAGTCATCACTGCAAATCACACCATCCAAGACAATGCCAGATACGTCTTGCAATACCGCACGGATGGCGGGGAATGGACAAACGTGCCAGCGACCGCGAACGCCACTTGGTACAACGGGAACACCGAAATCGAAGGAGCTGGCACCACCCGACTCGCCAACAATGTCACCTTCAACACGCTCGATTACAGCACGTACGATCTGCGACTCTCGGTCGTTACAACGCAAACCGTGCAAATCGAAAAAGCAACTGTCGAAGCTATCAATAACTATACCGGACTCGTCGAAATGAACGTCACCATCGATGGGACAAACGGCTCGGAAGCCATTGAGAATATGTTCCGCAAGGGTATGTACGCCGCAGGTCAATCCTCTATGTTGACGACCGATCAAATGCGGAACTCGTACTCGCACGAGACTGCGAATCAAGCCCCGGAAAGTATATTCTACATCCAATACAAAGCCCACGATTGGAAAGACGGCGATGATTTGCTCGAAGCGAGAATTTTCTTCAACGCCTCGCCGGGCGTTGCCATGCCAGACCCGGACGACGAAACAGGCTTTGCGCTGGGCGAAGCCTATGCCCGCTGGGGGCTTTTCGGGGACGGTGAAGGCAAAATGGAAACATGGACCATCCGCATGTTCCTCGATTACGAAGGCGTGACTGGTTTCAATTTCACCAATCCGCAACTTGAATACGTCGGGATCCGCGAAGAAGTCCGCGTCGTTATGCAACACACCGCGACCGCCTCGAGTGGTATCACTCAAGACTCCAAATTTTTGGTCACCATGAAGAACACCATCGGGCACAACTCGACCACGCCCGCTCCCGGCGGCGTGAAAGACCCGAACGTGATTTACACCCTGCCCACTATCGGAAGTCCGGGTGAGGAGACTTGGATCCAGCCGAAGTACCAAGTTGGATACATCGTCGATCCTCCGAACGGCGAAGAATTTACTGTTTGGCTTGACTTCCCGACTCTCACGGACAATACCGGAGTCACCGGGGATGTTTCAGGTGGGCCGCACCTGCGAGCGACTTGGAACATGGAATCGACCGTCCAAGGCGAACACCATTGGGTATTCGAATTCGATGTTGACACCCCGCCCGTGCCTATCCCGGCAGGGTCCGACCTCATATTTGCGGGCATTCGCGAAATCGTCAGCATCCCGGTGCTCGACGCCACCGATGGGGAAACGATCATCGGGGCCGAAACATCGGAAGACTCCGGGGCCCGTTTGACCATCACCGTACCGCAGAATTACTTCAACGCCAACGGCAGCGGACCGTCGGCCGAACAACGCACCGGTTGGCTTATCGGCTGGACTTGGATCGGCAACACGAGCGAAATCGTATACAGCGCACTGGGTTCCGCGGATATCATCTACTCGCCCACCGCCCATTCAGGAGCACCCGGGTGGACGATCACCCTCGACATGCCCGGGGAATCCTTTGGAGATTCCGCTGGAGACGTCGTCTTCTCGCACATTACACGCGTCGTAACACCCGTCGTAACACCCGCCGAGATCGAAGATATCACGACGAGTTTCAGCATCGAAGAAGGCACGTTCACCGTGAAAATCGAAGAAACCACCGGGACAACCGCTGGCTCTGCGGGACACGTGAGCGCGACGCAACTGTTCGGCGTGAATGTCGTGACGGGAGGAACTAATAATGCCGGGCGGGCAGCCGCCGAGGCGGGCGCGATGCACCTCGTCGGGCTCAATATTGCTGGGAGGCCCATCCAATTCAGCGTTGCCGCCCTGCGGAATGATGGCAATGATGAAAACGTCGCAACAAGCCAAGGCGTGACCGCTTTCTGGACAGCCGGGTCGTCTGGGGGTCCCGGTTTTTGGACCATCGAAATCGACGTCGATGAAATCGCGACTGGCGGGTTGGACATCACCGGCTTGAACCTAGCCTCCTCCGTGACCTACCAGGGAATCACAACACTCACAACGACCGGAGCCCCAACCGGTGGAAGTGCCCCAACGATCACCGGCGGTGCCCACTTCGTCGACGTTGTCGTGCCGGTTGGACAAGGCATCCATCTGAGTCGCGACTACGAACTCGTGTACACCATTTCGGCAACTGGCGGGACGGCCGCGACTGGATTCGGGACATTCGTCGGCCGGCCGATAGACGGCACAGACGGCTTGCGATACAACGCGAACACCGGTGAATGGATCGTTCGCATCAATCATTCGCTCAGCGCACCTCTCTCGGCAGAGGCAACCCCAGCCCCCATTTTGCCGAACGTCGGTGCTGCGGGTTTTGCCGTCAACTTGGTCGAAATCGTCGATTTGGCAAAACCGACGGGCAGCTCGGCCAGCACCCCGCCGTATTATAGCCATCCGCTCGTGTTCACGGGCTCCGCAGGCGAATTCGTCGCTGTAAGCGTTGAGCATTCCAGCAACGTGAACACGGAAGAAGCCGCAGGATACGTGGAAGTCGTGTTCCCGGAGAACTTCGGGGCTACTTTATTTACGAACGATGGCCTGCAACAGCTCGGCATCGTCATCGAAGGCACGCTGTATTGGGTCGACGTCGTCAGTGCGGCTGACCACGATGATCTGCTTCCGAACCAAATGACCGCCGTCTTGGATACCGACGTTTGGACACTCCGTATCCC
Source organism: Planctomycetaceae bacterium (assembly GCA_009778035.1). Classification (GTDB taxonomy): domain Bacteria; phylum Planctomycetota; class Planctomycetia; order Pirellulales; family Thermoguttaceae; genus WRKP01. The sequence goes on from WRKP01000012.1 coordinate 38,623, forward strand.
GACGTCCACGGTGCCCGCGGCAGACGGGGAACCGGCAGCTATTGGCGGGACGGACGCGACCCCCTTGCAGGATGCCCTGTTCAACCTGGTAAATGTACCCAATGGGGCCAATACCGACTTCCAAAGCAGTGTCACCGTGTTCGCTCTGCGGGAACACTTTGCCGTACCGGCCGATGCCCTTGAGGAAGACACCGTCTTAGCCGCTGACAACGAAGCCGAATTCGCTCTTCCCATGGCATTTGCGAATCAAAATTACTTCAACGGTGGGAAATTCATCATCGGCTACATTGATGATGGTATTGAGAAATGGGTCGATTTCTCCTACACTGGACCGGGAGCAATGGCCGTTTGGGCCGCCGGAACCGGCTGGGCCATCACCGTCGACGTCGAGGCGGACGACGATGAAGAAATTGAATTCCTCGGGATCATGCGGGTCGCGACGCTTGCGGCTGAGTTGGCACCAGGGGCAGCGACGGAAGTCGGTGCGGAAATAGATGACGAAAAAGCAACATTCACCATCCTCGGCGCACAACTTGGCGCCGGCGCATTGAACAACGGAACGCACATGATCGGCGTGACGTACGAAATCGAAGATGATGAGACCGCAACCATTTGGGTCCAACTCGTTGTTGGGAAAAATGCGATTTGGGATGCTGGTGACTCCGAATGGAACATCACGCTGGATTTGCCTGACGGAATCGACGCGGATAGTGCGGATAACGCGTTTATCATCGGGATTCAACGGGTGCCGGGCGTCGAACAAACCATCGCGGCATCGGCCGTCACTAATGGCAATGAGGTCGCGTTCAACATTTCCGGTGTTCAATGGAATGCAGCCCCGATCACGGCGGCGAACTTGTCCACCTGGGTGGCCGCCGGCGGTATGGTTGAGTTGGATGCCAACGGTTACACCATCTTCATCCCGGCGAGTGACTTCTCGATTGCCAACGTTGGCACCCCACCCGCGGGAACGCTCACGACCAATTTGAATCCCTCATTGATTGGCCAATTCGGAGCGGATATTTTCGGAGCCACAGTAACTCGGTTCATTGCGACTGCCGGAGGGCCGTATACGACCCATGCGAGTTTCGAAATTGAAGACGTGAAAGTCGAGTTCGAGATCGAAGGCAGCCACGATTGGCTCGATGAGATCGGCGGAGCGAACCAACAAGTTCAAATCGGCTACAGAACCGGTGGAATCGACTGTTGGGTCGCTTTGGCCAAAGGCACAAATGCCACATTTGCCGAAGGAAGCCCGAACACTGTCGGGATTTGGACCATCGCCCACACAGCCCTACAAGACGGCGGGACGTTCGAGTTCCTCGGCTACCGAGTCATCGATAAAGCAACAACTTTTACCACCGGCCCGGCGGGACAAGAATCGACGACTATGGGGACCGATACCACCTTCGACGTCACCATCGCGGTTCGCGCCAACACGGGCGACGATCCGATTCGGGACGCCATCGAAGGGTTTGGAGAAGACTACAAAGTCGGCGAACCCTTCGGACTCGCCGTACAATTCACCGATAATGACACCAGCGAAACCTTCTATTCCAAACTCATCGTCGTAACCACCTTGCCGGACGCCGACAAGATGGAGCCCGGAACCGCGTACGCGCTTTGGGTCCCGGGCGAATCGCCGATACCGAACGGGAACGGGAAGTGGACGGTCATGTTCGGTGCTCCCGGCGTGGTAGACGTGGTATTGGACGGGATCGTGAATGTGTCGAACTTCGTCGGCTCGAATGAACCGATGGTCCCGACAAGTATCACACACATCGTGAACGAGAAAGGAACACTCTTCTCGAGGGTAGAAATCACGTTGTCCGCGGACGTCACCCAATCAGCCCTCCATACGGCAGTCGGGTACCCGGGATACGATGCAAACCGACCGGGCGGCGCCCTGCGAATGCCCGTCATCGAATACAGAATTGATGGAACGCTCTACCAAATCCCACTCGACGTTGCACCATCGTCGGGTGACCAAAACGCGTTTTGGAGTGACCAACATGAAGGTCAGCCCGAGGGGTTCGGCACCCCAAGTCGATGGACGGTCATGTTCGAAGGCGAGGGGTCGTTATATGCGGCCGCGAATTTCGAATTTTTGGGCATTCGGGACACTATGATTCTCACCGAGGATACCCAGCTCGGTCTAAAAGGCCACGATGCCGGAAAATTCGTATCGGATTTCAGCGATCCGATTGAGGGCGAACTGTATCTCGAGTGGACCGGGTCAACACCGACTGCCGGTGCTACATACCAAGTAAGCTGGCCAGGACAATCTTGGCTCAACGTTATCACGACGGGAACGGCAACGCCTGGGGTCAGTATCTTGGCGAAACGCGAAGGAGATAGGTGGATCATCGAAGATTTTAAGTCGGCCACGCTCCTTGATGACGGTGAGGCAATAGATAGTAAAGACGTCGAGGTCAGACGCACCGATACCGTCACCGTCATCTCGGATGAGATGTCCGTGAACACGAGTCCGCCGATTGACGGCCCGATTTGGGTCAAAGCCGAATTCATCAAAGAAGGTGAAGGTGAGGACGCGAAAGATACGAAAGATATCGAAGTAACCTGGATGATGGATGATGCCGCTTGGCAAAATACCAGCGGATTCCGCATCGAATGGTCGCAGGCCCCGAGTTTCTACTCCGGCGATAGCCCCTTCACCTTCTCCGAGGAGCAACCCCGCGGTGCGTTGGAAAATCTGTCCACCAACGGGTCGAGATTCGTCATTGAAGGCGTAAGCGACGGGACCTGGTATGTCCGGGTAACGGCCCTGCCGTTCAACAGCGATGTGCGAACGCAATCCGTGCCGGTCGAAGCCGAAGGCGGACCGCTCAGCACGTTCACCCTCGATGCCGTCGAAATCACCGATATTAAGGTTGAGCAAGGCAAGAAACCGACAGGCAGCGCACCCCAGTACGACACTTGGGACGAAGGGAAATGGACGCTCACATTCGACGTCAGTGCCGTCGCTGGCATTACTGATAACGACACAGATGTAGATTACACATTCTGGATTTCGGCAACGCCCAACTTCGCCGACGCGTTTGAATTTGTCGGAACCGTTGATCCCGACGTCGTAGACGGAAAACGCGAAGTTACCATCGAAATTCCCGGTGCCAGTAACGTAAACTCTGCAGCGGCATTTGGTCAATCTGGGTTAGGCTACTTCGGCCCCGGCGAATTCTACATTTTCGCCCAGGCATTCAACAACAAAGAGGTGGAATATGGTGATGATAAGATCGAAGCGGAGAAGGACACGCTCCGCTCGCCGATCCCGACCGCTTGGATAGGCACCGGCACCAACGCCAACGACGGCAAAGGCGTCCTGAAGGTGGAAATCGAGCCGACGGTCGACATCGGCCAGCCGGTTCTCGAAAGTGCAACCATTGTGCAACGTCTAAGTGGTGCTGGTGCTGGCAATTGGGATGTAACAATTAAACTCAATGAGCGAGTCGAAACGGTGCGGTCTTACTTGGTGCACATTTCGACGAGCAGCGACTGGAATGCCCGCGACGAAGAGGGGAATCTCCTACGCCGGACAGCAGGCAAGGATATAACCGGTGCATTGGGCGCGGGCAATTACACGGGCAACGTGGAAAGCGACGGCGTAACCGCAATTTGGACGGCCGCAGCCGACCAGTTCGAGCCGGGCGTGGAATACTTCGTTTGGGTGCAGGTTTCCTCGGCGGCTGAGAATAATCGCGATGGTTGGAGTTCGGGCATTCGGTCGCTTGTATCGGACTTGGATAATCCGGTAAGTTTCACGACGGATTACCTGCTCGGGAACGATGCCGTGGTCATCAATGGGATTACCACGCAGCAACGCATCCCGACCGTCTCCTCAAATGCGACCGTCAACAATAACCTCAGTACCTTTACGCCAATGGGCAAGTCGGAAGTTACGGTTACGATTGCCGCTCCGATTCCCAATGCCACCTACTACAAACTCTGGTATCGGCCGGCGGTCAATTCAGACCCGAATTTCGTGGATGACCCGGAAGCATCGCTGGCAGAACGCGGCTTCGTGAGTTGCGACGCTTTGGGCGTTACCGCCAACGGCAGCGCAACTGCCTGCGGTATAGCCAGCGGCCAGAACCTTACCACGCTGACGTTCTACAATATCGACCTCGAGATGAGCGTGGAATACGAATTCATCATCGCGGTTCGGGGAGATGAGAATTACGTTACCGCTCCGGATTCGGAGATTTTCACTCTGGAAGCGACTGCCGGGACTGGCGCAGAATACGGCTTGATGGGGGACTTGACCCTCAGTTTCTCGGCCAGTGGCGGCACGGTGCCTGCGAATGGGACATCCTTCTATGCCAATAACACGACCTTCGTACAAAATACGACAACCGGTCTGTGGACGGTCGAACTGCGGGTGGGCAGCAGTCTTGGTCAGCAGGCATACAATAATGAACTCATGTCGTACCTGAACTGGTCGTATACCGATCCGGCAACGGGCGAAGTTGTTGTTTCCCAGCCCAGATTGCTTGATGCAGGCCTCGGCTTGGCGACCGCGAGCGATTTGAACCTCCCCTCCGGCGTGGATGTTACCTTCTGGGTTACGAGTTACCACCTCGGCGATCTCTGGGTCGAATGGACTAACAGTGATGTAAAAGAAACGCTGACGGTGGGCGGTAACGAAGTGGTATTCACCCAAGTTACCATCGTTCCGCCGCCGGCAAACCCGATGAGTCCTCCGGAAAACGTCCTACGGCTTGCCAACATAACGTACCACGGCAACAAGATGCACGTGGAAGAGGCCAACTTTAACGGCACTGAGCGGAACATCATGTTCACGCCGCCGGTGGTGACCTTCGCGCCGTCGGCGGGAGTGGATATCACGGTGCCTTTTTACTATGCCAGCCCGCCGATAATCGAGACCAACGAGAACGCGGCGAACCCCTTCACGGTAACGCTCGACACCGACCGGTCAAGCCCGACCAAAGGCAAATACGTCATCACGACGAACGTGAATGTCCAGCCGGTTGGGACGAACGCGGTCGGAGGATTTGCGGACCAGGTATCGCCGACCCGCTACACACTTTTCGCCTCGACGACGGAGAATTTCGCCGATGCCGAGGGAGTGGACACCTCGAATATAACCCGATCTCCCGACAGCGAACCCAACTTGAAGTTCGTAGCCGCCTTGGAACAAGGGGAAACGTACTACTTCTGGGTCGTAGCGGTTGGTCCTGGTAGTGACGCAGTTTACTCGCCGCCCGGCGAATGGGTCGCGCCCGTTGTGGATACCTGGGTGGACGCAACCATAGATGACGACGGGGAACCCGTGCCCGGTTATTGGACGATCGGCGGTGAGGAAGATGCGAGTAAGCCGGGGAACTACACGGCAGCCACTTCGCATACCCTCCGGTATGAACTGTCGACACCGACTTTGAGCGAGATCACGGTGAGTCAGCCGGGCTACCTCAGCGGGAATGACAATTTTAGGATTGACCTCCGGTTGGACGGGCACAGCGTTCTGGTAGACGCCGACGGCAACCCGGCGGGTGTTTTGCCGGACGGCCACGTCGTCGGCTACAATGTGTGGTACACGACGACGGGCGGCAGCGAAGCCGACTTCGCCGATGCCGAAATGAGATTCGTCCCGGTATCGAACCAGTCCTCGCTCGTCTTGTCGCTTAACGATGCCAGTCCGCTGGAATCCGGGAAACAGATTTACGTCTGGATGCAAGCCATCACTGCGGTAACCAACGCCACGGTCAGTAGCGGCCCGGAATTGTCGGATATCACCCAAGTGATGTCGGTAACGATCCCGTTTGCTCTGCAGGAGTTCAATGATCGGTTTGCCGACGAGATCGTGGCATACGAGTTCGTACCCGCGGATGAGGAAGATGAAGACGCCGTCGGGACTTGGGACATCGAGATTGATCTCGGATCGGCCGTTGCGGGTGCGTTTGCCTACTATGTATGGTTCACGACGGATCCGGATGACCGCGATTTCGACAAAAACTGGCCGCATACGGTCATTCCCGCTCAAGGTGCGAACAAAATCACGCTGGACGGCGTGGAAATCCCCGGTGCCACCGAGGAAGGAAGCCCGTTCTATATGCATGTTCAAGCCGTCGGCTGGTATACAACCGGATCCGGTGCCAACCAAAGGACACTCGAAGATTGGGACATCCTTTCGGATGTGCAGACGGTTTCGTTGAACGACAAATTGATACCGCCGGCCATCTTCGTGCTCAATGCCGAACCGCAGGAAGACGAGATATCGGAATTCCTTTCGAAGAGTTCGACCAGCGTTACGCTGGACTGGGCGAAAGTTACCGGTGCAGGCGACTACCAGATCCAAGTTCGCACTTGGGATCCGAATTCGGGCGAAGACGGCGACTGGAGTGAAGAGCCGATCGACCTGGAAGATGCCGGAATCGAATGGAAATGGGAATATGACGCCGACGGAAGGGCGGCAGGTATCGTAAGCGGCTTGAGTCCGGATACAGATTACCAGTTCACCTTAACGGTCACCAGTCCTGTTGTGGATGTTGAGCCAGTGGAATCGGAAAATGCCGTATCGGTGAAAACAGCCGAACCGCAAGAGGAAGTAACGATCGGCGCGAACAATTTCGTGTTTACCGGCTGGTATGAAGGCACGACCGCGAGCGTAACGATTAGTCTCGCGACGGGCACGAATGCGATCCCGGCGGCGGTGCTTGCACAACTTGGCAGCATCACGTTGACCTACGGCGAAGATGCGGAAGGTGAGCCGTATGAAGTAACCTTGTCCGGGCCGAATTGGACGGCAACGGTTACCGGTGCGGGTATTGTGGCCGGTGAGGAAGTGGTCTTCACGATGGAAACGCCGGAAGCGGGCGAAATCCCGATTAGCGTAAGCAACCCGGTCGGGACGGTAACGCCGCGTGCGATCCGCGTCGTCGATGCGGAAGCGGTGATTGCGGCGATCGAGATCGATCCGGTAACGCAGAACTCGGAAGTCGTGAGTGCGACCTTCAGTTTGGGCGATTTTGAATTGCCGGAAGGCGTTACCAGCATCGTCATTGTTGGCGGCGGCGGGACTGTTACCCTCAATGCCGGGAATGAGTGGTCGGGAACGATCACGATGAACACGCTTGAGCCCGGTGCCACCCCGACGTTCACGGTAGAAGTGAATTTGGAAGCGACGGGAGCACGCTTCGAGGATGGTCAAGACGGCACGGGGGAAATTACCTCGCCCGCTCTGCGATTGGACAACACCATCGTCATCCCGAACAGTGCCTTTACGCCTTATTGGTACTCGGCTGGCGGCGACAGCGTAACGATTTCCTTCAATCCGAACACGCCGGGAATTGCGTTCTTCGGAGCGAATGTCCCGAGTTTCACCGTTGCACACGGCGAAAATACCCAGGACTTGAACGAAGGAAATAACTGGACTGTTACCTTCACCGGCTTGGCCGCGTCGGAACAGACGCTCTCGATTACGGCAAACGTGACGGGCGGCAACGAATTCGTTACCTTCAACGCACCGGATATTGCGAACATCGTCGGCACACCGCAGGCGTACACGAACATCAGCGTCAATGCAGAGAGCATTACGGTAACGGGACATCGCAGCGATGCCGGTGATCGCGTAACATTCACCCTTGCCGAGGGACTCCGAGCCGATATTGCTTCCGTCGTGATTAGCGTTGGCGATAGAACGGTAACGTTGAGTGAATCCACTGGCGGCTGGACGCAGGAAATGACCGGTTTGACCCTCGGGGCGAACAATGTTACTTATGTGTTCACGGCGGCCAGTCATGCGACGATCGAAGATGGTACTCCCGCCAATGAATCCGGTAATTCTCGCACCGTTACGACAACCGTAACGACGCTGGATCGTATCCCGGCGAATGTGCCGAGCGACGTCACGATCACCGCGGATGGCGATTCGGAGCAGGGCGGAACGGTAGTGTTTAGCGTAACCAACACGGCGGCGTTGACCAACATCGCGACCATCACGATTGCAAGCGGCGAATTCACCGTAACGTTGACTGCGGACGGCGGTTGGACGGGAAGCATTTCCGGTCTGACGAACGGCACGGCGTATACCTTTACCGTAACGACGGCACCGGCCAATACCGAGGAATACCGAGCAGGAACCGGCCCGGCCATCACGGTAACGCCGCAGGAAGTTTCGGAAATCACGATCGGCCAGCCGCAAAATGTTACCGCGACACTCCAAGGCAACGCGATTACCGTTACCTGGAATGCACCGGCGGTCAATGCCGAGCATGTCGGCCATTACCTGGTGGAATTGCGACCGACCGGCGGTGGTGCCATCATCGGCGTAACCGTCCCGGCACATCAGTTTAGCCATGTGTTCGAGCAAGTCGTGCAAGGTTCGTACCGAATTTCGGTAACGGCAATGGTGGGCCCGGCGGCGGGAACCGGCCCTGATGCGGGCGGGAATGTCCCGGTGAATCCTTCGGATCCCGCGTATGCGACGGACGGCCAAGGAAATGAAATCGTGTTTGAAGTCGGTGCGGCAACAACTCCGCTCACTCCGCCCACGAACGTTCATGTCCCGGACGGAGGTGTATCGCAGAGCACGATGAATGTAACCTGGACGGCAGGCGGTCCCGCCGGTGCGGTTGCGGGTTACACGGTGCGATACAGTGCCGACGGCGGCGAAACTTGGCGACAAGCGACCACGACGGGCACGAATGTTGTGCTCACCGGCCTGATGCCAGGAACGGCATACCAGATTTATGTGGTTGCCGACCCGCAAAACGCCGAGGCCTATTCGGCAGCATCGAGTCCGACCATTACGATCGCGACCTACGCGATGCCCGTAACGGTGGCACCCGGTACCGAAGATGGTCAGTTGGTTGTTACTTGGCCGCAAGTTGATGGAGCGGTATCGTACAATGTTACCTACTCGGAAAGCCCCTATTTCGTCGGCGGATCGACGAAAACGATTTCCGGTTCGATTGTCCGAACGGCCACAACAGGCACGACGACCGGCGCCACTGCACTTGAAACCGTGATTAACGGTCTCACGCCCGGCCAGACCTATTATGTACAGGTCGTTGCCGTGTTTGCAGGCGGTGTTGAGTCTGACCCGAACGCCAGTGTCGACGGTGCAACTGCTAAAGCACAAACCCTTGTGCCGCCAACCAACGTGAACACCACGCCGACGGGAACGAACTCGTTTAATGTTACCTGGACGACGCCGGTTGGCGCCAGCGGGATCACATGCTACGTCGTTACCTACCAATTTGTGGGCACAGATGGCGGATTGGGCACACCGTTCTCCATTCATACCGGTCTCGTGAATTCGTTCACGCTTTCGGGCTTGAATCCGGGTGCATACCTCATTTCGGTCAAAGCAGTCGGTGCCGCGGGTGCGGAATCGGCCGCAGTGTTCGCCGAAGGTGCTGGTCCCGAGGCGGGAATCCAAACCGGAACCACCGCCGCGACGGGTACTGGTGTTGCCGTCAGGCCGCAAGCCGCGACGGCGGTATCCAATGCCGCTCGACCGTTGGCCATCCCGCCGACCCATAACAGCGTAACGCTGACTTGGCGAACGGACAATGTTGCCAACATCGGAAGCAATGCCACCTATGTGATTAATGCGGTACAGGCAGGAAGTTCTGCAGCAGCACAAAGAGCGTTTACGGCTGCTCAAGCAGCGTTGGCCAACCCGGAAAACTTGGTATGGCATACGCAAAACGGTCAAATCGTGGGTGTTACCATCAACGGTTTGACGGCGGGTCTGACGTATCGCTTCACCGTTGCCGGTGCCAATGCAGACGGCGCTGGTGCAAGTGCCGCCGCGACGGTCAATGCCAAAACCTTGACCCCGCAGCAAGTCAATGCGTTGCGACCGGCAGTTGTCAAAGGCTCGCAAACCATCAATTCGGCACAAGTCCGCTGGGCCATGCCGACTTCGGGTATTGACGGCTACAGCATCCAAATCCTCGGCCGTGCCTTGGGTGATAACGGACGCTGGGTCAACAATGTGGTACTGGCAACCTTGCGAATCGAAATCGGCGACCTCAATGCACCGGTCATCAAAGATGTCATTGTGCATGATCGTTTGCAGGTGTTCAACGCAGCGAATGGCCTCATCACATCGTCGACCGCGGCCGGACCAAACCTTAACGGTGCGGTCAATCCGTTGGATGCAGACGCCTTGAGGCAGTCGGAAATCTTCGTCGGCTTCACGGTGGGTACTGGCAACAATGCACGACCCGGTATGGCGGTTACGCTCAACGGCTTGCAGGCTGGTATGACTTACACGACGCAGATTTACGCGACCGATTCGTCGAATGTTGCGGCAAATAACACTGCCGGAACCTTCAAACACGCGACGAACAACCGTGACCAATTTGCTCGAGTGAGTGTCAAAACGACTGCTTATGTTGCACCGGCAATGAGAGCATCGGGTATGTCCGTTACCGTGACGCCGCAAACGGCTCAGAACCGATTGCCGATCATTGCAACGAACAATGGTAGCAGCGGTCGAGACATCACCGCGGCTGCAGTTCGGGCGACGACCTATGCGACGCACTACGAAATCTCGGTGTACAGCGGAAACCAGTCGGCTGCCAAGATTGCCACCGAAACGGCGGGTACACCACTCCCGGTTACCGTATCGGGCACGGCTATCAATGTCAACGTAGCGGGTGCCCCGACACTGGCAACGACGAGTGTGGCAACCAACCAACCCCAGACGTTTACGGTAAGCGGCGTCAGTGGCCAGCACACGGTAGCGGTTTGGGCGGTAACGACGGTAACGTTCGCGGATGGAACGACCCAAGAGGTGCGTTCGGTAGTTGGCCGAGCAATCGTCCGCTAGTATTGTAGTAGGGTAGGGTAGTTTGATAACATTTTAGATGTTATGCCGCGGGTCCTTTGGGGCCCGCGGTTTTTTTTTGGGGGTGGGGGGGCGTATCGTTATTCCGCGGTAGGATGCCGACCGCCGGGCGGCATCGTCGGCGATAGCCGACCGGAGGCGTGTTTGGAGGGAAGTGCGGAGTACCGCACGCAGTCGCCCGGCGGTCGACTGCCTACCTTGTGTGGATCGTTATTCCGAGGTAGGATGCCGACCGCCGGGCGGCATCGTCGGCGATAGCCGACCGGAGGCGTGTTTGATGGGAAGTGCGGAGTACCGCACGCAGTCGCCCGGCGGTCGACTGCCTACCTGTTCGTTGCCTATCTTGCTCGTTTTACTTGACTTTTGCGAAATAATGAGGTATGCTTACGTCGTGTCGGCAGCCCGTCGGCAATGATTGAACACCATGAATCCTGTCGTCGAAAAATTAGCGGCCATCGAACGCGAAGTATCTGCCATTCAACCGAAAATGGCCCCGCTGACCGAACGGATTGCCGACCTTGATAAAAAAGTTGCTGATTTTGCCCAACAAATTACCGGCATTGCCGAAGAATCCGCTGCCGTCAAACACGATATAGAACTGACGCAGCAAAGTCTGACGCGGATTCAAACGCTGATTAGCGAATCCAAGACCGAAAGCGAACAACTCGTTGCTGGTCAAGAGGAAAATCTTCAGCGGTGCGAAACGATGACGGCCGTATTCGGGGCGGCATTCCAGGCCGTTTCCCAATTTTTCGAGACGGCCCAGCGGATGGGCTTGGCCGACCAGGCTAAAGCGGTCTTTTTGTCATCCCCGTCGGGAGAGCCATTGCCGTCGCTGCCCGAGGCCCTGTCGGCAGCCCTGACCCCAACGGCCTCGACTCCTCCTCCGCCGCCGGAAGCGGAAGCCGAACCCGCGGAGTCGATTGCCGCAGAGCCTGCTGTCGAGGAACCTGCTGCGGAGGAGCCCGTCGCGGCCGAATTGCCCGAAGAGCCCGTTGTGGCCGTGGAGCCGTTGCCGGAAGAACTTGTCGCGAAAGACGAATTTTCCGTCAAATATGTGCTTGATTCCCCGGATTCAGACCTGGATGAGCCCGCGGCGGCGGTTGAGTCCGCGGTGGAGCCGGAGCCGATGGCCGTTGCGGAGCCGATTGAGTCGGATTCGGCAATGGATTCGATCGCGGTCGAAATGCCTTCGACGGGTATTTCGGATGCCGACCTGCCGTTGCCGGACAGTGGCCCATTGGACAGTGGCCTGCTGGATGCCGATTTGGATGATGCCCTTTCCGGCGTCGAGTCGGCGGTAGCGGAAGAGTCGATGCCGTCGTGGTCGACGTCCGGCCTTCCCAACGTAGCGACACCGCCCGATATGATATTTTCCGATGCGGAATCGGCAGATACCGGCTTAGAGAACTCGCCGTTGGAAGATTCGGCATTGGAAGATGCGGATTTGGTGATGGGAGCGAGTTCTTTCGCGACGGATGCGTTGCCGGATTATTTGCCTCCCGAATCGTTTGAGAGCGAGCCTCTTGAAGGGGAAGAGGCATTTTCCGAACCGGCATCGGATTTGGAAGTTTCGCCGCTGAATTTGTCGGTTCCCGCATTACCGGAGCCCGAGGCTTTACCGCCGGAGGAGGAATCCGAGGAGGAAGAGGAAATCGAGGCGATGCTGGCAACGATGATGACACCCATTACGGCCACGGCGGGCGGCTAGGGTGCATCTTCGTCCTTCCGGCGAAAGAGGAATGCCATGAGAACAAATAATTTACCATAACTTCCGGTGCCGCAAACGTTTGCGACTTATATTTCGCCGGAAGTTGCCCTCTCATTATACCTCAACCCATCTCTTTGTCAATTATGTTGCATCGCCTTTCCGTACAGGGACTTACGGCAAATCACAAGACTATGGAAAATGGGCGAATGTCCAGAGATGTCCAGCGATTTGGATGGGCGACTTCTTGTTTGTATGAGGCTTCAAGGTAAAATTTGGAGGCAGGATGGCAAGGAAATCCCGTGAATTTCAGCAGGGATTTTGGAAAAGCCCGTCAAACCCAATGCCCACATTATTCTTTCCGGCTCGTATATGCTTGCTTTGGGTCATTTTTGTTCGTGGGATTTACCAGAAACAGTCTGTTTTCCTGCACCAGTATGCGAATGTGCTCCCGGTACAACGCTTTAGGGTTGCGGCCTAATAAACTCGCCAACTCTTCTGTGCTCATCGATGCCTCATAGCAAATTTCTTCAATAAGCCTCTGCACGACATCGCCATCTTCCTTTTTTCGGAGGGATTGGATACGCCTTCTCAAATCATCGTTTAATATCTCCGTCTTTTCGACAAGTTCGATATCGTTTCCGTTGGACTTGGTACTTTTGGACGAAAGGTTGGTACTTTTGAGTGATAGCTTGGTACTTTCTTTTTGGAGGTTGGTACTTTTAGGCGGGAGGTTGGTACATTCCAGTGGGCGTTCGACATTTTCCAGTTGCTGCGCTCGGGTTGATGAGAAAGTCTCGTTCAATACCGGCCCAGGGACATAATAGGTTGCCGGGCCTCTATTCTGCATCGCCAACAAGCCCGTATCGCACAACTGTTTAAGTTTTCGGCTCGCCCGGAGCGTATCACAGTCGCTGTGTTGTCGGTAGAGTGAGTTATCAATCATCCCGGTACGGGGCGAAGCGTGATGTTAAAAAGCGAGGCACACTGGCTGGCTAAATTAGCGGAGACCGTATCGGAGGCTTCAATGCCGATAACTTCATACGCAGGTATTGCCAATTTTTTATTGAGTTGTACGCCAAAAACAATAGTCCCACCGCCCAATCCAGGCTCGTTAGCAAAAGCACAGATGTCCAATCACGGGCGGCTCGTCTTCAATCGACGCTACGAAACGGGGGAGAAAGTTTACTTGGTCAAATGGCATGGCAATTCCTACAATGGTTAAACTATAATACTCTAATGCAATCGAATTGTCAAATAGACTATTGCATTATGTTGTTCTTTTCTTTGGCTACGTAATTGCAAGGTCATTCATTCGCAGCACGGACAAGTATCCAATGATCAATTATTGTCGCAAACAAACTTACCATACCGGCATATAGTATTGCGGTGATGATGTCGCTATACACACTACCGCCGAATAGTCCGACCCAAAATCCCATGCACTGCGTGCATGTAAAAAGGTAGCCGATGTCGTTCGGGCGAGTTTCCAGCAACCATTCGCGGAAGTTGTGAAATATCGTACCGCGAACGATTATCAATGACAGGCCGACAAGACCAAATACAATTAGGAGAATTTCCATAATGATAATACTACCATGATTTGTTTGTGTGTGGTTGACTCGCTACATTCTGTCCGCAGCCGCCACAACTTCGTCCTTTCGTTTGAGTCACCGGTGTGTTAAAAGGCGTAACACGTCCACCTTGTCTTGGGGTAGATGAGCCAGTAGTCGTCTTTGGTGCATTTGTCGGATTATACACCGGCGATTTCGTGTAGGGTGAATACTGTTCCGGCAAAATTGATTTACGCTGTTCTGCCGCCCGATACGAAGGACACTTTTCGCTGCAATCTCGCAGGCAATCCGTGGCATGTCCTGCCTTGCATTTTATCGTTCGGCTATGCACACCGCCTTCGCAGGGCGTTGATTGGATGTCCGCATTTATGCAAAGTTTCGGCATGTCCAATGAAAATAGTTACGCTTCCGGTATTATACTTACAAAAACACCTTTTTCAAGTAAACGCTGATAATTTCTGCACATTGGCTCTCAGCTGCTTATTCTGTTGCTATCTCAATTATCATGCTAGGAAACAAACTCAATAGTAGCAACCAACGAAGTGCAACAATAAGTCGCTCATTTCCAAAGTAATAGTTTCAGTAAAAAAAATATCGACACAGAAGCAACAGATAGAAGACAGGTAAAAGACATAGTTGTATCAAATATAAAACAATACAAAATATACCAAATACCAGTCTTAAGGCAACATACGATCACTACTATGGGAGATACAGCCCCCAAAATATCCTTCGATAAACTATCTAATTCTTTAGCAAAATTGTTCATTCATATCTCCTTTTGCGCTAAATGGCAACATGCCAAATACTTAACTACACATCACTTCCCTCCAAAGAACAGAAATGGCGGAATGTAAATCCCTTTCCATAGACTTTGGATTGTCCGGTCTTTCCACATCTGCCATTCTGCTTGCAGTGCCGCATAATCGGCACTTGCCATCATTGTTCCGATATTGTGCGGTGAATGATGTAGCACAAGGGAACGGGCGTCCGATTCTACTGCACTGTATTTGCCATAATGCCCGAGCGTCGTCTTATGCTGTGTGCCTGGATCATTATACACATAATCATTTTTCATGTCATCCATCAAGCTATTCCCATACCAATCTTGTATGGTGATGCGGATAAACTTTACTTCTCTTGGGTATGAAAAATAGGTATGCGCCCGGGCACTGAAATGTTCTAGTGCAAACTCATCCATCAACTCCCACGGTGTTCGTATGTTGTTATCTACTTTCCCTTCGATCAACACACGCCAAGGCACAATGTAATCTGCATAGACACCGGGATTGAACCGGTATGTATTGCCGTTCTTGAAAAAAGTAGGCTTATTGAACGTTGCCGGAACAGACATCGGATTGATACAGCCTTTTATAACTTGAGTGCTTGGAAAGGTAACCAGGAGGCGCATCTGATTTGGCGTACTTGGCCGCGTGTAGTTGCTTTTCCAACTGTTGGTTTCCGGCGAGTAGTACCAACTCAACAAGGATTTATTCGCCACGTATGTTTGGTTATTGCCGACGTCCCGTACAACGTACTCAATATCGTCATTCACTTTATGCACAAAATGATTGCGATTGTATTGCGAATCCCTATCTCTGATGTTTCCATCTGCGTCAAAATGATGGCCGCATTTGTCAAAACCTTCCAACTGCCATTCATCGCTTATGGCTTGTGCATCATACTGGCCATCGTAGGAAGTTATACATTCAGCATAATAATCAATGGTGTGATAGGGCCCTCTGCTACGACAATGCCAAGGACAATCCCCAATCGCATAGTCATTGAAGTAGTCTCGGTCGCATGGATGGGCAAACAATATTCCGGTGCTAATGTCGCCCCTGTACTCATATGTGCGTTGGCTAATATCGAAATCAAATCCTTCGATTGCATCAACTGTACGGATATGATCGTCTGTTTTTTCTCTGTCATTTTCTATTGCCTCCCAATTTTCGGGTTCAACAATAGGGACATCGATGTCTTGTTGTGTGGCACTTGAATTGGCTTGCAGAATTCTATCGGCCAAATGCGGCCAAGAATAGAGCATCTCTTCGTTGTCGGCCAACGTCCAGTATTCCGGCCTGATGATGGGAGCATCCAATAATTGAACGTGCGTTAAATATCCCGACCAGCGCAGGAATATTTCCTTTGTTGTAACCGGTGTGTCAAGATTGGCGATACAAGGTACGCCGCCAAAGTATGCTTTTCTATTGTAGGGAAATTGCTCTATACTGATGGTGATGCGTAATTGTTCCTCGTCCGGTTCCACATAATCCTTTGCTTCATTGGAGTCAAAAATCTTTTCATACACATCGGCATATTCTGGCAATAGTAATAATTGTACAGAATGTTCTTCGTTCTCTGACATAGACCAGTCGATATGCCGTCCCCAAAATGTGCGATAAAAGAGGATGCCGTAAACCATTCGCTCTTCACCAAATCGTAGCCGTAATGCCGGTGCCGTCTTGATATTAAAATCTTCCAAGTCATCTGGCATGACGTTTCGGCCTTGTTTTTGCAGTCGCATCGAATGCGGAGCAAAATACGCCTGTGTGATGAGAAACTTGTTAACAGTAGTATTGTTTACATCGCCCCTATTTTGCAATTCAGGTAATGGTGGGATGAAACCATCATAACTATCTCGTCTACGGATCTCAAAACCATCAAAAAGTTCATCCTGCATGGAGTAGCCGTCGCGATTGTGTGTGCGAATTGGTATTTGTGTGCCTTTGCCCGGATTATCTCTGTCGGCATCAACCAAATCCTGCCGAATGAGCATGATGCTGTCTCTTGGGAATGGGAAAACCGGTGCTTCATAATCGCTTTCCGGGTCGCGTTCCCAGTACAATTTTTTGATGTAGAGGTTGC